>QCIK01000043.1 GCA_003216715.1 Prochlorococcus sp. AG-402-L09 | reverse complement strand
AATCTAACTTGCATTGGAGCAATTGAAAATAATTTGAGCATAACGAAAAATAGCCTTGGTAAAGGAAGAGTATTAGTTAAATATCCGTACCAATCTTTTTTGGGTAATTTAAAAAAAGTATCAAAAAAAGATCTTAATAAGGATTCATCAAAACTCATTAGTCGTTGAAGTCCAAACTGATAAAGACGATGTCTTTGAACTAATTCCGGAGTCCAAAGGGTTCTCCACCCTCTTCTGGCAATGTTAGAGGTAGATATAAGGGGATCTTTTTTGATTGTTTTGGCTATCACTTTTGCTAATGAAGGAGCTCTCCTTAAAAGGGATCCAACAAGATATCCCGAAGCAGGATGAACCATGCTGGCAGAGCCCCCAAAGGCTAAAAGAGGTTGATCTCTATAAGGCAATGGCAAGTTCATTGGGAAAAGACAATGTTCTTCATGGATGATTTCCTCAATTTGAATGCCTTTATTAGAAAGTCGTCTATTTAATCTTGCTTTTAATGATTCAAATGAAACAGGAGGTGCACAAGCCAAGGATGTTTCTTCTACAAAATAACTCCCATCTCCAAGATCCATAGCATAAAGAAAAGAGGGTGGCTCTTTCAATTCATTGGCATTCAAATGGTCTGGTCTAAAATCCATCAATACAAAACGATTCTGCTCAACAGGGGCAGAACTAAATTTTCCAACCACCCCGTAGGCAGCCTGCTTAGCTAATTGATTATGCTGAGGCCTTCTAATAAATGGAGTTTTGTGACCGCTTGCATCAATAACAAGCCTTGCGAAATATTTTTTTCCAGAAGAGCACATAACAACTGTTTCTCTTTCACTAAAATCAATGTTTTTGACAGTTTCTACTTGCCAAGAAAGTCCATTACATCTCTCAAGAAGAGCCTCCTGAAAATTAATTGAATTAAAAAGGCCGTAATCAAGAGAATGATTTGTACAACTATTACCCTTTTTACTTAATCCATCGCCAAAGAAACTAACTGTATCTTTCCATCTATATTTCAATAATTCTTGCATATTTAAAGACTCAAGTTCAGATGCCCAGATCCCATAAGTATTTGGCCAAGGTTCTAAAGGAGACTTTGAAGCTATTGCCTGAACATCAAGTCCTTGTTGGACCAACTCAGCAGTAATGCAAAGAGCAGCTGGTCCTGCTCCCATTACTAATACATCAGCGCAATTATTAAATTTCAATTTTTTGATGCTGGATCAGTATTTATTGATTCCTTCGTTGTTAATGATTGTTTTTCTTCATCATTAATTTGTTCTGGAGGAACTAAAACGACCTCAGACAACTTATCGCCATTATCAAGCTTCTGAATTCTTACACCAGTTGCAGCTCTAGATTGTTGAGAGATTTTATCCGCGCTAGTTCTAACAATTACTCCTCTCTCACTAACTAATAATAATTCTTCTCCTTTACCTAGAACCCTTAAACCTACAAGTTCATCTCCATCTTTTCTAAATTTTATTGCTCTTAAACCCATTCCAGCTCTTTTTTGCAAGCGAAATTGTGTCACAGGGACTCTTTTACCTAGTCCGCTGCCAGAGGCAACAAGTACCCAAGGGCCCTCAGATTCTGATGAATCATCTTGTAGTTCTTCTTCCTCACTTTTATCAACATGATCAGCTAACTCAGTAGATAAAACATCCATACTTACAAGAGAATCTCCAAGCTTAAGATTCATCGATTTAACCCCTCTAGCTGATCTGCCTAAAGGGCGTAATTCAGAATCATTTAGTCTAAAATGAATTGTCATTCCATTTTTGGAACCAATCAAAACACTATCTCCAGACTCAGCCAATCGAACCCAAGTCAAGGCATCACCATCCTCTAAACCTATTGCAATTAGACCATTTGCTCTGATCTTACTGAAAGCTGAAAGAGGTGTTCTTTTTATATATCCCCCCCTAGTAAGCATCAATAAATAGTTTTCATCATCAAAAGAACTCACAGAAAGCAATGAAGTAATAGCTTCTTCCCGTGGAATTGGAAGCAATTGAACAATAGGAGTACCTTTTGCAGTTCTACTACATTGAGGAACTCTGTAAGCA
>QCIK01000042.1 GCA_003216715.1 Prochlorococcus sp. AG-402-L09 | reverse complement strand
GCAGGTGCAGGTAGCGGAAAAACTAGAGCACTTACTCATCGTATTGCACATTTAATTATTGAATATAAAGTTGATCCAAGCTCTATTCTTGCAGTAACTTTTACCAATAAAGCTGCAAGAGAGATGAAAGATAGACTTGAATTACTTTTATCAAAAAGATTAGCGAACGTGATTCATGGAAAGCCTTGGTCTGCCTTACAAGTAGCAGAACAAAGACAAATTCGTAATCGTATATATCGTGAAATCAGTCGTGAACTGTGGATAGGAACTTTTCACGCTTTATTTGCAAGATTATTACGCTTTGATATTGATAAATTCAAAGATCCTGAAGGGTTAACATGGACTAGACAGTTTTCAATATACGATGAAACAGATGCACAAAGTCTTATCAAAGAAATAGTTACACAAGACCTGCAATTAGACCCTAAAAGATTTGAGCCCAAAAAAGTCCGCTGGGCAATCAGTAATGCCAAAAATCAATGCTTACTTCCTGATGATTTGTCAAAAAGTCAAGAGGGTCAGAGAGGAAAATTAGTTGCTGAAACTTATAGACTTTATAGGAAAGCATTAGCAGCTAATAATGCTTTAGATTTTGATGATCTTCTATTAATACCTGTTCAACTATTACAGCAAAATGCAAAGATTAGGACTTATTGGCACAATCGTTTCAACCATGTTTTAGTCGATGAATATCAAGATACTAATTGGACACAATACGAATTAATTAAACAATTGGTTACCAATGGCAAAGATCCTTCTTCTTTTAAAGATTGGAATAATCGTTCCGTTTTTGTTGTTGGCGATGCAGATCAAAGTATTTACAGCTTTAGAGCTGCGGATTTTAGGATATTAATGGGTTTTCAAGAGGACTTTGGAAAGAAAAGCCAAGATAATAAAAATGATTCAACTCTAGTAAAACTTGAAGAAAATTATCGATCTACAGCGACCATTCTCGAAGCAGCAAATTCACTAATTTCCAACAATAAAGAAAGAATAGATAAAGTTCTTAGAGCAACTAGAGGAGAGGGTGAACCTATTAAATTAACAAGATGTGACGATGAGATAGCAGAAGCAGAGGCAGTTATTCATAGGCTGAGAATTTTAGACGCATCTAATCCAGAATTAAATTGGGGAGATATGGCTATTCTTTATAGAACTAATGCTCAATCAAGAGCAATTGAAGACTCATTGGTCCGGTGGAGTATTCCATACATTGTGGTTGGTGGATTGCGTTTTTATGACAGAAGAGAAATTAAAGATCTACTAGCTTATTTAAGACTTTTAATTAACCCATCTGACAGTATCAGTCTTCTAAGAGTTTTAAACGTTCCTAAAAGAGGGATTGGTAAAACAACAGTTCAAAGATTGAGTGATGCTGCCAGTCAATTACAAATTCCTCTTTGGGAAGTTGTAAATGACCCCGAAGCTGTCAGATCGCTCGCTGGAAGATCAGCTAAAGGTCTTTTGATTTTTAGTGAGCTTATTAATGAATTACAAAGTCATCTTCTTTCTTCAAGCCCGGCCGAATTAGTTCAATTAGTTTTAGAAAAAAGTGGCTACTTAAGTGAATTAATTGCAACAGGAACAGATGAGGCAGAGGAAAGAAGGCGCAATCTTCAAGAGTTAGTAAATGCCGCCTTGCAATATCAGGAAGAAAGTGAAGATGCAAATTTAGAAGGTTTTTTATCAACGGCTGCTTTGTCAAGCGATGCAGATAATAAAGACACTGCATCAAATCGCGTCACATTAATGACTCTTCACAGTAGTAAAGGTTTGGAATTTCCTGTTGTTTGTCTTGTAGGAATGGAGCAAGGTTTATTCCCAAGCTATAGATCACTTGATGATCCATCCTCACTTGAGGAAGAAAGGCGGCTTTGTTACGTAGGACTTACTAGAGCGAAAGAAAAACTATTTCTCTTTCATGCATCTGAGAGAAGAATGTGGGGTGGGATGAGAGAACCTGCTATCGCATCTATATTTCTTTCTGAAATCCCAGAAGATCTTGTTCAAGGAGATATCCCATTATCTGGTGGGGCTTCACTGAGAAGAGAAAAAAATCTGGATAGACTTACTAGAATTGATCGCAGCAGTAATAAAAAGTATTTTCTT
>QCIK01000041.1 GCA_003216715.1 Prochlorococcus sp. AG-402-L09 | reverse complement strand
AGTGTCATATATACAATTTTCATTCTCATCATTTTTCGCTAAGTTTAAACGTTCAATATTGTTCTGAAAGTTTATCTTTCTTCCAGAACGCCAGCTTGATATCTCTTCATCTGAATTTAATTGGAAAGAAGAAAGATGCTCAAAGAATTTGTTTGGATTAATAATTATAGGCTTACTTTCTTTAGGGTAAAATTCTGATTTCTCTGGAAGTAATACCGAATGATTTTCATTAAAACTATAAGCTTTTGTGCGGCGTAACTTCTTTAAATAAGCACCACATCCAATTATATCTCCAATGTCTCTAGCCAATGATCTAATGTATGTTCCTTTTGAGCAATCAATCTCAACTAATAACTCACCTTTCTTTTGAGACCAGCTTATTAAATTTATTTTATTTATAGTAATTTTTTTAGGAGTCAAATCAAACTTTTCTCCTCTTGTTGCTTTTTTATATGCTCTCTCCCCTTTTAAGTGAACACTAGAAAATATTGGAGGCTTTTGCAATATCTCACCTCTGAAATTGTCTAGTACATTATTTAAATTGTTTTGACTAATTATTGGCCAACTTTTGGATTGTATTATTTCTCCTTCCATATCATCAGTTTTGGTAGATGTGCCTAATTGAATTATTCCTGTATAAGCTTTAGAACCTTTTAAATACGAGATTAATCTCGTTGCATCACCTATAGCTATTGGAAGGACTCCCGTAACTGAGGGATCAAGAGTCCCACTATGACCAACTTTCTTTATATTAAATACTTTTCGAAGTCTATTTACGCAATCATGAGAAGTAAGCCCAGCAGGCTTATCAATGACAACAAATCCAAAAGGCTTTTCCAAAATTAATTATGTAGATAGGAGCTCATATAAAAAGATTGTTCAAGTAACCCCGAACATATAAAGTTATAACTCAGTGTGTGGAGCGAGCCAAATAATATGAGCAATGTAGATCTGAGTGTTTCAAGCTTCCTCAAAGATGGCTTTAATTTGAAAAATCATCTTATTAATTTCCTTCATATTGATAATGATCAATTAGATCAAAGATTACTTAAAGGTGTTGATGATTTAGCAGCCCTTCATCCAGGCGCTTTTAATAAGATTGATGCATGTGATTTTTACGAAGAGAAAGTAGGAGATGCTCATTTAATAGATCTAGCATCATGGCATTTAAATAGCTCTAATTACATTGCTGATACCCTTCGTCTACAACAAAAATTTGCTTATGGAAAAGTTTTGGATTTTGGCGGTGGTATTGGCACTCATGCCCTAGCAGCTTCATTCTTGTCAGATGTTGAACATGTGTGGTTTGTTGATCTCAACCCTCAAAATAGGAGTTTTGTGGAGCAAAGGGCTAGGCAGCTAGGTCTTGAAGATCAGATTTCAGTCCATAGAGATTTGGATAGTACTTCTAGTGAGATATTTGATACTGTTATTTGCCTTGATGTTCTTGAACATCTTCCTGATCCATCTAATCAACTAGAGATATTTTCGGGAAGAATGTCTCCTGAAGGGATAGCTCTATTGAATTGGTATTTTTATAAGGGAAAAGATGGAGAATATCCTTTTCATTTTGATGATCCTGATATGATTCAAAACTTTTTTTTAACGCTACAAGCAAATTATATTGAAGTCTTTCATCCTTTTTTAATTACTACTCGAGCTTATAAACTATTAAGTAAATAAATTTAAATAAAATTTATTTCGCAGTAGATATATTGATCCTTTTTCTGTTTTTTAGACCTCTTCGTATACTCTCAAAATGAACAGAACCATCTGTTAGTGCAAAAAGGGTATCATCTTTTCCTCTCCCAACATTAATGCCAGGAAGAATGGATGTACCTCTTTGGCGAATAAGAATAGATCCTGCTGTTACTCTCTCTCCACCATAAGCTTTAACACCCAGTCTTTTGGAGTTTGAATCTCTTCCATTTCTAGTTGATCCAGTACCTTTCTTATGTGCCATTGGGTTATGAAATTTATTTTATTAATATTTTAGGAGTCTACTTTATTAGCAGTGGTTTTGGGAGATTTGGTTTCTTTTGATTTTTTATTGCTTGCTCCAACTGATATTGATTGAACTAAAACTCTTGTAAGTTCTTGACGATGTCCATTCTTTCTCCTTGTCTTTTTCTTTGGTCGCATTTTATAGACAATTATTTTTGGCCCTCTTCTATGTTCAAGTA
>QCIK01000040.1 GCA_003216715.1 Prochlorococcus sp. AG-402-L09 | reverse complement strand
TTCCTAGGTCTTTTAAAACTACCCCAAGGTTGAAATGAGCCTGAAAGAAACGAGGATTGATTCCAATGCTTTTGCGAAGCGGTTGTTCTGCTTCTTGTGGTTTTTTTTGTTCAATGAGTATTGTTCCGAGAAGGAAATGAGCATTAATGAGATTGGGGTTGAGTTCCATTGCTTTGCGTATAGATAATTCTGCTTCTTGTAATTGCCCTAGGTCTTTTAAAACTGCCCCAAGGTTTAAATGAGCCTGAAAGAAATTAGGTTTGAGTTCAATCGTTTTGCGAAAAGTTTGTGCAGCTTCTTGTAGTTTCTTTTGCTCAACAAGTATTTTGCCGAGAAGGAAATGAGAATTAAAGAGATGGGGTTGAAGTTCTATTGCGTTGCGAGTAAATACTTCAGCTTCTTGTAGTTGACCAAGTTCTTTTAAAACTGCTCCAAGGTTTAGATGAGCTTGAAAGAAATTATGTTTGAGTTCAATAGTTTTGCGAAAAGTTTGTTCTGCTTCTTGTAGTTTTTTTTGTTCAAGGAGGATTGTTCCCAGAAGGAAATGACAATTAAAGAGTTTGGGGTTGAGTTCTATTGATTTGCGAATTGAGATTTCAGCTTCTTGAATTTTTTCTAATTTAAGATAGCCATTAGCAAGATTTCCCCAGGCAGGAGCGAATTGTGGGTCAGATTGAGTCGCTTTGATTAATAAAGATAATGCTTCTTGTTTGTTATCTGTATTGATTTCAATGCTCCCTAGATTCGTTAAAGCTGGAGCATAAGAACGATTAATCTCTATTGCCTTTTGATAATAATACTTAGCAGTCTCAATATCTCCAACAGCTTGATAAGTATTGCCTAGATCTTTAATGACTTCATAATTATCAGAATTAATTTTGAGCACCTTATTGAAATATAAACGAGCATCATCTATCTTTCTGACTGCTAAAAAAGATTTTGCGATTAATTTCAAAGCTTCTATCGATTTATTATTAGTAGTTAATATTTGATTGCAAGTATTAATTGTTTCTTGATATTTATTTTGCTGAAAGAGCGCTTGAGCTAGTTCTATATTTGCTTCCAAGTCTAAAAAAAACCTGATATGTGATTATCATATCAGGTTTTTATTTGAGTATTCAGAGATTGCCTGTAAAACTAACTATTTTCCCAATCAACTATTTGATTTAAGTCTTCCAAGTTAGTTATGTCCTTTGACTCATATCTGAAATAGCACAAAGCTCAAGTAATAGAAAGGAGTTTACTCCTTTTTCTCTATATGCAATAAAAATTAATTCCAATAATTATTCTGTCTTTTTTTCCCTTATAAAATACAGAGTGCTTTCTTCCTGCGGGGAAGATAACTATCAAACCATTATTAGGTAGGATATCTTGATTTGGATTTTCCAACTTCAAAATACCTGGCTCATCACAGTTTTGATCACCTACTGATAAGTAATATACAAGAGAAAACTTTTTGCTAGCAATATTTAAGCCTTTTATATTATCTAATTTGTTTAGATGATGGTGACTTACTAATCCACCTCCCGAACGAAATATTGTAAAGAAAGAAGCGATTATGAAGATATTAGATTTAACAGCTTTCATTGAAATATTTGTTAAGTCGTCTTTTATAGTTTTTATCATTGATTCATTTCTATCAAATAATTCAAAGTTTGAACCTATAGCATTTCCATACGTTGGCCCTTGGTTCTTTTCTTGATCTTGAGCTTTGATTTTGTATAAAGTCTCTATAAGTTTTTTTTCTACGGGTCGATTTAAAATTAGTGGATTTGAATCTAAACTCTTTTCTTTATAATGGCTTATTTTATAATTTGTTTTTAGATCTCTTTCTTTGCTATTAACTTCTCCTTTGAAAATATTTAATAATATTTTACTAGTCATATGTTTTGGATCAAGTGAATAAGCTTTAAAGATACTATTTAATGCTAAATCAAGATTCCCAATAAGATAGTAATAGATACTTAAACCTCTATGAGCCTCTGCAAAATCAGGATTAATTTCAATTGCTTTGCGTTGTGATATTTCAGATTCTTTTAATTGGCCAAGATCTCTCAATATGATTCCCAGATTGGAATAAGCTACTGCGAAATTAGGATTAATTTCAATTGCTTTTCGTTGTGATATTTCTGCTTCTTTTAATCTGCCAAGATCTTTCAGAATGTTTCCCAGATTGGAATTCGCAACTGCGAAATCAGGATTAATTTCAATTGCTTTTCGTTGTGATATTTCTGCTTCTTCCAAT
>QCIK01000039.1 GCA_003216715.1 Prochlorococcus sp. AG-402-L09 | reverse complement strand
TTTTTGCTATTTTTGCTTTGTAAGTATGCTTCATCAAGAAACCTATATCAAGCAAAAGACTGCCTGCATCATTAATGCAATCTTCTAATTTAATTAAATTTGCAGGATAGCTTATTATCTTGCTGGGTTTTAATAAATCAAGCTCATTAAATTGATTGAATTGATGAAGAACAATTGCGACTGCATGTGAAAGATTTAATGATGGATAATTTTTACTTGTATTAAGACTAATTACTTTATTTGCTTTAAGAAGTTCTTCATTAGATAAACCTCGATTTTCTCTTCCGAAAACTAAAGCTATTGTGTCTTCTTTTTTTGATAAATGCGCCCAGCAAAATGCTTCTTTATTTGAGTTAAGTCGAATTTCTCCATGATCTTTTCTGCCACAAGTAGCAATAATTCTTGAGCAGTCTGAAAGTGCTGAATTTAGATCCTCATATACTTTCGCTTTTTCTAATATTTGTACTCCTCTGACAGCCATGTTTTTAGCTTCTTGAGCTAAATAATCGCATTTAGGAGAAACTAGTCTTAATTCGTTAACACCAAAATTTTCACATAGTCTCGCAACGCTTCCAATGTTAATTGTTCCTGCTGGTTCAACAAGGACTATTTTTATGGTCTTTTTATTATCCACTATTAATTGAGAGAGTGCATGTATGCCAATAGATCAGCCATTGATTTAGGTTCTATTTCAAAACTTGGCATTGGTGGAGTTAATCCTCTAATAACTTGATTGATAATCTTTTTATCACTCATTTCTTGGGTCGCTTCGTGAAGGTCAGGCCCAACAAAACCTTGAGCGGAAATCCCATGGCAACCGACACAATTGATTTTGAATAATCTGCTTCCAGATAAAGCTTCTCCATTAATAGACAAAGTTTCAGATATGAAAGGATCTTGATTAAAGCTTCCCATTGTCCAAAAAAGAATAAGGAAGATAACAATGAAAGTTGATAATAAAAATATTCGCAAAGAGCTAATCTTTGATCCTTGATTTATTAATGCTTTTGATGACGGGGTATTCACTAAAACCTCTTTGACATGAAAGAATTGATACTAGTAATCACAAAAAATGCGAGCCAATGATTGAGCCTCTCCTATGTGGGATTGTTCTAGGACTAGTTCCCATAACTTTATTAGGCCTTTTTGTTAGTGCATGGAATCAGTATCGTCGAAGTAGTTCAATGCCTGATTGGGAATAAGAAAAAGAAGAGAGGTGTTTCCATAAAATTTTTCTTTTTTTAATTCCCAACCATTATGTATTCTTGGCATTGATTTTGACGAGCATTCACATATCAAAGTTGAAGATTTTTTAATCCATTGTTTTGACAATAAAAGTTCTTGACAGAGTTCGTATAGTCCCGATTTATATGGAGGGTCAAGAAAAATAAAATCAAATCTTAGTTCTGATCCTGGATAATTCCTAATAAATTCAATTTTTTCATTTTTTGGCCCCTTTTTGAGAAATGAGATCAATTCATAACTTTTTACTTCAACATGTAATGAATGATCCATTGTATTGGATACGTCGATAAGGTTTTTTTTGCATATTCTTGCTGTTTCTCTCTGCTTTTCAATCGCAAGAATTCTTTTTACACCTTTTTGAAGAGCCTCACATGCCATTGCTCCACTTCCGCTACAAAGATCTAGCCAACTTGCTCCTTTGAGTTCGTGCCCAAGAATATTAATTATTGCTTCTCTTACTTTTGAGGAGGTAGGCCTTGTCTTTTGGTTTAAAGGACTTTCAATCCTTTTACCAGAAATAAGTTTCAGATTTCCTTTCAAATTAAAACTTAGTTCTTTTCAACCAATTAATCCAATTATAAATAAGTTTTTGTCCTGCAATACCAGATTTTTCCGGATGAAATTGACATGCACCTGTATTTTTATGCCAGACTATTGATGAGAAGTTAGTTTTGCCAAATTTTGTTGTAGCTACGGTATTTTTTTGTTCTAGAGGACATGCCGAATATGAATGGACGAAATACATCCAATTAGAATTAGTATAGTTTTCTAAAAAAGGACATTCGTTAGTTTTGTATATCGGAGACCAACCAATATGAGGTATTCTCTCATTTTTTTCTTGAGGTAATTTACGAATATGCCCCTTTATAACTCCTAAACCTTTTGAAGTACCTTCCTCACTTGTCTCAAATAAAAGCTGTAAACCTAAACAAATGCCAAAAAGTGGCTTACCATTGTTTACCCAATCAATTATTGATGGTATTAAATCAGTTTTTTTTAAATTAATCATTGCAGGATCAAAAGCTCCTACACCAGGAAGAATTAAAGCATC
>QCIK01000038.1 GCA_003216715.1 Prochlorococcus sp. AG-402-L09 | reverse complement strand
AGTTCTTAGCAACACTTTTAACAGTACCTGGATTTTCAGAATTGGAATCTTTATTTGAAAAAGTAGATCCGATAAATATTTATAAAGAGTCCTTAAATTTTAAGGTTTTGATTGGGACTCAAATTCTTAAAGATTTAAGAATATTGTCTGAAAATCTATTTGTTAATATTAACCAGGAATGGCCAATGGGAAAAGGTGAAAGGAAATTGTTAGGAATAATTTGGTCTTATTTAGCACTTGTAGGAGATGAAAAAGTTAAAAGAAATTGTGTTGAATCTATTAGTCATTCTTCTATGACAATAGCAAAAGCAGCTCTAGGGGCATTGAAACCACTTGATAGCCCAGAGACTGAGGAGGCTTCTAATTTGTTTTATAACCTATGGAAAGAAAATCCTGTTGTTCTTGATTCCTGGTTCGCTTATGAGGCCTCAAGACCCAATAATAAAGGAATTGATATCATTGAGAAATTACTATCACATTCTAAATTTGATTGGAAGGCTCCTAATGCAATTCGTGCTGTTCTAGGAGGGTTTAGTAAAAATATTGAATCGTTTCATGCTGTAGACGGACAAGGTTATTTATTTATGGCTGAAAAATTAATTGAGATAGATAAAATAAATCCAATAACGGCTTCAAGAATGGTAAAAATATTTAGTAAATGGAAAACTTACATAGATAAAAATAAGCAAGCAATGTATAAATCAATTTTAAAAATAAATAAAGCAAATATTTCTTCAAACACAAAAGAAGTTGTTGAACTTATTTTGAAATAACTTCTCGAAAACTATCTGAACATTGAGCTCACTGAACTTTCTTCGTGAATTCTCCAGATAGCTTCTCCAAGCATATTTGCAACTGATAAAACCTTCAATTGTGAGAAATGTAGCTTCTTTGGCACAGGGATACTATTGGTGACAATCACCTGTTCAAAAAGCCCTTTTTTTGAAAGTCTCTCATAAGAAGGCGGAGAGAAAACAGCATGAGATGCACAAGCAATAACTTTTTTTGCTCCCTCCTCTCTTAGTAATTCAGCCCCTGCGCAAATAGTTCCACCAGTGTCAATCATGTCATCAATTAATATTGCAGTTTTGCCGGAGACTTCACCAATAACTGTAAGGCTTTCTGCAACATTATGCCCTGAACGCCTCTTATCAATAATAGCTAAAGGTGAATCCTTCATTTGTTTCGCAAAAGCTCTTGCTCTTGCCACGCCACCCACATCAGGTGAGACAACTACGATTTCTTCAAGTGCCATTTTTGATAGATAATCAACCAAAACTGGTGAACCATATATGTGATCACAAGGAATATCGAAATAACCTTGTATTTGTGCTGAATGTAAATCCATTGCGAGCACTCTATCTACCCCAGATTTGACAAGAATATTTGCGGTTAATTTTGCAGTTATTGACTCTCTACCTGCTGTCTTTCTGTCTGCTCTGGCATAACCAAAATAAGGAATCACAGCTGTAATTTGTCTGGCTGAGGCTCTTTTGCAAGCATCAACCATGATCATCAACTCCATTAAACTGTCATTAACAGGCGCACAGGTTGGTTGTATAAGAAAAACATCACATCCTCTAATTGATTGTTGAATTTGTACATATAGCTCTCCATCTGCAAACCTTTTTGAAACAAGCGGGACATTAGTTATCCCCATGTAAGAAGCTATCTCTTTGGCTAATGCTGTATTTGATGTCCCACTAATTAATCTAAGTCTATTAGTGTCATGCTTGAGACTAGTAGGTTCAGGATGTACTGCAGTGATAAAACTGGTCACGGTTCCACCGCAAGCAAGAAATAATATTCACTAATCTACCGTTATGTTAGATACATGATCATTGAAAAGTTTTTTTTAATTTCTTTTTAGGAGAATCCATTCGCTGATATAAAAGAAGAAACCATTGCAATGACTTCTGTTTTCGATGGTGAAGTAAAAGAAATTCCTTCTAAAGAATTTCCTTTTGAAAACATTAATAATTTGATTTCAGGTAAGTTTTAATGATTTTGAAGGTATATCCTTCTTGGACAAACTCAATTAGAGGAGGTTTGGCTTGGGTTGATAGGTTGTACGTACTGGCATCAATCTCTAGTCATATTGATTAGAGCTTTTTCTTGGGAAGCAAACTCATAACACAGGGCATTCTTTTCTTGTCATGCAATTTTCAATTAAAGAGCAGTTCTCTGGATAGAAGTTATAGAAGAAGGAAACCTTTGGGATGAAAATTAGAAATCTCAATAAAATCCTCTCTGGGCTAGATGTCTTGCCTAAAATCTAATAAGGTGAGGAAAATAAATAAAGAAATTATATTAGAAAAGTATATTAATGGTTTAGCTTAGTATTTAACTATTTAGTTTAAAAAATGATTAATTTTATTTTAGAAA
>QCIK01000037.1 GCA_003216715.1 Prochlorococcus sp. AG-402-L09 | reverse complement strand
TAGTTCTTTATTCATTGAGAATGAATTTCTTAAATTAATTAAAATTGGTGTATTAAGAAGAGAAGTTGACGGCCAAGGGCTTACTTCAAAAGTTCGTATTACACCAATAGGAAGAAAAGTCCTAGAAAGCCGTGCAGATTTATTTACTAAAAAAATATCGCTTATAAAAAAATTAATTACATGCCTAAAGTATCAATTATTGCCGAGATGAAAATAGACATCAAAAGGACTCCATTAATGGTTTTTGGGACCTCTAGTGGCGCAGGGAAAACACTTATAGTTACTGCTATTTGTAGATACTTAAAAAGGAAAGGAGAACAGCCAATACCTTTCAAAGGCCAAAACATGAGCAATAACGCTTGGGTTGATGCTCTGGGAAGAGAAATGGCATATTCTCAAGCCCTTCAATCTTGGTCTGCAGGCTTAGAGCCAAGTGCTGAAATGAATCCTGTGCTTCTAAAACCAAAAGGGGATTGTACAAGTGAAGTAATTCATCTAGGCAAAAGTGTCGGCACTAGCAAAGCGATCAATTATTACGAAGACTGGTTCGATTCAGGGTGGGAAGCTATTAAAAAAGGCCTAGCAATATTATTAAAGAGTAAAACAGACGGAAGACTGATTCTTGAAGGGGCTGGAAGTCCCGTAGAAGTGAATTTACAACATAAAGATCTTACAAATTTGAAATTAGCAAAATTTCTAAATGCAAATTGTATTTTAGTAGCAGATATTGAAAGAGGAGGCGTTTTTGCTCAAATCATTGGAACAATTGCATTGATGAAGCCTGATGAAAAAAAATTAATTAAAGGAATAATTATTAATAGATTCAGAGGAGATAAAGCCTTATTCGAATCAGGAGTCACATGGATAGAAAAACAAACAGGAATCCCAGTTTTAGGAATATTACCTTGGCTAAAAGAGATTTTCCCACCCGAAGATTCCCTTGATTTACTTGAAAGGAAACAAATAAATCAAAGTGCAGAAATAGAAATAGCAATAGTAAAATTACCTAGAATTAGCAATTTTTCTGATTTAGATCCTTTCTTTAGCGATTCAAGTATTCAAATGCGATGGATAGAACCCTGGCAAGACATAGGCAAGCCAGATGTATTAATAATTCCTGGAAGCAAACAAACGATTAAAGATTTAGAGAGTTTAAATAAAGCTGGTTTGAGCAATCAAATAAAAGATTTTGCCAAAAATGGGGGTAATGTTTTTGGCATATGTGGAGGATTACAAATGCTAGGGAAATCATTGGAAGACCCACATAAGCAGGAAAGTATTAATGAAGTAAGTGTATCTTCAACTATGGGGTTGAACCTTCTTCCAATCAAAACAACTTTTGGAGAAATCAAGCACACCTCACAAAGAGAAGAAAAAGTTTCATGGCCAGTTTCTCAGAATATAAAGGGTTTCGAAATGCATTACGGGGCAAGTGATTTAATCAATAATAAAGATTCCGAAATTATTTCTCTATTTAAAAACAGTTCTTTAGGGTGGGTAATTGAAAAAAAAGATAAAAGCTTTATTGGAGGAACTTATTTACATGGAATTTTTGAAAATGATGAATGGCGTATGCAATGGATCAATAAAATAAGACAGAAAAAGGGATTAAATCATTTAAAAATTGATGAAGAGAACAATATTGATAAAAAAGAAAAATTATTAGACTTATTAACGGATGCCTTCGAACAAAATATAAATATAGATATTTTAGTCAAATGATTTAATTAATGAATACTGTAAAAATCAACTGGCCTAACAAGAAATCAAGCAATTGCTCCCCTGGAATTGATTGGTTAAAAGCTGCCTATGATGCTGAAGTCGAGATCCCTACTGGATGCCTAGGAGGAAGCTGCGGTGCTTGCGAAATAGAAGTTAATGGTGAAGTAGTCCGTGCATGTATTTCAAGAGTTCCGAATAAAAAGGAACTAAATGTTGATTTTTTTAGTGATCCGTATTGGTAAAAATAAATAAATCCAACTTTTTGATTATCAATAATATTTCTCTGCTCTTCTAATAGCTTTAATAGAACCTTTATAATCTCCTATTTTATACTTTGATTCACTAATAACCTCTAATTTATTTATTACCTCCTTTTTTCTTCTCTCACTAATCACTTTTTTATAATCTGCAATTAAATCATATTTACTTTTTCGTATTTCTGAACCTTTAATCAGAGCATTATATTTAGGTTCTAGATCAATTTTTTTAAATGTACCCAACAAAATATTTTTATAATCAATTTTAGTGTTGTCTAATTCATTGGTTTTATCAATTTCCAATAATCTAATTTTTTTAGCTTTTCTTTTATCATCTATTGCTCCATGATAATCTCCAGTTTTATATCGAGAGTTACTTCTACCACTAAATGAAATGTCTTTAGATCTTTGTTTAATAATATCTATTTTAATTTCAAA
>QCIK01000036.1 GCA_003216715.1 Prochlorococcus sp. AG-402-L09 | reverse complement strand
TAGAAAAGCCATTGAAATTAATCCTGATTATGCAGATGCTTATTTCAATCTTTCATACTTAGAACTACTACAAGGAGAATACAAATCTGGTTTAGAGCACTATGAGTTTAGATTTAAAAAGCAAGAAACTCCATCCATACACGGAAATCCGATTATCAAAAGAATCGATAATCAAGATTTACAAAAAGAAGAAAAACTATTAGTTATTAGTGAGCAAGGCTTAGGAGATACACTTCAATATATGCGCTACATTCCATATCTCAGAAATCAAGGGTTTGATATTTCTTTTTGTGCGCAGGAAAAACTACATTCATTAATCCAAGCATCAGGCATTGATCCAAATCCATTAACTCCAGAACAAGCGAAGACTGTTTCTAATGGTCAATGGATACCACTATTATCCTTACCTAAATATCTAAAAATAAATCCAGAAAATCCAATAGTTACTAAACCATATCTACATTCAAGAACTGAATTCAAGGAAAAGTGGAAAAATATTCTTGCTAAAGAAAAAAAACCGATTATTGGTATTAATTGGCAAGGAAATCCAAAAATGGAGACAACTTATCAAGGAAGATCGATTCCTTTAGACACATTTTCAAAACTTTCTGCTCTGGAAGACATAACCATGCTTTCTCTACAAAAAGGTTTTGGTTCAGAGCAATTAGAAAATTGCTCATTCAAAAAGAAATTTGTTGGTTGCCAAGAAGAAATTGATTCAACTTGGGATTTCCTTGAAAATGCTGCCATTATTGAGACATGTGATTTAATTATTACTTGTGATACCTCAATTGCACATTTAGCTGGAGGCATGGGAAAAAAAGTTTGGTTGCTATTAAGAGATATACCTTATTGGACTTGGGGACTTCATGAAGAGAGTTCATTTTGGTACCCATCTATGAGATTATTCCGACAAAAAGAACGGCATAATTGGAATGAAGTGATGGAAAGAGTATCAAATGAAATACAAAAAGAAATAGAAGATAAAAGATAACGGCAAAAGGTTAAAAGGAGTTTTATATTATAAATGTTTCGTGAAGAAGCTTCCTGATGAACGCTCTGAAACTAAATCTAGGATGTGGAGAAAAAAAACTTCCAGGTTATATAAATGTAGATAAATTTGGCACCCCAGATATCAAGCATGATTTAGAATCATTCCCTTGGCCTTGGCAAATAAACTCAGTCTCTGAGATTAAATTAA
This sequence comes from Prochlorococcus sp. AG-402-L09, assembly GCA_003216715.1. Lineage (GTDB taxonomy): Bacteria > Cyanobacteriota > Cyanobacteriia > PCC-6307 > Cyanobiaceae > Prochlorococcus_B. The sequence goes on along the minus strand of QCIK01000036.1, from coordinate 1,293 downwards.
TACATGTTCTTGAACATCTAGGTAAAGATGTAGAAATATACTTTGAAATATTCAAGGAAATGTATCGAATATGTACTAATGGAGCAAAGATTTTTATAAATGTTCCTCACTTTAGACATCAATACTTCTATGATGATCCAACTCATGTGAGAGCTGTAACCCCTCTAGGTTTAACATTATTTTCTAAAAAATTAAACCAGCTGTGGATAGAAAAAGGAGGGTCAAATAGTCCTCTTGGTATGTATTTAGATATCGATTTTGAACTAAAGAAAACTCTTCTAAAACCAAGTAAAGACTGGTTTAGACTTCATCCAGATAAAAATATTGATATAAAATTACTTCAGCAAGAATCTAATATATATAATAATTTAATTGAAGAATATCAAATGGAACTTGAAGTAATTAAAAGTAATGATTTAGAAAAATTTTAAAAGATATGACTTCACAATCTAAATACTTATCTTCTATCCTCGCTCCAGTCTCCCTAGGAGAATTAATAGATAAAATCACAATTCTAGAAATAAAAAAATTACATATGACTGGTAAAAAGCTAAAAAATGTTGAGAAAGAATTAGAGTTATTAAAATCTATTCTTGATGATAGAAATCTAGAGATTAACATTGATGTAATTAATCGTCTTAAATCAATAAATAATAGTCTTTGGGAAATAGAAGATAAAATCAGACTCAAAGAAGGTAAGCAAGAATTCGACAAAGATTTTATCAACCTAGCTCGAGCAGTATATAAAAAAAATGATATAAGGGCTTCTATAAAACAAGAAATAAACTACAAATATAATTCAGATCTAGTAGAAGAAAAATTATATAATGACTACTAAAAATAAATAAAAGTTATTAGAAAATAATATTGGATATTTCAGTTACACTTTTCAACGATAGGTGCCAAAACTCATAACATCAAAACATTGTCTTAACCTAGAGAAATTCTTAGAAAAAGTTAAATCTAGTACACATTTATCTCTATGTAGGGGATACAAAAATAATTTTAAAGTTAGTAGTAGAATAAAACCATTAGAAGATCGTCAAGGAGAATATGGAAAAATCTAATAAAATAGATAAAGAGAAAGAAATGGGAAATGAAGTAACTACATTCAAAGTCCCATTTTCCTTAGAAGAGAAGAACCATAACATTAATATCAATACCTATTCGCAACAATCTAAGGAAGGTATAATTAATCAAGCGATCCAATATCATTCACAAGGAAATATTTCCAAAGCAATAGAGTTATATAAATATTGTTTTGAAAATAGTTTTGCTGATCCGATCATTTTT
>QCIK01000035.1 GCA_003216715.1 Prochlorococcus sp. AG-402-L09 | reverse complement strand
CACTTCTTCAAGGATATGATTCAGTTGCAATCAATTCTGATTTAGAACTTGGTGGCACGGATCAAAAATTTAATATTGCTATGGGTAGAGATCTGCAAAGAGCTTTTGGCCAGAAACCCCAATTTGGAATGCTATTACCTATTTTAGTTGGGTTAGATGGTATACAAAAAATGAGTAAAAGTTTAGACAATTTTGTAGGAATAAATGAAGATTCATTATCTATGTATTCCAAATTAGAAAAGGTTCCAGATGATTTAGTATTTAGTTATTTGAATTTACTAACTAATGAAAACTTAAAAGAATTAAATAGTTTAAATCCAAGAGAGGTTCAAAAATTAATGGCTTTAAAAATAACATCTAATTTCAAAGGAATTGAAGCCGCAAAAAAAGCTCAATTTAATTCTGAAAAATTAGTTTTAGGTACTCAAGACTCTCTTGAGGAAATACCAGAAGCCTCGATTTCTAATGTAAATTTTCCAGCTAAAGCATTTTATGTTTTTAGTAAGATGGAAATGTTCTCAAGTAGCAGTGAAGCAAGAAGACAAATTCTTGGAGGAGGAGTGAGAATTGATGGAAAAAAAATTATGGATCCTAATTTAGAATTTGATACTCCAGATGATCTCATAGGAAAAATATTGCAAGTAGGAAAGAAAAAATTTCTTCGTGTTTCAAACTGATAGATCGTTATGAAAAATATTGATAATCCAAGTGAAAAAATAATTATTGCTTTAGATGGTATGGATAAGAATAATGTTTTTAATTTATTGGAAAAAATACCTGAAATTATCTGGGTTAAAGTTGGACTCGAATTGTTTGTTACTGAAGGGCCAGATATATTGTCAATATTAAGAGATAAGGGGAAAAAAATATTTTTAGATCTTAAATTTCATGATATTCCAACTACGGTTGCTAGAGCATGTTTCGCCGCCTCACAAACTGGTGTTGAATTTATTTCTTTGCATACTTGTGCTGGCATGAAGGCCCTAAAAATGGCAAATGAAGCTGCACATGAAGGAGCCTCCAGAGTTTATTTAAAGCCGCCAAAACTTTTAGGAATAACTATCTTGACTAGTTGGACTCAAGAAGGCCTTAATAAAGATCTATTGATTGATCAATCAATAGATCAACGTGTTATGCACTTAGCAGAGATTGCATCTAAGTCTGGTTTAGGAGGGTGTGTCTGCAGCCCTAGAGAGGTTCAATCCCTCCGTAAAGTTTATCCTGAGACTTTTGAATTAATAACTCCAGGAATCCGGTCAATAGATTCAGACATTAATGATCAATCTAGGGTCTCTGATGCATCCGAAGCCCTCAAGATGGGAGCCTCAAAACTAGTTATTGGCAGGGCAATCACCCAGTCAAATGACCCTGCATATATGTTCAAAAGTTTTTGCGATAAATCTGTTATTTAGTTTGTTTATGGTTGTCCGATTTTCGGCTCTTTACCTTTAATTAGTCTAAGTATATTTTCTCTATGTCTCCAAATGACTAAAGTCATAGCTAATAATGAAATTGTTATATATGGGAGAGAAATACTTGAACTTTTAAAGCTTAGAAACATTATTAAAGGTAGAGCTAATGATGCGCTGACACTGGCAAGTGATACTATTCTAAATAATGTAATAACTATTAAAAAGATGCCTAAAGTCGCCAGTCCGACTTGCCATGAAAGACCAAGAAATATTCCTAACCCTGTTGCTACAGCTTTACCACCTTTCCAATTTAGCCATATAGGCCAAATGTGCCCCATTAAAGTCGATAGACCAATAGCTACTTGCCATGAATCATTTAGGAGAAAATATTTCGCTATTAAAATAGATAGAATTCCTTTGAAAACGTCTATTATAAATACTGTAATCGCTGCGCGTTTTCCAACATATCTTAAAACATTTGTTGCTCCTGTTGATCCAGAACCTAGTGAACGAATGTCAATCCCTTTGGCAATTCTTCCAGCTAAATAACCACTAGGAAAAGATCCAAATAAATATCCTATAAATAGTATTAGTAGATTCAAAATAGTTTAAATAGCAATTTTTATATTAAATCATCCTCTTCATAAATTTCATTGGGACTTCCTGCAAAGGCTATCCAAATCGGAAATTGAAGAATTGGAATTTCTACATTGATTTCAGCTGCATCAATAATTATAAAAGGTAATTCACCTCTTTCTTCAAGTCGATCTGCTCTTTCAATTAGTCCATCGGATCTCTCGAAAAGGACTATTCCGCTATTTGGCCCAAAATCTTCCCGATTAAGTCCTAAGGCATCTTGGAGGCATCTCCTCCATTCCCCCAGTCTTTCTGGCTGACTTGCTAAAACCAAAGTCTGAAATTGTTCGCCGTATAACTCACCTAAAATTGCAATAATCCCTGATGCAACTAGAGCATTCTTAGATCTATTACCTCTACTCGGTTGAGCACCTCTTCCACCCATACTAAAGAACCAATCTTCGAGCATTTCAACATCATTATCCTCAAGACTTCTTCTGAGTTTCCAGGGCTCTGCATAAAAATCGGGTTGTTCTAGAAATTGACTTAAACATCTTCTTATTAAATTCTCATCAGGTTTGAAAGTATCAGAAACAGCAGGGATAATTTCTTGCTCTTTCGAATTATCAACTTTTTTATTTTCATCAAGTGGAGATGGCTTAACTATTACTGGTGGTACAACAAGCTCTAATTGCTCGGCTGATTGAGCTAAGTCTTGCAAGGCACCAGTTAAATATTCCTGAAACCCTTTAACTTTTCGAGCGATTGCGTCAGATTGACCTGAAAATGAGTTTTTAAGTTCAGTCTCAATTTGTACTTTCTTTTTCGAAAGTTCTTCCAGTTCTTTTTCTAAATTTTCACGTGAAAGCCTAAGATCTTTAAGAGCAAGGTTAATTAAAGTCTGTGTCTGTTCGTTAGAGATTTTTTTGTTGTTTTCAGCGCTATTGATAATCGGTGGTTCAGTTTT
>QCIK01000034.1 GCA_003216715.1 Prochlorococcus sp. AG-402-L09 | reverse complement strand
CTCTATCAACTCTAGTCATACCTCCGACCATAGCTAAATAACCAATATGTACAAATTGGTGTATACCCAAACATCCTCCAATAACGGCTCGATCTTCAACAAGAACGTGACCTGCAACCTGCACGCTATTAGCAATGACTACCTTGTTCCCAATTTCACAATTATGTCCTAAATGTGAATATGCCATTAATAAATTTTGATTCCCAACTATAGTTTTTTCCCCTTCAAAGGTGGCTCTGTTAATTGTTACACATTCTCTAAAAGTATTGTTATCTCCAATTACGACATCGGTAGGATCTCCTTTATACTTTAAGTCTTGTGGTTCTAAGCCAATACATGCTCCTGGAAAAATCTTATTGTTTGATCCTATTTTCACTTTCCCCTCGATAATTACATTTGGTCCTATCCAAGTTCTTGGACCAATAATCACATTTGGACCAATAACAGCTCCTGAACATACACATACACCTTCCCCAAGTTCCGCTTTCGGAGAAACATCTGCAAAGTTATGAACATTAACTTTATTAGCTCCGATTAAGCTTTCAGAATATTTAAGTTCACTCATCACTTCAATCCACAAGAGAGAACATCAAATCTCCAGAACAAACCAACTGATCATCCACCTTTGCTTCTCCCCTGATTTTCCCAAATCTCTTCCTTTTGATGCTTATCAATTCACAAGATATCAATAATTGATCCCCAGGCACTACTGGACGCCTGAACCGAACTGAATCAATCCCAGCAAAAACAAACAGTCCTTTTGGAAGATCTGGCATTTGAGAAACAATTAGACCCCCTACCTGAGCCATTGCTTCTACTATTAAGACCCCTGGCATTAAAGGTCTATCAGGGAAATGGCCTTGAAATTGAGGCTCATTTAGAGTGACATTTTTTATTGCCACGGCTTTTTTGCCTTGGTCATATTCTATTACTCTGTCAACAAGCGCAAAGGGATATCTATGTGGCAAAAGCCCCATTATTTGCTCGCTATTTAAAACAAGAGATTGGGAATGAGAAATGTCAGTCAAAATAAGATTTAATTAAGTTAATACCTTTTTTAGAGAAGCTGCAAATTCTGCATGAAGAGAGTGAGACCCTTTATAAACAAAAATTTGAGCTCTAGGTAATCCAACGAAAGCTAAATCTCCAATCAAGTCAAGCAATTTATGACGCACTGGTTCATTTGCAAATCTCAAGGGTGGATTCACCCAAGTATCACCATTACAAACCAAGGCATTTTCAAGTGCTCCCCCTTTAATTAGACCAGCTTTCTTTAATCCTTCTAACTGATCAAGAAAGCCAAATGTTCGTGCAGGTGCAATTTCTTTAACAAAATTATTTGGAGATAGCTCAATAGAAAATATTTGTTGACCAATAGCCTTATAGGGGAAATCAATCAAACCTATTAATTTCAAATTTTTTGATGGTGTGGCAAAAATCACACTTTCTCCTTTGTTAACAAAAATTGGAGATGTTATTTCTGGCCTTGGCCTGGGAGATGTAGTGGAATTAATCATTCCTACTTTTTCAATTTCCTCGATCCAACCGATCGCAGAACCATCAAGTAAGGGGATCTCTCTGCCATCTATTTCTATGTGGACATGCGTTAACCCTGCACCGATTAATGAAGCCAACAAGTGTTCAACAGTAGATACTTTTTTCCCATTCAGGTCAAGTGTTGTACATAAAGGAGTATTTCTTACCTGAGAAATATCTATAGGAATAACTATGTCAGGTTGATCTGAAAAAGAGATATGAAATCCCGTTAATTCTGTTGGCTTTATAATGACTGTACATTTAAGACCTGTATGTAATCCAATACCATCTTTTATAATTTCATTCTGAAGCGTCCAACCTTGTTCATAATCATCGGGGAAAGAAAACACTAGAATTTCCAGCCAATTCCAATGTTATAACGCCAATTACCATTGAAATCTTGACTCGCTGCCTCTATCCGAATTGGGCCAACAGGTGTATTAATGACTACTCCAGGGCCAACAGAAAAACCAGAACCTGGTTTTTCAAGAATTTTCCCAGGTTTCCCAGGGACATTTGATTGAGAACCCAAATCAGATCCTGCATCAACAAATAGCGCTCCAGAAACTAATCGCCAAACAGGAAACCTGTATTCTGCTGTTGCCTCTGCATAATTTCTTGCAACGCCTAAATCACAAGAGTTCCAGCCTCTAACAGAGCTGGTTCCACCTAAGCAAAAGGCTTCATAAGGAGGTAATTCGCCAATTATTGTACCGATCTTTGCTTGAAAACCTATCGATTGAGAACAATCTGATTTTTCACCAGGCTTGGGACGACAACCTTTATGAAACTTCAACCAATTAACGGGATAAAAACGTGAATAACTTACCCTAGATCTATTAAAAGTAGGAGAATTCTCACCAAAACTAATAAATTGTTCTGAACCAATATTTAAATAATCTCCAGAAGTTGGATTTCTTGAATTATCTAAATTATTGTAAGTAACGGCACTTTTGAAACTAACAAGAGTGTTTTCTCTAGAGCAATTGTAGGCAACACAAATAACTTCGTTCTTAGGAACATTACCTTCTTTAAAATTTGTTGAAGCTACACCATAAGGTCTTTTATCTCCTGCATAGTCAATTGGCTTAACCTTCTGGAAATTTGCACCGATAAGTACACTCCAAGGAACCTTTTTGAGAGGCTGACCACCATTTAAAGGCCTTGCGAAAGAGAAGCCACCTCCTGTTCGCTCTAAGACAATAGAGTCACCCTCGTAATCAAACCAACTAAACTGCGGTGCAGATAATTTAGCCGAAGAAAGATTAGTAAATGGTCCAGTTTCAATTAAAGTATTGTTATTATTTAAGTCTAATTTTTGAGATTGATTAGTATCATAACTTATTGATGAATTAGGTGCTTGATATCTATCTAAAACTCCTCGAATACTTCCTCCATCTTGACTTCTAAATTCTTGAGGAACTTCT
>QCIK01000033.1 GCA_003216715.1 Prochlorococcus sp. AG-402-L09 | reverse complement strand
GCCAAGTTTCAGATTATGAAAGAAAGTTAGGCATTTTTTTCCCCTGGGATGCATTTGACCCTTCCTTAGCTGCATGCGCAGTTGGCGAAGCAGTTCGATTGTCATCCATTAAAGATCTTAGATTCAAATCAGAATCAGAAGAACCTACTCCAATAGATGAAGTTGAATTAATAGGCCTGGATACCAAAACCACTAAATCAGCCATTGCTGAAATAAATCCTATTTGCGAAGGAGTTAAATTTGCAAGAGAACTTGTTTCAGCCCCCCCTAATGTTCTTACCCCTTATCAAATGGCGAAAGAGGCTGAAAAATTAGCCACTGATTATGATTTAGATTTGAAAATTCTTGATAAAAAAGAGTGCGAAAATCAAGGAATGGGAGCTTACTTAGCGGTCGCTAAAGGATCAGATTTAGAGCCAAATTTTATACACTTAAAATATTCTCCAAAAACAGCAAAAAACAAAGTCGTATTAATTGGTAAAGGCTTAACTTTTGACTCTGGTGGATACAACTTAAAAGTAGGTGCATCTCAAATTGAAAAAATGAAGTACGACATGGGAGGAAGTGCTTCTGTTCTTGGCACAGCAAGAGTCATCGCAGAACTAAAGCCAAGTGACACCGAGGTTCATTTTATTGTTGCTGCTTGCGAAAATATGATTAATGGTTCTGCATTGCATCCCGGAGATATAATCAAAGCCTCAAATGGAAAAACTATTGAAGTAAACAATACCGATGCAGAGGGAAGATTAACGTTAGCTGATGCTTTGGTTTATGCATGCAAACTTAAACCTGATGCCATAGTAGATCTAGCCACTCTTACTGGGGCTTGCGTTATTGCATTAGGAGATGAAATAGCAGGGTTATGGACTGACAATGATCAGCTCTCTGAACAATTAACTAAAGCTGCTGCTAAAGCTGGAGAAGGTATTTGGAGAATGCCAATGCAAGATTCATATAAATCTGGAATAAAATCATCTATTGCTGATTTACAAAACACAGGTCCTAGGCCAGGAGGCTCAATTACTGCTGCATTGTTTCTAAAAGAATTTGTGAACTCAAGCATTCCATGGGCTCACATTGACATAGCAGGTACATGTTGGACTGAAAAAGATAGAGATATAAGCCCAAAGGGTGCAACTGGTTATGGAGTAAGAACGTTAGTCAATTGGATTAAAGAATTGAATTTAAACACGAATTAATAAATTACTTATATTCGCCCCATACTTTTTTCAGTCTATTGTCTCTACCACAACTTGCTCTGTAAAAATTATATTTAAGAGGATTTTTAACTGCAAAATCTTGATGATACTTCTCTGCTATCCAAAAGGCTTTTGAGTCAATAATATCAACATTTACTTTATCCAAGGGTATATTTAATACAACAGAAATTTTTTCTTGACTCTCTTTTGCCTCCCTCTCTTGTTCTTGATTAGATGTAAAAATAACAGGCCTATATGAATCACCTCTATCACAAAATTGTCCCTTATCATCAAAAGGATCTATATTCACCCAATACTGCTGAAGTAAATCTTTATAACTAATAACATCCGGATCAAAAAGAACTTTAACAACCTCTTGATGACCACTATGATTTTCATACGTTGGATTAATTAGATCTCCTCCGGAATATCCACTTTCTGCTGAAACTACTCCATCAAGTTTCTCTAGATCATGTTCTAGGCACCAAAAACAACCACCTGCAAAAATAGCTTCTTCTGATTCGGCAAATACTTGCAATGGCCAAACTATTAATAGTTGTAAAAGCATACAAGTTATTATTAGTCTTCTAAAGAGTTTAGTCATAGGAATCATTAAACTAATAAGTCTAGAATATCCTTTGCTGCTCTATCTGTAACTCCAGGTTTTCCTAATTTATCTTTCAACTTTTTATAACCAATCGTTATGTCTTCTCTTGTCGACTTATCTTCAATGATTTTTAATGCTTCATCAAAAATTTTTTCAACTTTAAAATCCTCTTGTATAAACTCTGGTATTAACATTTTATTTAAAAGAAGATTAACTGGTGAAATATATTTAACATTAAATCGCAATAAATATCTTGCAAAAAAAGCGGTAACTCTACTTACTTTGTACCCAACAATTTGTGGAATTGAGTTTAGAGCTAATTCCATATTTATTGTTCCAGACTTAGCTAAAGCTAGATGAGCCGCCGAAAATAAAAATGGCTTTATATCATCAACTTTATCTGACAATATAATTCTTCCAGAGACACCGTATTCATGTAATGCATTATTTAAAATTTCATCAAATTCTTTTAAGCCAGAAGGTATTAGGACAATTATTGAAGGATCCTTTTCTTGAATAAGCTTAGCTACTTTAAGAAATGTGGGTAAGATATATTTAAGCTCTTGTTTTCGAGAAGCAGGAATGATAAGCATAAGTTTCTGATCAGAAGTTAATCCTAATTTTTCAAATGATTCTTCTCTAGTAGGATTGTTTCTAAAGAAATCCAACATTGGATGACCTACAAATTTTACATTCCCTCCCTTATTCGAATAAAACTTAGCTTCTTCCTCAAAGATAGCTAATATTTTATCTGTAAAACTAATCAAATCGGTTGTACCCGAATCACCTAATCTCCATGCCCATTCCTGAGGGGCAATATAGTAAATTATCGGAACATTAGGAAATTTATTTTTTACTTTTAACCCCAGTCGAATATTTGGCCCCATATAGTCAATTAAAACAACTGCATCAGGAGGGGAACAATTTAAGTAATTGTCAAGTTTAGATTGTGCATTTAATGTTGGCAAAACGTAAGGAAGGGCTTCTAAAAAGCCAATTGCTCCTATTGAAGAAGTATTAGATATTAATTGGGCCCCCGCTTCTCTCATTCTTTTACCACCTAAAGCAATTATATCTAATTCAATTTTTCTTTTTTCTGCATTAGTTTTTAAAGCCTCAAATGGAAAAACTATTGAAGTAAACAATACCGATGCAGAGGGAAGATTAACGTTAGCTGATGCTTTGGTTTATGCATGCAAACTTAAACCTGATGCCATAGTAGATCTAGCCACTCTTACTGGGGCTTGCGTTATTGCATTAGGAGATGAAATAGCAGGGTTATGGACTGACAATGATCAGCTCTCTGAACAATTAACTAAAGCTGCTGCTAAAGCTGGAGAAGGTATTTGGAGAATGCCAATGCAAGATTCATATAAATCTGGAATAAAATCATCTATTGCTGATTTACAAAACACAGGTCCTAGGCCAGGAGGCTCAATTACTGCTGCATTGTTTCTAAAAGAATTTGTGAACTCAAGCATTCCATGGGCTCACATTGACATAGCAGGTACATGTTGGACTGAAAAAGATAGAGATATAAGCCCAAAGGGTGAAG
>QCIK01000032.1 GCA_003216715.1 Prochlorococcus sp. AG-402-L09 | reverse complement strand
TAAGTTGATATTTTCGTAATGATTACTGAAAAATTATCTGAAAAGATCTGGAGAACCTGTGTAGATTCAATCCCAATATTTGGTATTGATATGATTATATTTTCTCGAAAAAATGGAGTATTAATGGGGCGCAGAATTAATAATCCAGCAAAAGGCAAACTTTTTGTACCAGGTGGACGAGTTTATAAAAACGAACGAATTATAGATGCCTTTAATAGAATATTACTAGTTGAAACAGGTTTGACTTTTTCCTTTAATAAAAGCACTTCTATGGGTTTATACGAACACTTTTATAATGTTACATCTTGGTCCACTTCAGAATGCAGTACGCATTACATTATAGAAGCTAGATTAATAGAAATCGATCCAGAAAATATTAAATTAAAAATAAATTTAGCTGATCAACATTCTTGTTTCGAATGGATTCCACTCGAAGATATGCAGTCAAATTCTATTCATTCCTATTCAAAGGTGTATTTAAATAAAATCAAAGAAATTAAAGATCTATAAGCTAACTAAAGAATTTATATAGAAAAAGGTAATTTAATAAAAATCTCATTTAAAGTTATATGGTTTTGCAACTTTTTTAAATTCAGTACATATTCTATGGACATCGCTTTCATCTATATCTGCATTAACAGGAAGATAAATTCCATATAAATGAATTTGTTCAGCATATTTCAAAGAAGTACTTCTTCCATTATATTCCTTCCAAAATGGTTGTTGCCCAATACTCCCAGCAATAAGAGGTCTACTTTCAATATTTTTATTCTTTAAATGAATCCAAACTTCATCAGGATTTTCAACTAAAGTAGCATAAGCAAAACTTGAAATGAAATCGTTAGATGATTCTTGACACCAAAAGTTTAAAAGTTCTTCCCTGTATTTGTTAAATAGAATTGAACGCTTTGAACAATATTCATCTAAAATAGTCATCTGCATCATACCCAAAAATGCATTCAATTCAGTTGACCTTAAGTTATATCCAGGGAAATAAAATGTATATAAGTCTCTAAAGTCTGATGTATTATATTTTGATCTTAAATTCTTCTGAAATTCAAAATCAAGGTTTCTTCCCCATCCATGAGCCCTTATTGACTTGCTTATTTGATTAAATTCGTGATCATTACTACAAAGGCATCCCCCCTCAATGGTAGAAATAAAATGAAAATGTTGAGGCAAGGCCAAAAGATCCTAGGCATTTGCCAGAAATGGTAGAGCCTAATGATTGGCAAGTATCTTCTAGTAAGCGTATATCAAATTCTTGGCAAATATCTAAAACTTTTTCAATAGATGAATCATGACCTAGAACATGCACTAAAATTAAAGTTGCAATATCTTCTTCCTTAATAAGCTTATATAAACTGTCAATATTTATACCTAAATTAATAGGATCTGCATCCAATAGATGCGGTTCATAACCTAATAGAATAAACGGTGATACAGTAGTTGACCATGATAAGGCTGGTATACCAACTTTTTTATTCCTTAAACCTTTGAAAAGTAGGTTTGTCGTTGCCATTAATAAATTGGCAGAAGATCCACTATTAATAAAGGTTGAATCATTTACCTCGATATATTTTGCAAATAAAGATTCAAATTCAACTACTTTCTCTCCTTGAGTAAGTCTTGGATAAGTTTTAATCCATTCAGATAATCTATCAAGATGTTCTTTAGGAATTGTTTCAGAAGCTAAGCCTATTTTCTTATCCATACAATAGTAATTAAAAACAATTTATTATAATTATCTAGTTAAATCTAAATAATGAGAATAAGTTTCCTCTATGCCTGATTCTAAACTACTTTTCGGAAACCAGCCTAAATCATTTATTTTTTTAACATCTAATAATTTTTGCTTCATTCCAACAGGCTTGCATAAATTAAAAGTAAAAGTTCCTTTAAATCCTATAATCTCTGAAGCTTTTTTGTAATAATCGAGAATTGAATAATCTTTCCCAGTACCTATATTAATTACATTTGGCAATTGCTTTATCAAAGGTAAAACGATCCAAACTGCATCAGCAAAATCTTTAACATTCATAAATTCTCGTCTAACAGTTCCATCTCCCCAAATCTCAACTGATTTTTTATTATTAATTTTAGCATTATGTAGTTTCACAATTATTGATGCTATCAAGTGAGATCTTTCGGGTTTATAATTATCATATTTACCAAATAAATTACAAGGCATTAATGTAATATAATTTCTTGAATTATCTTCGACCTTTAAATAATCACATAATCTTTGAGCTGCTATCTTAGCAATGGCATATCCTTCATTTGTCGGTTCCAATAATCCATTTAATAAATATTCTTCTTTCAAAGGATTAGGTGCATTTCTAGGATACATACAAGAACTTCCTAAATTAATAATATTTTTGACTCCTATCATTGCTGCTTCAGATATTAAATTACAACCTATTTCAAGATTCTCTATAAGAAATCTTGAGGGATTCGCAATATTTGCATGTATTCCACCAACTAATCCAGCGGCATGAATAATATATTCTGGACTCTTAGCCTTCAAATAACTTCTTATTTGTTCTCTATTGGTTAAATCTAGTTCTTTACGAGAGGGTGTCAAAACACAATAATTGGCAGTATTTGGATGCTCCTTAATATTACGTCCAACCATTCCAGTTCCTCCCGTTAGAAGAACACGCATAATAATTTTGCGAAATTCAATAATGACTTTCTGGAAAAATTTACTTTTAGAAAGTCCTCACATAGCAAAACATAGCACCAAGAGCATATATATTTTCTCTTGGTCATTGTTTCATTAAAATAATCCTTTAAAAAACTGAAGAGAGAATTCGGTTTTGAATTTATTTATCTTGAAAAGGCAGTAACACCACTCTTTGGTTATTGAAGAGTCATTTTTGCATCGCCTCAGCAAGATATACAAGTAGTTTTGCCAACATTTGCGGTCGTTCAATCTTGATCTCCTCAAAGTCTTGAATAATCAAGTCCATTGCCTTCGCTGCAATCCTATTAGCTTTTCTCCTGGATAATCCACTGCCGAATTAAAAGAGCAATATCTTCTTGAAGTTACAACTTCAGCGCAAGTTATAATCAAAATCAATAGATCCCTGAGAAAAAAATTTATATGACAACGGATAAAAGAAATGAAAAGCAAGCTGACTCCGAAGTCAAAATATTCCCAGTGCCATTTGATTTAGGCGAAATAAATGAGAATTTTGCAACTTCCACTAACACTCCTTCTAAACCTTCCAATGAAGAACTAATTAATCAAGCAATTAAGCTTCATGTAGAAGGCAATATTCAAGAGGCGGCAAAACATTATCAATATTTTATTGATCAAGGTTTTAATGATTACCGAATTTTTTCTAATTATGCAGGGATTTTAAAAGATA
>QCIK01000031.1 GCA_003216715.1 Prochlorococcus sp. AG-402-L09 | reverse complement strand
TTCTTTCGAATAGTTCTTAAATCATCTTCTTTTTCTTGGCTAATGCCCCCAGCAGAAAAAAACCTTCCTAGCGCTCCTGAAATCATTCCTACTAGGCCACCTAAAAGTTTCTCGAATTGATTAGGGAATCCCATATCAGCGAATGTTTTCAGATCGGTCATTTGAGAAAAGCTCAGGCCTGCAATAAAACCAAAGGGTACTAACCATGTCGCTAAAGTTTTTTGTCGATCCTTTCGAGCAAGACTTGGATTCAAAAGTTTTACATTATTAAAATTTGATTGATTGGTAAATACTTCTTCAGAGGTATCTAGATTTAAATTCTCAGAGTCCGTTTTATTGTCCAGTGGTTCTATAAGATCGCAATGAAGGATAGGCGTTTGAGCCTCCCTTTATTTGATTAGCAACTCTTTGGCTGGTTTCTTTTCTTTTAAAATGAGTACGTATGTGGGCACGATTTAGCTCCTTGAAATGTTTGGATTTTCAATCCTGCTCAACATAATTCTGGTCAGCGGCAAATAGATCACTAAAGTTCAGATCGGCACGTTTCTCGCCCTTAATGACGAAAGTTCTTGTTTCTGATCCCATTGATCAAGCAGGTATAGATATTCTTACTCAGGTTGCTCAGGTTGACCAAAAAACAGGTCTTTCAATAGATCAGTTAAAGAATATTGTTGGTGATTATGACGGATTAATGATCCGTTCAGGAACACAAGTTACCTCAGATGTGATTTCTGAAGCTAAGAAATTAAGAATTATTGGTAGAGCAGGAGTTGGCGTTGACAATGTTGATGTGCTAGCTGCTACTAGAAAGGGTGTCTTAGTTGTTAATTCTCCTGGAGGTAACACTATTGCAGCAGCAGAGCATGCTTTAGCAATGCTTCTTGCATTATCTAGAAATATTCCTCAGGCACACGCAAGTATGTTCTCTGGTAGCTGGGATAGAAAGAAATATGTTGGTAATGAACTGTATAAGAAAACTCTAGGAGTCGTTGGACTTGGGAAAATAGGATCTCATGTCGCAAAGGTTGCAAATGCGATGGGTATGGAAGTCATTGGATTTGATCCTTTTGTATCTTCCGAAAGAGCTCAGCAAATGCAGGTTCGATTGAGTGAAATTGAAGAGTTGTTCAAAGAATCTGATTATGTAACCCTTCATCTTCCAAGGACACCTGAAACAGAGAATTTAGTAGATATAGAACTACTAAAGAAAATGAAACCAACTGCGAGATTGGTTAATTGTGCTAGGGGTGGAATTATTAATGAAAATGATTTGGCTAGTGCATTAGAAGACAATGTTATTAAAGGTGCTGCAATCGATGTATATGCAAAAGAACCTTTAGTTGATAATTCCCCACTGCGAGGTGTAAAAAAAGGCCTGGTTCTTACTCCACATCTGGGGGCATCAACTGTTGAGGCACAACAAAATGTAGCGATTGATGTTGCAGAACAAATTAGGGATGTCCTTTTAGGTTTGCCAGCTCGAAGTGCAGTAAATATTCCAGGTCTTAGTGCAGAGATAATGGATAGTCTTAAACCACATTTAAAACTTGCCGAGACATTGGGATTATTAGTTAGTCAAATTTCAGGGGGGCAAATTCAAAAGTTAGAAGTACGTTTACAAGGAGAATTTGCTCAACATCCATCTCAGCCTTTAGTTATTGCAACTTTGAAGGGTTTACTCACTAGTGCACTAGGAGATAAAATTAACTATGTAAACGCCTCTTTGGAAGCTAAAGGACGTGGTATAGATGTAGTCGAAATCAAGGATGAGTTGAGCCCAGAGTTTGCTAGAGGATCATTACAGTTGGATAGTTTTAGCGATAAAGGAGGACATAGTGTCTCAGGGACTGTCTTTGGTGATGGTGATCTAGGTATTACAAGTATTGACGAGTACCCAATTAATTTTGCTCCAAGTAGATACATGCTTTTTACTAGGCATAGGGATATGCCTGGAATCATTGGTCAGATAGGATCACTTCTTGGAAAATACAATGTGAATATTGCATCAATGCAAGTAGGTAGAAGAATTGTTAGGGGAGAGGCAGTTATGGTTTTAAGTATCGATGACCCTATTCCGTCTGAGTTGTTGGGCTCAATTCTTTCAATGCAAGGGATAAATGAAGCTCATTCTGTGACTTTATAATTTGAATTTTGTAGTTGAAAAAAATATAGATTTGTATGACTCTAAGTTTTCTTGGTTAAGACTGGAGCAGGAAATTCCATTTGAGCTAGAAGATTCATTTTTTTGGCTGTTGAGCAAATTAGAAATTCATAGATTCTCTTTTGAGCATGACCCAGATAACACTTCCACTCAAAAAGTATTTATTTGGCTCCCTTTGAATGAGTGGTCAGTTAGAGATCAAAAAAACTTAGTCCAATCATTAATCTCTTTGGCTAAACCTTTTGACTTGACGTTGCCTTCTTGTAAATGGATTCAAGCAAAAGATGAAGATTGGAGCTTAAGTTGGAAAAAAAGTTGGAAACCTGATCCAGTTGGAAAATCAATTTTAATTTTACCGGCGTGGTTAGACGTTCCTGAAAAGTTTTTAGAACGAAAAATTATTCGTTTAGATCCTGGAAGCGCTTTTGGAACTGGTAGCCACCCTTCTACGAGGTTATGCATTGAGGCTTTGGATAATAATCCTCCAGTAAGTCAAGTAATTGCTGATATAGGCTGTGGAAGCGGAATACTATCTTTAACTGCACTGAAATTAGGAGCACACAGTGCTTTCTCAGTGGATACTGATTCTTTAGCAATTTCAGCCACCAAAATTAATTCTGCCTTAAATGATTTTTCTGAAAATCTCTTAAATGTTTTTCTTGGTTCTATTGAAGAAATTGAGGCGAATATGCCGAGAAAAAAAATTGATTTGGTTCTCTGCAATATTCTTGCACCTGTCATAAAATTAATAGGCCCAGGCTTCGAAAAAATTATTGCTCATAAAGGAAAGGTAATTTTGTCTGGTTTATTAGTTGAGCAAATTGAAGAACTACAAGAATTCTTTTTAACACTTGGTTGGAAAGTTCTTAAAATCAAAAAAAAGGATCAATGGGCCTTAATGGTACTTAGTCAAGATTTTCCTTAATTAAATAAATTCTAAATTTTCAGATTAAAAACCTTCATGACATCTTTTAAGATCACTTTTATTAATGAGTTAAGTGGCCTTAAAGAAATTATTGATATCCCAGATGACAAATATATTCTTGATGCTGCATGTGAACAAAATATTGATCTTCCTTATTCCTGCCGATCGGGAGCTTGTTCAACTTGTGTTGCAAAATTAGAAAAAGGAGAGGTTAACCAACAGGACCAAAGTTTTTTGGACGAAGATCAGATTAAAAAAGGGTATGTTTTGATTTGTGTGGCATATCCGACTTCAGATTGCACAATTAGAACTCATGCAGAAGACGAAATGTATTGATATTAATTTTTTCGCCAGATTTTCGCCGTTTTACTTGCCAAAGATCTCCTTCCTCGCCAACCTCTGGTTTATGTG
>QCIK01000030.1 GCA_003216715.1 Prochlorococcus sp. AG-402-L09 | reverse complement strand
ATATATATAGAAACATTCTCCTACAGGAAATTTCTATAGTTTGATAAAATAAAACTGATTATTAGTCAGGCTTTTCTTGTTGGAAATCAGTTCTTTTTATCAAGCGAGCAATCTTTAACCTAAATCTATTAATTTATTAACAATATTCTAATTTAAAGTCTTAATAAGAATATAGTGAGAATAAAATTACTAAAATTAGAAGTTCTTAAAAAGTAATGGTTTTTAGTGATAGAGATCAAGGAAACAAGACGATCGATGAAGGCCAAACATTCCCTATTCCATTTGCTTTAGGCGAGAATCAAGGAAATATTACTCTTAATACAAATACTACTTATAACCCTTCTAAAGAAGAAATAATCAATCAAGCATTGAAGTTTCATTCACAAGGAAGTATTTTAGAAGCAAGCAAATATTATCAATATTTTATAAATAAAGGATTTAGGGAAGCATTTATTTTTTCTAATTATGGAGTAATTTTAAAAGATCTAGGAAAACTAAAAGAGGCTGAATCAATACAACGCAAAGCAATAGAAATAGATCCATCTTACGCAGAGGCACATTCAAACCTGGGAAATATATTGAGACATATTGGCGAATTAAAAGAAGCTGAACTATCAACTCGCAAAGCAATAAAAATAGATCCAAATTACGCAGAAGCACATTCAAACCTAGGAAATATATTGAGACATATTGGCAAATTAAAAGAAGCTGAATTTTCCATTCGCAAAGCAATTGAACTAAAGCCTGATTTGACCGCTGCGCATATAAATCTTGGAATACTATTTAGAGAAAATGATAACAATGAAGATGCTATCAAAAGCCACAAAAGAGCTCTAAAGTTAAATCCTTTTTCCTCCTCTGCTAGAGCCGAATTAATCAGATCTAAAAGAGATATTTGTGATTGGACAAATCAAGAAATCGAAAACAATTGGCTACAAACTCTTGGGATTCAAGGAAAAGCTGTTAACCCATGGGATTTCTTATTTTTAGAAGATAATCCTATGAAGAATTTAAAAAGGTCTAGAAAATACTATAAAGAAAATCATATTAAAAAATCCTTTGAAATAGCTTCTTTTAAAAATAAAAAAATTCATATAGGTTACTTCTCTGCTGATTTTTACGAGCACGCAACAATGAATCTGATTGCTTCTATTCTAGAATTACATGATAAGTCTAAGTTCGAAATATATTTATACTCGTTTACTCCTAAAGAAGATAAATATACTGAAAGAGCTAAAGGATCTGGATGTTTTTTTAGAGATATAAAAAAATTAAATACCATTGAAAGTGTGAAATTAGCAAGAAGAGATAAATTAGACATTGCAATAGATCTCAAAGGATATACTAGAAATAGTAGAATGGATATTTTTTCTCATAGAGTAGCTCCAATCCAAATAAATTATCTTGGATATCCAGGTTCACTCGGAGCTGATAATATTGATTATATTCTCGCAGATAAGATTATAATTCCTGAAGAATATGAAAAATTTTATTCTGAAAAAGTAATACGAATGCCAAGTTGTTATCAATGTAACGATAATAAAAAAGAAATTTCTATTGAAACTATTAAACGTAGTGATTTTAATCTACCTGAACAAGGATTTGTATTTACATGTTTTAACGCTAATAGAAAAATATCACCAAATGAATTTAATATTTGGATGAGATTGCTTAAAGAAATAAAAGGAAGTGTATTGTGGTTATATGAATCTAATTTGTTGGCAAGACAAAATCTATATAAAGAAGCCGAAATAAGAAATGTTGATTCAAATAGATTAATTTTTGCCAGTAAATTATACTTAGATAAACATTTAGCAAGATATTCTCTAGGAGACCTTGGACTTGATACATTTATTTGTAATGGTCATACAACAACATCAGATGCCTTATGGTCTGGCTTACCCGTGTTAACCAAAGCAGGTGAAGGCTTTGCCTCAAGAGTATCTGCCAGTTTACTAACTTCACTAGGGATTACGGAGCTGATTACTTACAATGAGAGTGAATACGAAGAAAAGGCTCTACACATAGCAAGGAACCCTGAAATACTTGTAAGGCTGAAAAGCATGGTGGTTAACTTAAGATATAAATCTCAACTTTTTAATTCAAAATTATTTACACAAAACCTAGAGAATAAATTAGAAAAACTTGTTAGATAGATTCATAAATACTATTAATAATGCTTTTACGTATTCAGGTAGTCATTTTAGAAACGCAGAACTGATACATACCAAAAAAGGTCGTGGGATTTTTTCTTCAAACTTTTCTCAATTTTATAAGTTCGTTTGTGTCTTTTCTTTTTAATTAAAATCCTAATAACTTAACAGCAACTTGCTTTGTAAAATAGGAAACCGCCAAAACTTCATAAGTCAAATTATTATTAGAACAAAATTCATTGAGTGCTTTATATTCATCTTGCTCCCAAGTTTTATTGATAATAAACTCATCAAATATCAAAATTGTATCTTTATCTATTACTGACTTTGAATAGTTTAGGGCACATAAAGTAGAAGAATATAGATCGGCATCAAAATTGATAATTGATGCCATAGGTCTATGTTTGGAATAAAAAGTTGGAAGTGTGTCTTCAAATTTACCTGCTATAAATGTTCCGCCATCAATATTAGGAATGATTCCATCTGCTGAATAATTGCCTAGCTTTTCGTCATGCCAATCTTCTGGTAACCCTTCAAACGTATCAAATCCATAACCTTTTTTGAAAGTATTAATTAAATACTTAAAGGATTCACCTCGCCAAACACCAAACTCATAGAAAGGACGATCTTTTTTGCTTTTATTAATCATACTGTCAAATAACGCCCATCGATGAAAAAACAAATCAGGTAATTTTGGTAAAGTTGAAACCCATTTAATAGAACGGGTTAGAGGATGATCTTTATGAGTTGATTTTATGAGATTATTCAATAAGGATTGATCACCTTGATGAAATTTTAAAGCAGTTATAGTTACTTTTGCTTCTAAATGATTCTCATCTATTTTCAAGCATTGATTAATACTTTCCTCTGCTTCTTCAATAGTATTTGCTAATCCATATAAATTCCAATAAGCATTAGCAAAATCAGGATTAAGTTCAATTGTTTTGCGAGTAGATATTTCTGCTTCTTCTAATTTTCCAAGACTACTCAATATGATCCCCAGACTGTAATGAGCATCTGCGAAACTAGGATTAATTTTAATTGCTTTGCGAGTTAATAATTCTGCTTCTTGTAATTTCCCGAGACTTCTTAATATATTTCCAAGATTGTAATGAGCATCTGCGAAGCTAGGATTAATCTTAATTGCTTTGCGAGTTGATAATTCTGCTTCTTTTAATTTGCCAACATCTTTCAATATGCTTCCAAGATTGGAATATGCCATTGCGTCATTAGGCTTCAGTTCAATTGCTTTGCGAGTAGATAATTCTGCTTCTTCTAATTTGCCAAGATCTCTCAATATGTTTCCCAGATTGGAATGCACCATTGCGTCATTAGGATTTAGTTCGATTGCTTTGCGAGTTGATAATTCTGCTTCTTTTAATTTGCCAAGACTTCTTAATATCACTCCATAATTAGAAAATACCC
>QCIK01000029.1 GCA_003216715.1 Prochlorococcus sp. AG-402-L09 | reverse complement strand
ATTAGAAAAATAAAAGTTAAAAAAGGTAGCCTAATAACCAAAAAAGGTAATCCAATAAGCTCGCAAGAGTTTGATATTCTAGAACATTTTAATAAAGTAAGTCGAAGTCCTAGGCCCTTAAAGTGGTTAATTACTTTCTCAGAATCGATGGGAAGTTGTGGATTACTTCTTATGATAATGAGAAGAGAGAAGCCTAGGCTTAAGGCTAGGCATGGTCTACTATCTTTAATTTTATTACTAGTAGTTCAATTAACAAAAAATTGGCTTGGGCCTCTAGCTAGCCCTATGCAATTAATATTACCCCCCACACTACTTCTTTCCCAAGGAATAGGTAGTACAACATCATTAGCCTGGATGGCCGCTGCAAGCCTGATGTGGCCATTATCCCTTAATGAATTTAGTGAAGTTAGACTATTAATTGCTTGTATTGCTGGTTCATTTGTTGCATTCTTAGGTAGAAGGATGAGAAGCCGAGCACAAGTCCTTCAAATAGCCTTATTTATACCTTTTGGTGCATTATTAGGGCAATGGTTTATTTTTAATCAAGTAATTAAAGAGAAAAATTTAGAATTTAACAACCTATCCTTTGATTCTAATTCTCTATTTAATGAGACACTTATTATAAGCGCAATACTAATGGTAACAATATTAATTATTCCAATATTAGAAAATACATTTGGATTACTTACCAGAGCAAGATTAATGGAACTTGCTGATCAAGAACGTCCTTTACTTCGCCGTTTATCTAGAGAAGCACCAGGAACGTTTGAACACACTTTAACAATTTTAAGTCTCGCAGAGGAAGGTGCAAGAGTGATTGGAGCTGATGTAGACCTAATAAGAACTGGAGCTCTTTACCATGATGTGGGGAAATTACATGCTCCTAATTGGTTTATTGAAAACCAAAAAGATGGAATAAACCCACATGAAGAAATAAAAAATCCATATAAAAGCGCCGATATTCTTCAAGCCCATGTAGATGAAGGATTGAAGCTTGCGAGAAGATATCGACTGCCATCACCTATTGCTGATTTCATACCAGAACACCAAGGTACTTTAAAAATGGGATATTTTCTTCATAAAGCTAGAGAAAGTGATCCTTCTGCCTCTGAAAAACGTTTCAGATATAAAGGGCCTATTCCTCATTCAAAAGAAACTGGTATCCTTATGCTTGCGGATGGATGCGAAGCTGCATTAAGAGCTCTTGACTCTTCTTCTTCAGACATTGATGCCTGCAAAACAGTTAGAAAAATAATTCAATCCCGTCAGATTGATGGCCAGTTAAAAGAAAGTAGTTTAACGAGAGCAGAAATAGAAATAATACTTAGGGCTTTTGTCTCTGTCTGGAGGAGAATGCGTCACAGAAGATTAAAATATCCCAGTTTTAATTCAAGGTAAAAAATTACCAGATTGATTTAAAATTCAATATGAATTAAAGCCTAATTCGTCTATGTCCTCTTCTACACCAGTAGAGTAAAGCTAGTAAATTAAGTAATGCAATAAGCAAGGAAAAACCACTTATTCCTAATAGATCATTAACTTTAACTAATCTGATTATTCCATAAGGCAAAGTACCAGAAAGAGTCATCGATAAAGCAACTATTGATAAGATTACTCCCCATGCTCTTTGAGCGAATAAACCTGCTGAAGCAACAATTCCAGTTATGGCAGCAGGCCATGCAAGGCTAATAGCAATAGTAATATTGGCAGTTTGAAGAGGAGGTCCTGATCCAACGACATAAGCAATAAAAGGAATTGCAAGTGTATTTGAAATCAAACCAAACCAAGTAAGCGTCCAATATCCGCGTATTCCTGAACCCATTTTTAAAAAATTATTATCTTAAATAAAATCATAAGAATGATGTTAATAACTATTTTATGCGAGAGCAGGTTGCAAACAATTAGATGGGTAACAAACAGTTCTCCAAGTTCCATTTCCTGCAAGAACTTCTACACCTATTCCTCTATCTTTGATTGTGCAACTTAAACCTTGACCATTGCACCATACTTTTGCTGCTTTAAGAGCTGATTCAATACTTTCATATGGAGCATCAAGCACATGGTGGGGAGCACCATCAAGTCCTGTAAGTCGGTAAAGATTTCTTTTAAAAGCCATTTATGTGCGCATATCAAACCGTCACAAGACATATTAATCTTTGATTGCTTAATTAGGGAAATTTATCTAAAAAAAATTTACGGAAGCTTACTTATTTCAGAAAAAGAATAACAACCAATAAAAAAGCTATTAAACCCCTTTCTTATCTATTTGAGCTAAATCATGCTGTGGATGAATCGATTTTCTTCCCTCAGCAGCTACTAATCTATTAAGAGCATTTATGTATGCTTGCGCAGCGGCAACAACAACATCAGTATCAGCAGAGTGTCCAGAGAAGAGGTTTCCATCTCTTCTTATTCGAATCGTAACTTCTCCTAAAGCATCTATTCCCTCTGTAACTGACTTTACGGAGAATTCAATCAATTCATTAGGTTCTTCAGTTAGAGAATCCAAAGCTCGTACAACTGCATCAACAGGTCCTGTTCCTAGAGAGACGGCCGTTTTTTCCTCTCCCTCTTCTCCAACAACAGTTACTGTTGCAGTAGGCATTAAGGATGTTCCACAACTTACTTGGACTAATTTCAATTGGAACAAAGCTTCTGGTAATTGAACTTGTTCACTAACAATGGCCTCTAAATCACGATCTGTTATCTCTCTTTTTCTATCTGCTAAGTCTTTAAATCTAGCGAAAGCATCATTAAGATCTTCTCTATTTAAATCATATCCAAGGTCCTCTAATCTGGCTCGAACAGCACTCCTACCACTCAATTTTCCTAAAGAAATTTTATTGTCTGACAACCCAACTGTTTTTGCATCGATAATTTCATATGTAAGCCTGTTTTTCAATACTCCATCTTGATGTATTCCAGATTCATGAGCAAAGGCGTTAGCTCCCACAATTGCTTTATTCGGTTGTACGACCATCCCAGTTAAATTGGAAACCAAACGAGAGGACTTGGTTATTTCCTCAGTTCTGACTGCTGTTAAAGGGGTTGGAGATTCAGGAGACCTGCCAAAAAATGGATTAAAATATGATCTTCTTACATGAAGAGCCATAATCAATTCTTCTAAAGCAGCATTGCCTGCTCTCTCTCCTATTCCGTTAATAGTGCATTCAAGCTGTCTAGCTCCATTCTTGACAGCCTCAAGGAAGTTTGCGACAGCAAGTCCTAAGTCATTGTGACCATGAACTGAAAGAACTGCTTCATTAATATTTGGAACATTTTTATTGATATTTAATATTAAATCTCCAAACTCAGAGGGGGTTGTATAACCAACTGTATCTGGAATATTTATAGTATTAGCTCCTGAAGATATAGCTAATTCAATTACTTCATACAGAAAATCCAAATCACTTCTTGCCGCATCTTCACAGGAAAATTCAACATCATCAACAAAACTTTTAGCATAGCCAACCATATCTGGGACGATATCAAGAACTTCTTTTCTGGATTTCTTTAATTTATGTTCAAGATGAATGTCGCTGGTAGCTATGAAGGTATGAATCCTTTTTCTGGGCGCTGGAGCAATCGCATCAGCACAAGCTTTGATATCAGGTTTTGACGCTCTTGATAATCCGCAAATAATAGGTCCTTCTTCTCCTCCTACATCCTCAGCTATTTTCTGAACTGCAGCAAAATCACCAGCGCTAGCGAAAGGGAATCCTGCCTCAATAACATCGACTCCTAATCTTGCTAATTGCTGAGCAATAGCTAACTTTTCTTCTAAATTAAGACTCGCTCCAGGGGATTGTTCTCCATCCCTTAAAGTGGTATCAAAAATTAAGACTCGGCCTGGATCTTTGGCCATAGCAGGAAATATATAAAAATAACTAGACCTATATGAGATCTATATGAATATAATTAATTCTAGTATGTTTCTCATAAATTTCTAGAAA
>QCIK01000028.1 GCA_003216715.1 Prochlorococcus sp. AG-402-L09 | reverse complement strand
GAAAAATCAGGCAAACAACAACACGAGAAAGTCACTGAACTCAAAACATTCCCAGTTCCATTTGACTTAGGAAAAATTAAAGAAAATATTACTATTAATACAAATACTTCTTCTAAGCAATCTAAAGAACAAATAATTAATCAAGCATTTAAATTTCATTCCCAAGGAAAGATTTCTGAAGCATCAAAATATTATCAGTATTTCATAAATGAAGGATTCCATGATCATAGGATTTTTTCTAATTATAGTGTTATTTTGAAAACGCTAGGCAAATTTGAAGAAGCAGAGATATTACAACGTAAAGCAATTAAACTAAACCCTGAATTTGCTAATGCTCATTCTAATCTAGGAATGATATTGAAAGCACTTGGTAAACTAGAAGAAGCAGAATTATCACTTCGCAAAGCGATTAAACTTAATTCAAATTTCGCAGAGGCAAAATATAATTTGGGTATCATATTGAGCGATCTTGGCAAACTAGAAGAAGCAGAGTTAGCACAAAGAAAAGCGATTGAACTTAATCCTAATTTCGCTGAAGCCTATTCTAGTCTTGGCAACATATTAAATACTAGTGGCAAATTAAAAGAAGCAGAGTTAGCACAAAGAAAAGCGATTGAGCTTAATCCTAATTTTGCTGAAGCTTATTCTAATCTTGGCAATATATTGAATACTATTGGCAAACTAAAAGAAGCAGAATTATCACAACGTAAAGCAATTAAACTAAAACCAGATTTAGCTAATGCTCATTCTAATCTTGGCAACATACTTAGAAATATTAGCAAATTAAAAGAAGCAGAATTATCATATAAAAAAGCAATTGAAATTAATCCTAATGTAAAAGAGTATCATCGTGATTTAAGTATTTGTCTATATCTTATGGGAAATAAATCTGCAGCGATAAATAGTATGATAAGTGCTAATTCTCTTAATCAAAAAGACAAGGATACTAAAATATTATTAAATATTTTTAAGGGAGAAAGAAAAAATGAGAATCTCTTAACGAGACTAGATTCAAATCCATTAATTTTGAATAGACCTGTAGAGATTGAGCTTATTGAGAGCTTATATAAATTCAAAGCTAGAGATCAAGAGAAATATCAAGGACCAACTTATGGAAATGCGAGAGGTTCAGATTATGAACTATTTAATAGAAATGATTCAATGATAAAAATTGTAAAAAAAGATTTAACTATTATTGGAAGTAATGCTGTTAAATCAGATATCTACATATGTGATTCTTTCTTTACCATATTTCGTTCGGGAGGTGGATTAATAAGTCACACTCATATAACTGAAATAGATAGGATAAAAGGCTTAGATCTCTCTATGAAAAAGTTTTCTCTTGTATATTATTTATCAGTAGGTGATCAGAATTGTGACGAACCAGGAATTTTAAAACTTGAAGACCCCAATGAAAATATTCTCCCTAATAATGGTATGATAATAATATTCCCAGCAAATAGAAAACATTCTGTATTTTATAAAGGTCAAATTGATAGAGTTATTATCGGAATTAACTTCTATGTTATATAAATATTACTTTAGAAGGGTCATAATATCATCCTATTTGAAAATAATCAATGTGTTATTAGATTTCAAGGGTACAGATAATAAGCCATCCTATTTCTCTTTGAATTAATACAACTTGTTAGTTGGTGTTCTCTTTTTGTGCCATGTGATCTCAACATAAATGCTAGTGTGAATAAGCCGCTCTAAAATTATTCTTGCTTCAATTATCACTTGTATGGAAAATCTAAGTGGAAGCCAACAGAAGAAGAAAGAGAAGTAATGGAAGCTGTTTGGATGCGAGTTAAAGTAGCCTGCGAGAAACTCAAGGCAGAAACCAATGCTCAAAATTTGCATATTCGTAAAATGCTTCAAGAAATGAGTGATCGATATTATTTATGAAACGTTTACTAACAAAATCTTTCAATAAACTATCAACAGGTAGACGTCTCAATGTCAAACGTATCATCTTCTTCCCATTAATCGTCTACGCAGCATATGTATTCATTGATAGCTTTCTGCCATTATTGATGGCTGCGTTTGTGATTTGGTTATTGTATCGCTGGACTGGGAATAGGAGGTTTTAGTAGTGTGAGCAATTAATCATAAGATCTTTTTTGTTCAGTATTTGTTTCTTTGCATTGATTCGGAAAGACTTGTCTCTAATTGTCTGACTCGTTTCTACTCTTTTGATTTTATTTTTTTGGAATTTTTAGAGGGCTAGAGGATGGCTCACAAATCCATCCCACTAGTCCAAAAGTAAATAACTCGTGGCCTATCTCCATATCCATTTGGACCTAGGATAGGGCGATTTTTTTATGTCTGATTGATAGCTTTAATAACTTCACCTTATTGGTCATGACATCATTCGTAGTTAATACCTATCTCTTCTAGAAAGGACTCGTATTGATAAGTCGTCACTCCCTGAGATTTACTCTGATTTATCTTGTGTCTCTGTTCCAAGGCTTCAACCAACCAAATCACGAGCTATACTTTCGATATTATAAGTGATCCATTTCTTTATTCCTGCTGCCAATCGAGGGTGAGATAATGTAAATGCTTTTTTCTCTAAAATAATGGCGAGTTTAGAATCAATATATAAAAGCAGCATCTGAGGCGTTGTAGTCGCAAACTATTAAGAAGAAATATTTAATAGATCTTGATCAGCTAGAAAGGATAGATATCAATATATGTTTTTTATTAATTCTTTAAAAGAAATAAAAAATATGGAAAAATCAGGCAAACAAGAACAAAGAAAGAATACATTCACTGATAAAAAAATATTCCCTGTTCCATATGACTTAGGAGAAATCCAAGAAAACATCCCTATTTCTACTGATACTCTTTCTACTCCATCTAAAGAACAAATAATCAGTCAAGCATTTAAGTTCCACTCAGAAGGTAATCTTTTAGAAGCAGCAAAATATTATCAATATTTTCTTGATCAGGGTTTTATTGATCCCAGAGTTTTTTCTAATTATGGAATAACATTAAGAGAGCTTGGCAAACTAAAGGAAGCAGAAATATCACTACTTAAAGCCATTAAACTTAATCCAGAATATGCCTCCGCTTATTACAATCTAGGGAATACTTTGAGCGATTTAGGTAAATTAAAAGAAGCAGAAATATCGACTCGCAAAGCTATTCAAATTCGACCTGATTTCCCTGAAGCTTATTGCAGTCTAGGAAACATTTTGAGAGAACTTGGCGAATTAGAAGAAGCAGAATTATTAATTCGGAAATCTATCAATCTCAACCCTAACAACCCTAAAGCCCACTTTAATTTAGGATCCATACTAAGCAATCTTGGTAAATTAGAAGAAGCAAAATCTTCTACTCAAAAAGCTATTGAACTTAATCCTAATTTCGCAGAAGCTCATTCCAACTTAGGATCTATATTTAAAGATCTTGGGAAATTAAAAGAAGCAGAATTATGCACTCGTAAAGCAATAGAACTTAATCCTGATTTCGCAGAAGCACATTCAAATCTGGGAAACATTTTGAGTGATCTTGGCAACTTACAAGAAGCAGAATTATATACTCGCAAAGCAATTGAACTTGAGCCTGATTACGCAGATGCTTATTTTAATCTTTCATTAATAGAGCTCCTAAAAGGAGATTATGAATCTGGTCTAGAGCATTACGAATTCAGAGAAAAAAGAAAGACAGGTTTAACCATACCCATCAAACCAAATATCCCAAAAGTCGATGATAGGAAGTTTGAGAAAGGAGAAAAGATTTTAGTTGTTAGTGAACAAGCTCCAGGAGATGTTATTTTTCATATGCGTTATTTGTTGCCTCTTAAACAACAAGGCATAGATCTATCCTTTTGTGCTCCTGAAAAATTACACAGCTTGATTAAAGACTCAGGCATACACCCTAATCCACTTTCCCCTGATGAATGCAGTCTTATAAAAGAAGGAAAATGGATGCCATTGTTATCTTTACTTAAGTATTTTTCAATCAACCCTCAGAAACCGCTTATCAACACTCCATATATTTCATCAACAAAAACTCTAAAAGAAAAATGGCGCAATATTCTCTCTAAAGAAAAAAAACCAATTATTGGCATTAATTGGCAAGGTAGAAAAA
>QCIK01000027.1 GCA_003216715.1 Prochlorococcus sp. AG-402-L09 | reverse complement strand
GAGTAATACGGAGAGGGTGGGATTCGAACCCACGGATAGTTTTAGCTATCAAACGATTTCGAGTCGTTCGCTTTCGACCACTCAGCCACCTCTCCCTTGAAACAAGTTTAAGGCAGTCTTCTATCTTCTTTTACAAATAAACAGAATTACAAATTTAATTATTAATGATTCAATCCCAACCTGCCTTTCTCATAATCTTGATTGCCTTTTTGTTATTTGCTCCTAATTGATCAATGGTCACACTATCAGCAGTAAATCCCCCAAATTGTGTGACCTCATCCGTTTTATTAAAACCTACTAAAGGGTGCTCATACGTTGGCCCAGCCAATCCACTGCTCCCAGTAGGAGAAGCAAGATACTCTAGAAGCTGAATAGCTTCTTCTTTGTTTTCAGCATATTTAGCAATTCCACCTGCACTTACATTAACGTGAGCAGGGTTAGGAGTTAGAACTTTTATTTTTTTAGCCAATCTTTGATCTTTTTTACCATTCACACCTGCGAGCATTCTTGAGACATAGTAGTGATTAACAATTCCTACTCCACACTTACCCTGAGCGACAGCTCTAATAACACCTATATCTCCGGGGAAAAAAGGCTGAGAAATATTTGAAATCATCCCTTTCAACCACTCTTTAGTTTTTGCTTCTCCTTTATTGACAATTTGATTGGCTACTAAAGATTGATTGTATGGACTGCTCCTTTTTCTAACGCAAACAAGCCCCTCCAAAGAAGGGCTAGCAAGATCTGAATAATCTTTGATTGAATTTATATCAACTTTCTTTGGATTAGCGACCAAAACTCTCACCCTTCTTGTTAGTGCATACCATCTCGCTTGAGGATCTCTATATTCCACAGGAACATTTTTATCTAATTCAGCCGATCTATATGGCTGAAGAAGACCACTTTTTGCAGCATTACTAATTCGAGCCGCATCCACAAGAAGAATTACATCGGCTTTTGACTTTGCTCCTTCCCTTTTCAATCTTTCAACCAGAGAAATACCAGTAGCCTCAATCAATCGAATCTTTATTCCAGTCTCCTCTGCAAATTTCTTATATATCTGCTTATCAGTGTTGTAATGCCTGCCTGAATAAATCCTTACTTCTCTATCAGAAGCCTTAACATTATTAAAACTCGAAGAGATTAAAAGAGAACTGGCTAATACTGAGGTAAAAAGACGCTTAATTAAATTCATTAATCAATCGAGGGAAGGGATTAATATCTTTTCCAGACTAGACAAGAAGATACTACTAAGAATAGCTTCGCAACTTTGCTACTTATTAATGTATAAATTGATATCTTATTTATACTTTAGAATCGCAGTTAAACTTAGGCAAAAAAGATGGAATATTTAACTCATTCGCTAATCGATAAACCAAAAGCTCATGAAATACTTAAAAAACTTAAAGCAGAAAAATCCTTATGGCAAGATGGTAAAAAGACAGCTGGAAGCCATTCTGCAAAAATCAAATCTAATTTTCAATTAGATAAAAATTCAAAATTATCACTTGAGCTTAGAGATATTATTGTTAATAAGATAATCTCAAATTCTCTTCTAAAAAGTTTCACATTACCTAGTCTGATCCATGGAGTCATGTTTACTCAATCCCTAGCTGGAAATGGTTATGGCTCACATATTGATAATCCTTACATGCCCTCAGGAAGAAGTGATCTATCTTTTACTTTATTTTTAAACGAGCCACAAGATTATAAAGGGGGTGAATTATGTATTCAGACGATCAATAAAACTGAAAAAATAAAACTATCTGCTGGAGAAATAATAATTTATCCAAGCACTCAACTACATTCTGTCGCCGAAGTCAAAGATGGTGAACGTTATGTATGCGTAGGCTGGATTCAAAGCTATGTGCAAAATAATGAAGACAGAAATTTCTTATTTGGACTGGATGCTGGAGCAAAAGCCTTACTAGCAAAACATGGAAGATCCGATGAATTAGATTTAGTTTTTCAGGCTTACAGCAACATCTTAAGAAGATTAGGAGACTAACTCGATCACTTTATACACTTATACGTAAAAAAAGAACTTCCATTAGCAGTAAAGACCTATCAAAATAAGCAAAATCAAACCTGGCATGCCAAGTAAAACACCTATCGGAATATTCATAGCTGCAGCAGCTGCTTTGGCTACTAACGCAATTATTCCAGACAATTCAATGGCTGGTGAAAAACATGGAGATATGGGTGGTTTGAAAGAATGGACTACAGATCAAGAGGCAGACGAGGATGGCAAGCTTGACGAAGCTGCGCAAAAAGCAGCTGATAAAGCAAAGAAATCTAACGTTTGCATTCCCATCGGTGAGGGTGAGAATTGCTGGTAAATTTTTTACCTAAAAGAAAAAAGAAAGCTCCTCAAAAGGGGCTTTAAAAAAAAAAAAAAAAAAAACGCCCCAAATAAGGGGCGTTTCAAATCTTCTAATTACAAGAATTAGAATCTGAATTCAGTTAGAAGAACTGCTCCAGTCACGTCTTTACCCTCAGCTTCTACATCTGTGCTACCAAAGACTGCAGGTGTTACTGTTACGCCATCATTAACTTTGAAGGAGTAATAAGCTTCCCAAACAGAGTTGTCCTCTGAAGGATCAGAGCCACCGCCAACAATATTTGTAGCACTAACTCTTGAACCAACAGCAAGTCCTGCTCTGTTTCCATCCATGAATAGATCTTTCCAATTAAGACCAACCATCCATCCTGATGCTTCATCTGCATTACCAGTTCCAGCATCATCAATACTAGAAGTGTCATAACCAAGCTGAACAGAAGGAAGAGCACCTGTGTTGTCTGGCTTCCAGTATGCTCTCAAACCAATTGCAGTTTCAGAACTTCCTGAAGCTCTTGACTTGCCTTTAGCTGTGGTGAAATAACTATCAGACCATCCATTATCTTTAAAAGCAACGGCTCCAGATACTTGCCATTGTGGTGTGCCATATTCAAGCTTAGTTAACAAAGCTGACTTAGCATCATCACCAAAAAGGCCTTGTCCTTCAGCAGACTTAGCGCCGCCCTGACTTGTATATGCAGCACTCAATGCCCATCTACCTTCTGAAGGATCTTCAGTTGGCTGAGTCCATGCAGCACCAAAACCAGCTTTAGTACTTGAGCCATAAACTGTTCCATTTCCACCAAGACTAAATTGTTTAGTTACTGGCTTATAAATGGAAGGAGAACTTGCAAGCATGTAATAGTTCTCAATTTTTGGTCCAACCCAAACAGTTATGCTTTCGCCAACTGGGAACTGGTACCAAATCTTGTCAACTTTTAAAGCGTCAGATGTGTTTTTACCAGCTGAAAGATAAGTACCTTGTCCTTTGTCTACAAAGTGATCAGATACATTACCCGCCTTAATTCTTGTATATAGAAGATCTTCACCAGTGAAACTAGTATTCATGTTCAACTGATACATGTATTCCATAGTTATGGAATCAGTATCTGTCTCATTATCATCATCAACGTAACCAGTGATGAATGCAGCCTTACCGCTCATCTTTGTTGATGATGAGAACTGACCAGCCATGATTTCGCCGAGTTGAGCTTCAACGCCATCAACACGAGCTTCAATAACTTCAGAACTTAGATCTAATTCGTTTGATACTGGAGTAACGTCGGCATTCGCTGCTAATGGAGCCATTAGGCCCAAAGCAGCAGGAGCTACCAGCAATCGCTGAAAAAGCTTCATTGTGTCCTCACACAAATATTTCGATCCGATAATACTGTATTTATTGAGACATTTCAGAGTACTGACTATTGAAAGTATCTTTTTATACGTCGCCAGATATTATTCGATCTATTAATTATTAGGGAAACTAAAAATGTTACTAATTATCAAAGATTAGGTTGAACAGAGAGGGAAGCCAAGGTGCTCTCTTTCCTCTAGCCAAGCTTCAGCAACTTTACGAGACAAAGATCGAATTCTTGCAATAACCTTAGTTCTTTCGGTAACAGATATAACTCCTCTTGCCTCTAATAAATTAAAAGTATGGCTACATTTTAGAACATAGTCAAGGCAAGGAGCAGGAAGTTTCTTAGCTATTAATTGACGAGCCTCCTCCTCGTAAATTTCAAACAGTTTTCTTAAATTATCTGAGTTAGATTCTTCAAAATTATATTTACATTGACCTTTTTCAAAAGGAAGCCAGATATCACCATATTTATTCTTATTGTTCCAAGAAAGGTCCCAAATACTTTCAACATTTTGTAAATACATCGCCAATCTTTCTAAGCCATAAGTGATCTCAATCGAAACAGGCTTGCAATCAAGACCTCCACATTGTTGAAAATAAGTAAATTGGGTAACTTCCATACCATCAAGCCAAACCTCCCATCCAACTCCCCAAGCACCTAAAGTTGGAGATTCCCAATTGTCTTCAACGAATCTGATATCGTGATCCTTGGCTGAAATACCTAATGCATCAAGCGAAGATAAATAGATTTCTTGAATACCATCCAGAGAAGGCTTGATAAGAACCTGATATTGAAAATAATGCTGCGCTCTATTTGGATTGTCTCCATATCTACCATCAGTTGGTCTTCGGCAGGGTTCTGGGTAAGCAACAGCCCAAGGCTCAGGGCCTATTGCTCTCAAGAAAGAATGAGGACTCATTGTTCCTGCACCCTTCTCTAAATCGTATGGCTGAAGCAGCAAACAACCTTTATCACTCCAGAAATTATTGAGGGTAGAAATTATGTCCTGGAAATACATTAGTGTTGATATAACTGGAATTAGAGGTGATTGCTTAACCTGGCGAGGCTTATAATTAAGAGGCAGGTCCAACGACCTCTCGCTCTTAAATAGCCCTACCCAGAAAATTTATCAAATTCTAAATCAACTAGTGATCATTTAAAGCCGAGTATTTGGATGAAA
>QCIK01000026.1 GCA_003216715.1 Prochlorococcus sp. AG-402-L09 | reverse complement strand
CAATGGCTTGAAAGCCCATATTCCTTCAAGCCCTTTGTAATGAAAGGCTTTGCGGGTAGCGGTAAAACATATTTATCTATGAAATTATTAAAAAAAGTCGATGAATTAGGTTTGTGTTGGACTGTGGTTGCACCAACTCATAAAGCTGTAGGTGTATTAAGGGAGGGGTTGAAAAGTGAATCTATAAAACCCACATGGTTTCCCTCTACCATTCATCGTTTGCTTCGACTTAAGTTGAAAAGAAAGGCAGATATCGAAATATGTCAAAAAACAGATCAAACTGATAGATCTTTGGAAAATTTAGGACTTGTATTAATTGATGAAGCATCAATGATTGATTCCAAATTATTGGAAATAACTCTTGAATGCGCTAGATGTAATTCGACTCGATTGGTTTTTGTTGGTGATCCTGCTCAACTTCCACCCGTAGGAGAGAGTTCTAGCTCAGTTTTTTTAATGAAAAGAGCTGTAAATACAGAACTGAAGGAAGTTGTTCGTCATCAAGGTCCTGTCCTGAAATTGGCAAAAATCATCAGAGATGGTCAGATCCCTTGCAATCAGCCACCTATTTTACCAATCATTTACAGTAAGAAAGGGAATGTTGGAATATTAGATAGAAAGAGTTGGCTTGAAAAAGCTAAATCATTATTGAAGCTATCTTCTTTAGAGGATGATCCCGATGAAGCAAGAATTTTGTGCTACACGAATAGAATTGTTGACAATTTAGTTCCTCATGCAAGAAGAGCTATTCATGGTGATATGGCTGATCAATATCAGGTTTTGCCTGGGGAGGTTTTAATTAGTCGTAAAGCCGTAATGGTAAATGCTTCATTAAATGAGGATGAGCTTGGAGAAGAACCAGATATTTTGATTAACTCCAATAGAGAGATGGTGGTTGAAGATGTAATCCCAAATAGTTTGGATTTGACTTCTTTTGGAATCCATCTAGATTTTGAAAATTCGCTACCTGTTATTGAAACTCAGATAGCTAAAGTTAACTGTGATCAAAAAGAATTTTCTTTGAGGTTAATGCCTCAAATTGGGTCAAAATCTCGAGTTGATTTAGACCTCGCTTTGAATGAATTGAGCAACAAAGCTAGAGAGAGAGGAAAGAAAAATAGTGCTTCGATTTGGAAGACTTTCTTTTTTATCAGAGATTCATTCGCTTCTTTAGGTCCTGCTTCTGTCCTTACAATTCACAGAAGTCAAGGAAGTACTTTTGGAGAAGTGTTCATAACTTCTGATGTCTTTTGGCCTAAAGATCTTGAATTTAGAAAGCGTCTTGTATACGTTGCAGTAAGCAGAGCGAGCAAAGGAGTATGGATTGTTGGAGATAATACAAGCAAGACTAATCAATCTATTTTAGAGAAATTATTAATTGAGTGATTTAGAAAATGTTATTTTTAAAAACATATTTACTTTAGGCATAATTTATAACACTTCTTTTCCAATTTTCTAGAATAAGAGGCGAACTTGCCCAATGAAGATGTATCCAACTTGCATGAATTAAATGATTGCAAAAACCTTCATTTTTAATATCTATATTCCATCCTTTTATATCCCATAGGCAATTTATTTTTGAATCATAATTTCCATTTATTATTTCCCAACGATGAAATTCATGTCCTATTAGTTTTTTGCCTGGGGTGGTAATAGGACTTTTGTTTTTACTTATTGCTTCTCTATAACCTATCTTTAAATTTCCCTTCTTAGCCTTAAAAGGTAATACTCCAGCCATTGAATGTTCCCTCCCTTCAAAATCAAATATACTTTTACCCAAAAGCATCATTCCGCCACATTCAGCGTATATAGGGAACTTTTGAGAAAATCTTTTTATTGAGTTCAGGCTTATTGTTGAATTACTCAATTGGTTTGCATGATGTTCAGGAAAACCACCAGGTATTATTAATCCTCTAGCTTCTTTTGGGATCTGTTCGTTTTCAAGAGGTTTCCAAGTAATAGTTGGCATTCCATTCTCTTCTAATAATTCTTTTGTTTCTTGATACCTAAAATGGAAAGCATCATCTTCAGCAATAGCAATTGGGTGAATAGATTCTGATTGTTTCTTTGGCAAGAAGTTAATTGATTTGTTATTAGATTTTGGAGCTGATAAAAGGTTTTTAAAACTTTCAAGGTCTAGATAATCTTTAGCTATTGATGCCCACTTTCTAACTTTAATTTCTAAGTCAAGTATTTCATGTGCTGGAGCTAAACCTAAATGCCTTACTGGAAGATGTAAGTCTTTGCATGAAGGAAGAGAACCTAATGACTTTACATTGATTTGATTGAGAACCTCCAATAATATTTGTTCATGTCTAGTAGATTGAACATTATTTAAAACAACGCCTGCAATTTTTAATTCCTTATCATGTTCTTTGAATCCTTTTATTAAGGCTGCTAGTGATGCAGCTTTTCCTCTAGCATCAACAATTAATATTATTGGCAGATTTAAAACCTTGGCTAATTCAGCCGTACTACCTTTTGAGCTGCTGCCAATTCCGTCGAATAATCCCATTACCCCTTCAACGAACGAAAAGTCAGTTAATCCTCCAAAGTGATTAAAATTTTCTTTAACCCAGCTTTCACCAGAAAGAATTAAATCAAGATTGCGACAAGCTTTGTTAGAAGCTGCGGTGAGTTGTTGAGTGTCTAAATAATCAGGTCCAGCTTTGAAAGTTTGAACAGTTTTATTTATACTTTTCAACCAAGAAATTAAAAGGAGACTTAAAAGCGTTTTACCACTGTTGCTAGATATAGCAGAAATTACGCATGCCATTTAATGACTATATTTATTTGGCTTTATTAACTAAATCAAGCATATCTATGGCTATGGGTGTTGCACTAGCAAGCAAGGGACTCGTATTGCCTCTACTGCTGGAGAGTAAACGAGCAACATCATTTTCTAAAGAGTTTTTTTGAATAGGAACGACTTGTTCGATAAGTTCCATTCTTGCCATACCCCCGGCTTCTAATCTCATACATTCCCCAGATTCTGATGCGAGAATTACACAAATATCGTTTGTTTGTTTGTTTGTGGCTTTTGCAATTAATCTCAGACCAACTATTTGACCGGGATTTATGCTTGGTTTACCAATTGGTAGAGAAGTTATACCAACTTCAACAAGCGTTTTGTCAGGACGAAGAAAATTAACTTTCAGTTGATCCTTTTTTGATAGGACACAATTTTGTAGTTTCCATTTGAGGCGATCAGCAATCCATGCTGCAAGTAAAAGCCCTTGAACTGTTTGAGAACCCTCAATATCTATGTCAATTTTTTGTAAACTATCAAGAGCATTTCTTCTTTGAAGTGGATCAAATACCATTGCTAATGTTTCTCTCCAGCCTCTAAGACGAAGCCAATTCAAGTCGTTAACAGCTTGTCCAGATTGAATTCGTTGAAGTAATAAATCTAAGCAGACGATGGGTTCACCTAGTGCAGTATCGATAATTAATCTGCGATTTGGTAGAGCTAGAGCATTAAGAAATCTAGGTGCTTCATCGATTGTTCCATTCCACCACAACCAAGAGGGAAGTTCATCAGGAACAAGAGTCTCTACAATTTCAAGCCCATCATTGATTGCGGTTTTATTACCTCTTAAAACAATTACGTCGCCACAAGCTGTTTTGCCTCCCCCTTCTTCTGGAAGTGGACAATATGCGGCAACTAAAGTTTCTAAATTATTTTCTTTTTCGATTGTAGGTGCAATGGTTATTAATCTTCGAGGTTGCAAATTGCTAATTGAGGTGTCAATGTGTTGCCCTCTAAGGTCTTCAACATTTTTAATTAACTCTTTACCTTGAATTGAAGATTGAACTCTAAAATCTAGTGGTGAAGTGCTGTTAGGAAGATCACCTTTTAAAATAATTTCTCTTGCAGCTTCTATAAGATCATTTCTTTGAGTCCCCACTATAGGTCCAGATATTTGCCCAGTTTTGACTAGTTTTTGTTCAATCCAAGCAGGTTGCCAGACAATTAAACAAAAGGTGTTTGCTCCTTTATCTCCTCGCTCATCATGAGACCAGAGTTGCTCAAGATAAGTAGGAATTTCAGCTGGAGGTAACTGAAGTGGGGTTTGAAGCGTTAATTGAGGAGACATTTAATTTGGTTTGAATAAAAAAGTTAGGTTCAATTTTTTCAAGGCCGTCTCCATAGAAGTTGATCTTTGCCAATAAGTAAGTCTGATTCAGTAGGCCCCCATGTTCTTGATTCATATTGATAAACAGGTAATTCCCAGGGCGAATCCTCAATCTTCTCAAGTAGAGGAGTATATAAACGCCAAGCAGCCTCTACTTCATCACTTCTAGTAAACAATGTTGGATCTCCAAGCATTGCATCAGCAAGAAGTCTCACATAACCTTCGTCTGAGGGCTCTCCAAAGGATTCGTCATAAGAAAACTCCATATTTACAGGTCTACTTCTCATCCCAGACCCTGGTGATTTTACCTCAAAACTAAATTCAGCTCCTTCGTTGGGTTGAATTCTGAGTATTAATTGGTTTGATGTTGGGCATCCCCCTGCTGCATCAAAAAGGTGAACAGGAGCTTCTCTAAATGTAAGAACAACCTCACTAAGTCTTTTGGCTAATCGTTTACCTGTCCTCACATAAAAAGGTACTCCCTGCCATCTCCAATTATCTATGAAAAGTTTCATGGCAACATATGTTTCGGTTGTACTATTTGGATTAACTCCTGGCTCTTCTCTATAACCAAGAAGTGGATCTTCATCGCTACCTCCCTTTGAGTACTGTCCCCTAACGCAACATTCCCAAGGCTTTTCTTCATTAGCAAGCTTTACTGCCTGAAGAACTTTAGCTTTTTCATTCCTTATTGCTTCTGGATCAAAATGTCCAGGTGGTTCCATTGCAGTTAGAGCAAGCATTTGAGTTAGATGATTTTGAACCATATCTCTTAGAGCTCCTGAAGATTCGTAATAACCAGCTCGATCTTCTACTCCAACTGTTTCGGAGCTGGTGATTTGAACACTTGATATATAATTTCTATTCCAAATAGGTTCAAAAATTGTGTTTGCAAATCTGAGAACAAGAATATTTTGAACGGTTTCTTTTCCTAAATAATGATCTATTCGAAATATTTGACTTTCTTGCGCACAACTCTGAACGAGAGAATTGAGTGACTGAGCGCTATTGAAGTCTCTTCCAAAAGGTTTTTCAATTACAACCCTACTACGTTTGGGATCTTTCAATAATCCTGCTGCAGCTAAAGC
Organism: Prochlorococcus sp. AG-402-L09; assembly: GCA_003216715.1. GTDB lineage: Bacteria > Cyanobacteriota > Cyanobacteriia > PCC-6307 > Cyanobiaceae > Prochlorococcus_B. The sequence continues at coordinate 1,767 of QCIK01000026.1, read as the reverse complement.
CCTACATCCACTTCCATAGAATTTGGGAGATACTGAAAGGTAAAATGTTCGATGGCCATGTGTTGCTCTTAACTTATCAATTCTTTCAAGTCTTTCCCCAAGCTTTACGAGATGTTCTGGCTGTTGCAGATCTACAGGTTCATAGAAAAGATTTTGAGAAAATAATTCCCATTCTTTTGGACTTTCATTTATTTGAGAAGAAAGAGCTTCCTCCATTTTTTCTTTAAATATCTCATCAGTCCATGGCCTTCTGGCACAGCCTAAAACTGCAAACTCACTAGGTAATCTTCTTTGCTTAAAGAGCTCGAATAAAGCAGGGACAAGTTTCCTGTGAGTCAAATCCCCTGAGGCACCAAAAATAACCAGACATTGAGGAGGAACTACTCGCTCTTGGCGAAGACCTATTCTCAATGGGTTTGTTACTGGCATGCTCATTGATAAATTCCTTGCCAATTAGATGAGAAATATTATCCAAGTTGCTTCTAATATGTCCAAAAACAAAATTGATATTGATTGATTAAATATAGAAAAAATATTTCTAAAGTAATTAATAATTATCGCTTTCCAGACTTTTTATTTATTTAGTAAGTCTCAGCATGCCATCTACCTGCTTTTCTGAGCTTAGGTCTAAGTTCAGACCAGTCTAAACCTTTTGCAGCAGCTGCAGTTGTCATTGCCTCATCTATGCCCGGCTCCATTCCTTTTAATCCACATAAATAAATATGTGTTTTAGGATTCTCAATCATGTTGAATATTTCTTCTGCATGTTCAAGAACCCTATCTTGAATGTACATTCTTCCTCCTTTTGTATTCTGTTGCTCTCTGCTAATTGCTTTTGTGTACCTAAGATTTTCTGGGAATTTTGATTTGTAGTGTTCAAAATCATCATCATAAAGCAAATTAGCTGTCTTTGGTGCACCCATAAATAACCAAGCTTTTCCTTTGAAATTCCATTGATGTTTTTCTATTTCTGTAGGTTCAAACATCCTTCTTAAATAGGCTCTCATTGGAGCTATGCCAGTACCTGTAGCAAGCATTATTATGTTTGAATCTTCTTCCTCAGGAAGAAGCATTTCTTTGCCCACTGGACCACTAATTTTTACTTTATCTCCAGGAGATAGGTTGCACAAATAGGTTGAGCAAACACCATTAATGGTTTCACCATCTTTTTCGTATTGAAGTTGGCGAACACATAATGAGAGAGTATTTCCTGCGAAGTTATCACCATACCTTGTGCTAGCAATTGAATAAAGTCTTGGCCTATGAGGCTTCCCTTTTGCATCTTCACCTGCAGCAAGTATTCCGCAACTTTGGCCTTCAACATATTTAAAGTCAGGGTCCCCTCCAGATAGATCAAAAGTTATATGTTGAACTTTACCAATAGCTCCTTCTTTTAGTGCTGAGTAATTTTCAGTCACTGTGCCTGTGAAAGGTGCTTTTGGCTTGTAGGTATTAACAGGTACATCCGAATGAGGTTTCTTTGCAGCGGCAGCTTTAGCTGGAGCAGCGGCAGCTTTAGGGGGTGCAGCAGGAGCTTTAGCTGGAGCAGCGGCAGCTTTAGGGGGTGCTGCGGGAGCTTTAGAAGGAGCTGTAACTTTTCCGCTTAGGGCATTGCTACCATTTCGCAGCATTGCCCCAAATGAATATTGCCTGCGAATTAGGTAGAAAAAGCCAATTATGATAGGAATATGTGCAAGACCACCAAGTACTACTTTTGTCTCTGAGTAAGCCATAAAAACTTAAATTAGAACGTGAGATTACCAAGAA
>QCIK01000025.1 GCA_003216715.1 Prochlorococcus sp. AG-402-L09 | reverse complement strand
CAAAAAGCAAAAAATCAATCCATTAATAATTCAGGTTTTACAATCCTAGAACTTTCAGTCGTTGTTGCGATTTTAAGTGCTCTAGCTTCGATATCAATACCAATAGTTTTCGACACGATCAAATTAGCTAGAATTGATGAGGCTAAATCCATTTTAAATAATGGTTTAGCTGATTGTTTTCAGTCAATTAGAACTGGAGAAGCACTATCTGGATTATCTCCATCAAGCAGTGTTGTTTCTGATAAGAGAATTTCATCTATTGGTTATAAAATCAAGTCTACAGATACAACTTGTTCAAGCTTTTTCTTAACTCCTATTCAACCTGATGATCAGATTTTATATGAATTAGGTTTTACTTTGATTGAAGATGTCTCGACAGGAGAATATAAATCTACTCGTTTTAGTTTTCCAAGTGGATCTAAAAGTTTAAGCTCTTGTGAAAATTGGGCTGGAATTAATTGCTCTGCGAGCCAAGATTTATTAGATAAAATTGCTGAAGAAAAAAAGCTGGCAGAGGATAGACAAAATTGTAATTCTGCCTTTAATGCGTGGTTAGGAACGAACCCAAGTGGACCTAATCCATCAGATGCGAAAAAGTGGATAGATCCTAATGGACCTTGCGAAGGAGATACATATGCTTTTGAGGGAAGAGAAGTCTATACAGAAGAGGCCTATAACCGAGAATTAGACTTAAAATATGCACAAGAATGTGCAGTAGAAAAACAAACTCAAATTGACAATAAAGCTACTGGGGCTTTTGATCTTGCTGCATGCGGTGGGACAACATTTTATTTTTGTGACGGAGTACAAAAAGCTTCTCAGGCAGATATCCAAGCTTGTGAGGATCTAAAAAAGTCAAATGCATGTCAGGAAGATCTTGATCAAAAACTTAGTAATCAAGAACCAAATGGCAAATGGAGTCCTCCACATTCCCCAGGCCCAGGAGTATGTGCTGATTCTCTTTGGTTATGTAAAGGTACAAAACACATAACAAAATCAGATTACGAAGCCAATGATGACTGTAAAGAAGCCACTCAATGGTTACCACCGCCACCGCCAACATGTCCTGCAGGATGCGGGAAAAATCCAGCTCCAGGCTTTTGTGGAGATGGTGGCTATGGAACCGAAAACAACCTTCCTCCTTGTGGGCCTTATCCTAAATCCTGTCCAAGGTTTGATTGTTATTAATTATGTATAAAATAGACAAAATTAGAGATCTAATAGATGAACATTTCTCACTTCAATGGTGTAGAAATAATTTAATTATTCCATTAAGTGTAGAACCATCTTTACCTCCTGAGAAACCCGTTCTATTAATAGCTGTTGGAAATATCACTTTTTTAGGAACTATTGGAGAATTTATTAAAAACAAGGCATCAAGATCAGGTTATAAATGTATGTTTGTAGAAAAAGATACATCACAAATTGAACATCTGCTTGATCAAGCGGCAAAAGAGAGAATATTTAGTAGTGAGGGATTAGAAAGTTTTTCTTTCTCAGATGATGAGTTATTGGATTCTCTTAAAGAAGCATCAAATAGTAAAGATGAATATGATCAATATAGTTATGAATTTGATGATGAAAGTGAAAATGAAAATGAAAGTGAACCTGATTTATCAATAGAAATGCTTGGTAGTAAAATTCAACGCGCAGCAGCACAAATTTTAATTAAATCATGCAGAACAGGTGTTTCTGATATACATATTGAACCTCATAGTTCTAATTTTCAAGTCAGACTAAGAAGTGATGGGGTTCTTCAAAAATATATTTCTATGCCTAGAAGTGCTGGACTTAAATTAACAGCCTGTTTAAAAAATATGGCGGGAATGGATATTGCAGAAAGGAGAGCTTCGCAAGATGGAAAAATTCGAAGAGTTTTTGAAGGGACTGCCATGCAATTCAGGTGTTCTACGGCTCCAGCTAAATTTGGAGAAAAAACCGTTTTAAGGATATTAAATAGCAGTAATGAAATATTAGATTTAGAATCACTTATATCTAATGAGGAAATTAGAAGTAAATTTAGGAATGTAATCAACCAACCTGATGGAATTATTATTGTTTCTGGACCAACTGGTTCAGGTAAATCAACAACTTTAGCAGCAGCTTTAAGAGAGAAAGATAATGGTGAATTAAATATAGTTACAGCTGAAGATCCTATTGAATATGATTTAGGTGGTGATATTCAACAGTTTCCGGTTATCAAAGCCAAAGGGCAAAATTTTGGTTTTTTATTAAGGACCTTTCTTCGTCAGGACCCAGATGTCATTCTTATTGGTGAGACTAGAGACCCAGAAACGGCTGAATCTTCAATGGATGCTGCTGAAACTGGACATCTAGTATTTACTACGTTGCATGCTAGAAGTGCTTCTACATCCTTAACAAGGTTATTGGATATGGAGGTGCCTCCATATAAATTAACCTCTTCTTTGAAAGCCATATTAGCGCAAAGATTAATTAGGAGGGTTTGTCCTGAATGCAGTACTCAAAAAATAGCTGGAGATTATGAATATAATTATGGAATTAAAAGAGGACAAACAATTAGGAAAGCTACGGTATTAAATAGTGAGGAAAAAGAAAAAAGAAAAGCTGAAGGCTCCTTGTGCTCAAGATGTTCTGGAACGGGTTATAAAGGAAGGATAGGAGTATATGAATTAATGATTCTTAATCGCAAAATTGCTGAAGCAATTAAGGCACGAAAATCAAATGCTGAAATTCAAGATTTAGCTGAACAAGAAGGAATGATAACGTTAAAAGATTATTGCGTTAATTTAATTCAAGATCAACAAACAACTATTTCAGAACTAAAAAAAATATGTAATAGTGAAGAATAATTTTTTTAATTAATCAGATTAATGACAATAGCAAGAAAAATAGTTGAATATGCAATTAATTCTGATTCTTCTGATATTCATTTAGAAGAAAATTCCCCTATAGCGATTAGGAGTAATTCAGATATAAAAATAATCGATAAAGTCCTAGGATCTAATGATATGGACGCTCTTCTTCTTGAAATCCTAGGAGAAGAAAAATTATCTCAATTTAATAAAGATAATGATTTAGATACATCAATTGGACTTGAAGGTTTATCAAGACTAAGAATAAATGCATATGTTGCGAATGAGAAAAGATGTTTAACCCTAAGATTGCTTCCTGATAATCTTCCAAAATGGTCTGACCTAGGATTGCCAGAAGCTTTTATAAACTTATCAAAAAAACATAGAGGCTTAGTTCTTTGTACAGGTCCAACTGGATCAGGAAAGTCGACTAGTCTCGCAGCGTTTATTAATTGTATTTTAGAAACTCAAAAACGACATATCCTTACTATTGAAGATCCCATAGAATTTCAATTTTCTTCTACCAAAAATTCTATTATTCATCAGAGAGAAGTTAAAAGAGACACAGATTCATTCGCAACAGCTCTAAGGGCTGCATTAAGAGAAGATCCTGATGTTATTTATATAGGAGAAATGAGAGACCTTGAAACAATTCAATTAGCAATTACTGCTGCGGAAACGGGGCATTTGGTTTTAGGTACATTGCATACTTCTTCAGCGGCAAAAACAGTAGAAAGAATTGTTGATGTTTTCCCTGCCGATCAACAAGAACAAGCGAGATTACAAGTCTCTACATCTTTGGCTGGTATTATGTCTCAAACATTGTGTAAAAATACAAAAGGTAAAAGATCATTAGCGTATGAAATTTTAATAAATACTAATGCGATTTCAAATTTGATTAGAGAAAAGAAAGTCAGTCAAATATACTCCCAACTTCAAACTGGAAGTAATGAGGGGATGAATACTTTAGAGCAATGTTTACAAAGCTTGTTAGATCAAAAGCTCATTACTCCCTCAGAAGCCATCTCAAAGGCTTCAAACCCAAAAGCAATAAATATTAATTGATCATGGTAAAGTATTCATACAAATCAAGTCTTATATCACAATCAATTGAAGAAAAAGGTTTAACTAATTCAAGAAAATATATAAGTATAAAGGATTCCAATTCTTTAAAAGTTAAGCAAGCTGATCTACTTATATTTTTTAGACAGTTGGCTGTAATTCTTCAAAGTGGTGTACCACTAGCTCAAGGTATAGAATTATTAGCAGAAAATACTAGATCAGAAAAATTCTCTTGGGTTCTTTTCAATGTTGCAGATAGATTAAAATCTGGTGATGAATTATCTCTGTGTCTTAATGATTATCCAAAATGTTTTGCACCAATAACAATTGGTCTTATAAAAGCAGGTGAGGCAGGAGGCATACTAGATAAAGTTCTTGACCGAATTGCAATACTTATAGAAGAGCAGGAGAAGATTAAAAGCCAGATTACTGGCGCATTGATTTATCCAGTAATTATACTTGTATTAGCAATATCTGTAAGTTTAGGACTCTTAATATTTATTGTGCCTAAATTTGAACTAATGTTCAAAAGTTTTAATGCTGAATTACCTGGATTAACTAAATTTATGCTTGCATTATCAAGAATTGTCGTTTCAAATTTCTTCTTAATAGGTGCACCAATTGTTATTTTAATAATACTATTTATATTTAAGCAGTATTATTCAACAACTACAGGTAAAAGATTTATAGATAATTTGATACTTCGAATTCCTTTGTTTGGAGAGCTAATATTAAGAAGTGAAATTGCATCATTTTGTGATACTTTATCAACATTAATGAATGCTGGTATCCCTATTGTTGAAGGATTAGAAAGATGTCGCTTAGCCAGTGGAAATCAGGCCATTAAAGATATAATTGCTAACTCAGTTATAGAAGTAACTCAAGGAAATGATCTGAGTATATCTTTGAAATCTAATAATATTTTACCGAAATTAGTACCATCTATGGTTCGAATTGGAGAAGAAAGTGGAGAATTAGGATTTATGTTAGATAATTTGTCTAAGTTCTATAAAAGGGAGGTAGAAAATACCGTTTCATCTTTGACAAAGGCAATGGAACCTGCTGTAATTATTGTTATAGCTGGAATAGTCGGAACAATAGTTGTATCCCTTTATTTACCAATGTTTGAAATAATAACCGTAGTTAAGTAATTTTTGGAATTAAAAATCTGGCATCTCAAAATCATCTGACTTGTGCTGATCTAATTCAGCTGAATTGTTCTTCTCTTCTTTTTTCTTATTTATTTTTAGTTCTTGATTATTTGATTCTTCTTTATCTGAAAGATTAACACTTGGCCATTTAGCTTCTTCATTTGTGGCTTCAGACTTTATTTCTATGGTTTTGCTTTCTTCTTCTTCTTTCATGTTTGTTTGCAGTTCTTGTTTATTTAATTCTTCTTTATCTGAGTTTAAGTCTATTGCTTCAGTCTCTAATATTAGTTCCTGTTTTGAAGTACTCTACATAAGCTAATTTATAATTAATTGATCCAATAATTCCTTTTAATTGAAATCCAATAGGCGCATCTAAACTTAAAGGAGAGGAGAAAGGATCATATCTACCTGAGAGAATTCCTTTGTTTACTTCATCTTTTGAAGGAAGTAAATCAAGTTCTATTGGTTTATTCTCCACTGGAACCTTAATACTCTCCATGGCATTTGGAGGTGGTAAAAATGTCTGAGCGATACGAGCTGGAGGCTTTGAGCAGCCTGCTAGAACAACAATTAATGCCAGACAAGGTGTTTTTATTATTCTTAGATTTATTGCGTTCAATTTATTTAGAAACATAATCAATTATAATGTTAGCTTAAATCTTATATTTCGACTATTTTATCTAGTTTCTTAGATTATATCCAGATACCGCCACCATAGGAATCTATCTAAAATATCTAGAAAGAAATTATTACCTAAGTACCAAACTGCTCCGAAACTTAAGCATATAAAGCTTCCAAGAGGAATTACACTTCCTCTCTTATAGATTCCTGCTAAAAGCCCTAACGTGCAAAACAAACCACTGGTCAATATTGTTAGCATTAGAACTAGTTCAAGCCCCTCTAATCCTAGCCATGAGGACACCATTGCTGATAGCTTTGCATCTCCAAGACCCATAGCAGGTTTGTTTAGAATCTTTTCCAACAAAAAAGCAACAGAGGCAATAATAAAGTAGGTTGAGATTGACCAAAATATATGACTAAGAGGGGTTATTAGTTTATATAAATCAAGACTTAAAATGGATGGCAAAGTATTAATAAAAATCCCAATAAAAATACCCAAAAATGTTAAGCTATCTGGCAACCAAAAAAACTTAATGTCTAGAATTGTCAAGACTAGTAGAATAGAAAATAATATACATCCTGAAATGACAAGTATAAGTTGATTATCAATAATTGGAATTGTTGGCTTAGAAACTATAGCCAACAAAAACAACACTGATGTAATAATTTCTATTGATGGATAAGTTATACTAACCTTACAGTTGCAATACCTACATTTTCCAAGTTGAACAAGCCAGCTAAGAACTGGTATCAATTCTATAAAAGACAATTTAGTTTTACAATTAGGACATGCACTTCTAGGCTTTACTATAGATTCATTCCTTGGCATTCGATAAAGAATTACATTTAGAAAACTACCCACGCACAACCCGAATAGTCCTAAAAAAAATAAATTCATTAGAGACCTAAGAACGAATTATTATTCATGAGACCTGAATGACTATCAAAAGAGTCAAATTGCATTTTGACATTATGACTAATATTAGTTTTATAGTATAGTTGATATATATAAGCTAATTTTTTTCTAGCAATGCTTGCTTTTCAGCTTTATCTTAATAGCCCTCACGCTAAAAAAGTTTTAAGTAAAAAACCAGGTGAGAAAGGCTTCTCACTTATTGAACTAGTTGTTGTTGTAGCTGTTCTAGCTATTCTTGCTGCAATAGCTATCCCATCTTTTACTAGTCTTAATGCAGAAGCTAGAGTCGCAGGAGCTAAAACGACCCTTGCTAACTTAGTCAAGGAATGTGCAGTTAGAATTCTAGATTCTGACCCTAATAATCAAGTTTACGTACCTGCAACCTATGCTCCAAATGGTTACACGGCCGTAGCAGAAGTTACAGCAGATGCAACGAATACTTGTAATAACAACGATGTCTATCAATTGACAGCTGTTGCAAGTGGCAACCCAGCCGTAACAGATCTAGCCCAATTTAGATATGACGCAGGAACTGGATCTAAAACGTGTACTCAAGGATCTAATACAGGCAGCGCTAACAGAGCTTTAGGATGTACCATTACTAATACGACTGCCGGTACTGGTACTTGGTAGTTCAATAAACATAAATACTAAGAATAAAATATTGGACGTAAGAATTTTTTTCTTATGTCCAATTTTTTTTATTTATTTTTTAATTTAATGATCATAATCTCATTTCAATTATGAATATAAAGATACCTAAAAAAAGCTTTTATGGATTGAAATTACTTACTTCATTTCAATCAACGATAGCAGCTTACTTTCTT
>QCIK01000024.1 GCA_003216715.1 Prochlorococcus sp. AG-402-L09 | reverse complement strand
GATCAACGTTACTGAAATCAGCATCTCTTGCCATTGCGCCAGCGATTGAGGAAAGATGTAAGTCTTCACCGTGAAAATCGAATCCTGTTATGTCAGATCGAACGTAGCTTGGGACTTCGTCCCCCTCTCCCTTAACTGCCACATTGGCACCAGCAAATACTGGGTTCACTCCAAAAAATATGATTAAAAAGGTGAGTAGATATTTGATAATTTTTGAAAAAAGAAGATCAAAATTCATGAGTAAAAATGATAATCCACCTGATTAATGCAATTATCTCTCCTATTAAAGAATTTTAAGTGCATTGATAAGACAAATTAATGTAAGAGGAATATCTAATGCTTATTACAAAAGAGGTCTTCCAGAGATAAATTCATGCACTGCTGGGTTCATCCAATATAGACCTACGAATAACATGACAAACACGTTGAAAAATATCAAAGCACCGCCAAGTAAAAAAGTCTGATCATACGAAGTATTATCTTCTGTTGTTTTTTGAAGAATCGCTTGAAAATTCTGGTTCATTTTTCTCAATAAGACCAAACCAAAATACTAGAAAAACAAAATTATTGAGGCTCTAACAGAAGAATTAACAGGATCTTTCTATTGTTTTAAGATTTGAAAAATATATCTATCAATAACTTAGAAGGAGGGGTGCTTGGATCTTTCTATGTTTTAAAAGATGAATCTTCCATTGGAGTATTAATATCTGTCAAAGACTGATTCACTCATGCCATTCATTCAAATCAACACATCCTCCAAAAGTGTTGTAGAAAATGATGATTTGCTCCAAAAAGATATTTCAAAAATGGTTGCTGATTTAACCGGAAAACCTGAAAATTACGTAATGACAATGATCCAAAGAGATGCCAAGATGACATTTGCTGGATCCGATGAGCCGTGCTGTTTTATCAAGGTTAAATCAATTGGCTCACTAAACCCTTCCTCAATGAGCAAGTCTTTATGCGAGTTAATTGCATCTAAAACCAATATAAACACGAATAGGATTTATATTGAATTTTTCGACGTTAAAGCCTCAAACTGGGGATTCAATGGTTCAACTTTTGGATAGTAAATTTATTATCTTGTTTAACTAATGCTGAAGAATTCTAATTAAATTAATCAACTATTCGCATAACTAAGAGAGTTCACAACCCTTTTCAGCACATAATTTTTCGATAGAGGGTCGAAAAGTTAGTTTTAGTCTGTATTTTGCCCATATACCATAAATAAACTCAATAAATTTATCAAAAATGGGGATTTTCGTTGCGGCATAAATCCAACCTAGACCAATCAAACTATAAGCCTCTTGAAAAACTTTAATATCCTTAATTAATGAACCATCACTTTTTAAAGCATGGATTCTCTCCATCGCCTGTTTATAAGTAATACCGTATTTAAAATCTAAAGAGAAATCAGAACTATTAATATCAATAAATCTTAGGTATCCCTTTTGGTTTTTTGATTGCAAAAAATCAACCTCTCTTTTACATAAGGGGCATCCTCCATCAAAAAAAATAGTAAGTTTGACCGTATTCATAAAAAAAATTTCAATACGCACAAGGGTTTGAATTTAAGAAGGAAAAACTATCTTCGTTGTTCAATGTAAATAAACACTTGTTAGCATCACAAATAAGAGCGATCTTAATGATATCTAACTAATAAAAAAAATGGGTGCACTATTTATTTTCATATTAATCTCAGCATTAGTAGTTTCAGCCTTACTTTTCTTTAACAAAGGAGAGAAAGCTCAAGAGATTAAAAGCATTCTCAAGGAAATATATGAAAATTTTAAAGAACTCTTCTCAAATTTAAAAAAGCTTTTTTTGATAATCAAAGAGCTAATTCAATCAAAATTAGATCAAGAACCAACTCAACTTAAAGATGAATCAACAGATTCGAAACCTGAAGTAATCGCTGCCCCTGAAGCTGTCTCTGAGCCTGAATTAACAACTCAACCTGAAGCATCCACTGAGCCTGAAGTCACCACTGAGCCTGAATTAACAACTCAACCTGAAGTCACCACTGAGCCTGAATTAACTACTGAACCTGAAGCATCCACTGAGCCTGAGGTAACTGTTGAACCTGTTATCAATGTTGAACCTGAAATTGTACCAACAAGCGAATTAGAAACTCCTCCTGAGGATTCAATTGATGACGAAAATATTGATATAAAAAGGGATAATTTTTAATTAGATTTTTTTACAAAAAAAAAAGCCTCGTCAAATGTGATGAGGCTTTTTGGTAGAAATTTAAGTTTAAATCTGCTAACTCTCTGTTGTTGCGAGAGAAGCTACTGATCCAACAACACGACGGAAATCAAAGCCCATAGCTCTAAGAGCATGCCAGATATGACCTTGGATAAAGAAAAATCCAAAGTAATAATGAACATTTGACAAAGCTGCTCTAGTTGTATGGCCTAAAAACGCTGTGCTATCTGAAACATCTCCTGTATCTACCCAATAAGGAGAAATTCCAAATTTCAAAGCCAAAGGCTCCCCGTACCAATCAATTGGATAAACAGTTGTATTTTGTGCACACCAGAAGGCAGCAACAATTGCCATCCAGCCAATACCAGCAAGAGACCATGAAAGAACTGCTTCTGCTGAAAGCAATCCTTTACCTTTAAATTCAGTGTATTCACCGAGCTGTTTTGTGGCGATGTGCCATGCACCCCCACTTATTTGAACGAATGCCAAGAATGCATGTCCGCTCATTACTTCTTCAAGGCTATCAATGGTCAGGAAGTCGAACTGATGCCCGTAAACCATTCCAAAATCACCATATCCAGGGAAGATTGTTCTGATTTCACCTATGGCTGGATCGTAAATTCCATGCCATCTTGCCCACTCAACGAACCATATATTTGCAACCCCAAAGAAAATAAGATGATGTCCAAGAATGAATGTCAAATTATCTGGGTTGTCCCATTCCAGTTTGAATTTCTTAGTGGTAGGGATAGGACCATCTTTCAAGTCCGGATCAAATAAGAGTGAATGAGCTAATCCAGCCGTTCCATATACAGCTGAAAAAATCAAATGGAAAATAGCAATTGTTGCTACACCAGCGCCGGTCCATACACCAGCCTCATCAAAGCCAAGGCCAAGAGATGCTAGATGAGCAAGAAAAATGGAACTTTGATGTCCCATTGGTATTTCTGGGTTGTAGCGAGCTAGCTCCCAAAGGGTGCTTCCACCAGCTGCAAAGCAAATCAGGCCTGTGTGTCCGATATGTGACCCTATGAATCGACCAGCTCGATTGGTCACCACAGAATTGCCAACCCACCACCCGTAGGTGACGTCTGGGTTTCCGTAGGTCTGCATAATTAAGGAATTAAAGTCGAAATTTTGGTTACATTACACTTTTTAGAATTGTTTTTACCAGAATAGTTAGAGGTCTTTATAGGTCACTCTCATTTTTTACAAAAAAAGCTCGATTAACTGAGAAATAGACAAAAAAATACCCCCCCATATGGGAGGGATAATTTTGTTTTTTTTTTATTTATCTTGGAGCTCTTCCATTAAAACCAGCGCCTTCAACCCTGACTGTTGCGCCTTCAGTATTACCTATTGCTTCAGAAACCTTCTTGAAGTCAAATCCCAAAGCACGTAAAGCATGCCAGAAATGACCTTGTAAGAAGAAAAATCCAAAGTAATAGTGAACATTAACTAAAGCAGCTCTAGTTGTATGACCAAAGAAAGCAGTAATATCAGTACTTTCAGCAGTATCTATCCAATAGGGTGCAACTGAGAACTGTAACTTCAAAGGCTCGCCAAACCACTCAACTGGATAAACGGTTGTATTAGTAGCAGCCCAGAAAGCTGCGACAATTGCCATCCAACCAATACCTGCAAGAGACCATGAAAGGACTGCTTCTGCAGAGAGCAACTCAGCTCCTTTGTACTTACTCCATTCACCAAGTCTCTTGTTTTCCCATTGAGTTGAACCAGCAACCATATGAATAGTTGCACCAGTCAATTCTGCAAAAGCAAGGAAGGCATGGCCACCCATTACATCTTCGAGACTATCAATTCCAATAAAATCAAATTGACGATTCCATATCATCGTCAAATCAAGATTGTAATTAACCTGTCTTACTGCACCAATAGATGGATCATATATTCCATGGATTCTTGCCCATTCAACAAAGGCTATGCAAGCCATTCCAAAGAAAAATAAATGATGGCCCAGGATAAACGTCTGATTATCTGGATTATCCCATTCCAATTTAAACTTTCTAGCTCTTGGGACTTCGCTATCTGCAACATCAGCCTCAAAATAAACTGCATGCAATAAAGCACCACCTCCGTAAACCATTGACAAAACCAAGTGAACAATGGCCACGGCTGCTACACCGACACCAGTCCAAACTCCAGCCTCGTCAAAACCTACGCCAAAGGCGGCAAGATGCCCCAAGAATAGGGAGCTTTGATGCCCCATAGGAATCTCTGGATTGTAGCGAGCAAGTTCCCAAAGGGTACTTCCTCCAGCCGCGAATGCGATCAAGCCTGTATGCCCAATATGGGAGGCGATGAATCGACCAGAACGACTTGTGACCACAGAATTACCAGCCCACCACTCGTAAGTAACGTCTGGATTTCCATAGCTCTGCATAATTTCTAAGCGAATCAGGGAAATATGGGTGCAGATTACACTCTGTTCAATTGATATGTGCAGAATAGTTAAAGGTCGTTATGTTTGAAATCCTTTTTTCCAGATATAAGAGAGTCGAATAGTCTTATTAGCTTCGTTAAAGAAAGCTTCAATGGAGTTTATTAAAGCAAAAAGAAAAAAATTCATACAACAAATTAAAAACAAAAAAAAGAGAGGATTAAATCCTCTCTTTTCTATCAATTTTTTTTGTAACTCAGTAAAGCTGAGCAGGAAGAGGCTCTTTTAGAACTTTCTTAAAATCAAATCCCATAGCCCTTAAAGCATGCCATAGATGACCTTGAAGGAAGAAGAATCCAAAGTAATAATGAACATTTGCTAGAGCAGCTCTAGTTGTATGACCAAAGAAAGCGGGACCGCCTGAAAGATCAACACTATCTATCCAATAAGGAGCAATACCAAACTTCAAGATTAATGCTTCGCCATACCAAGCTTCTGGGTAAACAGTTGTGTTCTGCGCACACCAGAAAGCTGCAACAACAGCCATCCATCCAAGTCCTGCACAGGAGAAGGAAAGAATTGCTTCAGCAGAAAGTAGACCAGCACCTTTGAACTTGGTGTATTCACCAACTTGCTTAGTAGCGATATGGAAAGCACCACCTGTTATTTCCAAGAAAGCCAAGAAAGCATGACCACCCAAAACATCTTCTAGACTATCGATAGCCAAGAAATCAAACTGATGGTTCCAAATATTGGTCAAGTTAAGGTTGTATTCGACTTGTCGAACAGCTCCTATGGCAGGATCATAAATTCCATGAATTCTGGCCCATTCAACGAACCATATACATGCAACACCAAAGAAAAGCAAATGGTGACCAAGTATAAAAGTCTGATTATCTGGGTTGTCCCACTCAAGTTTGAACTTTCTAGCTTGAGGGACTTCTGAATCTTGCATATCGCCAACGAATAGCACTGAGTGCAATAATCCACCGGCTCCATAAACCATGGAAAGAACTAAATGTACGATGGCAATAGATGCTACTCCTGCCCCTGTCCAAGCACCAGCTTCATCAAAGCCGATACCAATCGAAGCCAAATGAGCAAGAAAAATAGAACTCTGATGTCCCATTGGGATCTCAGGATTGTATCTTGCTAGTTCCCAAAGGGTGCTTCCACCTGCTGCAAAGGCTATTAGCCCAGTATGAGCAATGTGAGCAGCAATGAATTTACCTGATTTGTTTGTAACCCCAGCATTTCCAGCCCACCAACCATAGGTGACATCCGGGTTTCCGTAGGTCTGCATGATTTAAGATTTTTGGCGTAATACGGTGAGCACACCTTACAGGCAGCTGAATTCAAAAACTACCAATAGTTATAAGGCGTATAAACAAGTAGTAAAGTTTTTTTTCTTCAAATTGGCTTAACCCCCAACTAAACTAGGTTTTCATGGAAATACCCAAGAAAAATTTAAATATCAAAAATGAAATCTGCTTTACAACTTGAATTGCAAGACCTACATGGACTGCCTTATATAGCAACAATAATTTGGTTCACTCTTCTTGGAGTTTGTCTTTTAGCAATGGTTTTTTATCTGTTTCAAAAAAATTACAGGCCCAAAGCAAAAATTGATGATGAAATTCTTACTGAGAAGAAATCACGACCAAAAGGGTTTTAAATGACTAAGAAAATTTTGTTTATCTCTCTTAGTTCTCAAATTAATGTAATATCCTCAGACACGGGTTTGGCATAGTGGCCACCTGGGTTATCAATAAAAACAATTTTTTTACTCAATGATTGATTTTTCTCACCTTCTTGATTTTGCCACTCAGCTTCCACACCCATCAGATATTGGTTTAATCAAACCATCAGGTGGATTTAATGTAGCAGCTGCTCTATGTGGATTAGGAGCAGTTTTTGGAGCATCTCAATTCTTTTATTATTCTGATGACTCCAAAAGGATCGACCCTTGGGCAAAGCCTGACAACTATAAAAACTAAAGAAAATTAAAAACTAATTTTTTAACACAAAAAAAAGAGCCTCATCATAAGACGAGGCTCTTTTTTTATTGGAATCTTAAAAACCAATAATCAATCAGAGAGGGTAACCCTAGCGTTATCAAGATTACTAATGGAATCAGTAACCTTCTTGAAGTCAAAGCCTAAAGCACGTATTGCATGCCAAAGGTGACCTTGAATGAAGAAAAAGCCTAGGTAGTAATGAACATTTGCAAGCCAAGCTCTTGAAGTATGGCCACTAACAACACCAGTCATATCAGCAGTATCGATCCAATAAGGAGATATACCAAATTTAAGAGCTAATGTTTCTCCATACCAAGCCTCTGGATAAACAGTAGTATTTGTTGCACACCAGAAAGCTGCAATAATTGCCATCCAACCAATACCAGCAAGAGACCAGGAAAGTACAGCTTCAGCAGAAAGAATGTTCTTTCCTTTGAATTCTGTATATTCTCCAACCTGCTTAGTAGCAATATGGAAAGCTCCACCTGTGATTTCAACAAATGCTAAGAAGGCATGACCACCCATAACATCCTCAAGACTATCAATAGCCAAGAAATCAAACTGATGGTTCCAAATGTTGGTCAAGTTTAAGTTGTACTCGACTTGTCGAACAGCTCCTATCGCAGGATCGTAAATCCCATGAATTCGAGCCCACTCAACAAACCATATACATGCAACACCAAAGAAAATCAAATGGTGACCAAGGATAAAAGTCTGATTATCTGGATTATCCCATTCAAGCTTGTATCTTGCTGCCTGACGATGTTCAGGACGATCATCAGCAAACAAACCTGAACTATTTTGAGTGTCTTCGCTAAAAATCAAAGAGTGCAATAGACCTGCACCCGCATAAACCATTGAACAAATCAGATGGAATACGCCGATAAAAGCAATTGATGTGCCATCAAACACTGTTCCAGTTGGATCAAATCCAATACCAATAGAAGCAAGATGTGGGATACTCACCATTCCTTGATGTCCCATTGGAATATCTGGGTTGTATCTAGCGAGCTCCCAAAGTGTGTTGGCACCAGCGGCGAAACAAATCAATCCTGTATGAGCAACATGCGAGCCAATAAATCGGCTTGACTTATTTGTTACGACAGAATTACCAACCCACCACCCGTAAGTGACGTCTGG
>QCIK01000023.1 GCA_003216715.1 Prochlorococcus sp. AG-402-L09 | reverse complement strand
TGCTCGGCTGTTTTCCAATAATTGGTTTCTTTGTTCATTACACAACACCTGGAATGATTTGACCTGTTGTGAGATATGCACCTATTAGTGCCCAGCATCCAACAAATGCTGCGTAGCCATTGAGTCTTTCAGCAATCACTTTGCCTTCTTCTACTCTTGGAGTTTCAGTTGTTTGGTTTTTCATTAAACGACACCTGGGATAAGTTGGCCGGTTGTTAGGTAGATACCTGTTAGTAGAACGAAAGCCATCATGGCTGGTCTGCCGATGCTTCTTTCTAGGATTGTTTTGTTAGATGGTTGCATTGTTATTGGTAGTTATTGGTTTAGAAAATTCCAGGAATGATTTGACCTGTTGAGAAGTATGAAACCAAAAGACTGATCATTCCGATCATTGCCCAACGGCCATTTGTCTTTTCAGCTTCTTCTGGATAACTGGTGTAGTCCTCTACAAGTTGAGGCTGTGTTTCACGGCCAAAAATGTTTTGCTTGCCGTACTCAGTGATTACTTGAGATGAGGAAGAGGTTGTCATTACTGGATTTGCGTTGATGTGAATAAATGTAAAGTATTAACTTTGTACAGCAAAGATACGGTCGGGTACGGCTTCTTCTAATCCTTAACAGCTTTAAGGCTCAAACACTCAATACAACAACTAATTAGAGAGATCTTTATCCAATGATTAGATCTATTGATGACTCTAATAAGTATAAATAGCCCGAACTGGTTAGCCCTACTCCTACCGTCCTACTTGAATTGAGAGTTTTTTTTAGATTTGTTTCGACTTTAAAACCACCCAGTCAAATATTAGCCATGCTTGCGATCAACAAAACTACTGCTGCAAAACTAATTTTTCTCTGGAATCTTCCTGCACTACTTCTATTAGTTGGTGCTTTTGAAGTTGGTACTACCCTATTTACTTAATTAACAATGACATCATCTGACAACAGCCCAAAAAATTGGTCTGAGTGGAACAACACAAAACATTTCACCGATTATTCAAGAGATTCAGGAACTGGCAAATTTGTTCGCTTTACGATCGCAACCTTACTTTTCGTACCTGTTGGCTTCCTTGCTTACATGACAACTATTTAGGTGAGAAGCACAGCGAGGAACAATAGATCAAATACTATCCGGACTACTTTTGATAGGTCTACAAATTTGCTCTTCACGCTGAACACTAAGGAAAATGATTGCTTTGTATAAAAAGATTTACTTACGTATAACAAATAAGTCATAATAAAAAAAGTTCATCTTGGTTAATTTGTCTGATCACTTATTCAAGATAAATATCGAGATTGATCAAATTCAGAAAAGTTTTAGTTGCAAGTCAGACCAGACGGTATTAGAGGCTGCTGCAGATGCAAATGTGGAGCTTCCGAGTTCTTGCCTTGTAGGCATGTGTTGTACATGTGCCGCCTTTCTCAAAGAAGGTTCTGTTTATATGGAAGCAATGGGGTTGAAGAGTGAATTACAAGATAAAGGTTATGTCCTTTTATGCCAGGCCTATCCAAAATCAGATTTAAAAATAGTTGCGAATCAATTTGATGCTGTTTGGGATCAACGATAAATTTAAAAATAAACCTAAAGTTGAATTACAAGTAGTAAAAAAGTTCTTTCATACAATGACTGTTCATCCAGATTACGAAATTAAACTCAACATAAATGAGTTGATAGAAAAAAGAATTCCTTGCTGTGATTTACTACATCCTGATCATTGTTTAACAGAACAACAGGTTTCGGAGATAGCACATGATGTTAGTAAGGACTTAAATCTACATGACATTTATAAACAAGTAGATCAGCACATTATGAATTATGCAACTGCGGCTGGTGTTGATAATAAATCTCATTGGATAGAGCCAAATCTTCCCGATCTAGATAGGGATATGAAAGAAGAAGTGGAAATTGATTTTGAATAGTTGATTTGATTGTGTAGTCATTAATGCAATCCAATGATTAATACGCTTATATAAAAGAGAGATGTTTTGGAAACTTTTTTAATGAGTGGAGACAATCAGTATGTTTCTCATCCTTTGAAGTTCTATACAGAAGAAATCACAGAAACAAAAAGAATTGCAATAGATCACTTAGAAAAGAAATTATTTCCTGTCGATAACTCTGTAATTTATTTAGACCAAAAGCAAAATGAATCAAGAGTTACTGAAGCTGCATAGCATTACAAATTAGAAACATCATTAGGAAATAGAGCTATTTCAGTATTGCTATTTCTTTTTTTACGATTTCTCCTTTTTCATCTCTTTCCTAATTTTTTCTTCGTTCTTAGTAACGATTGCTTTAGCTGCTTTTTCTTCGTTTTGAGTTGAGATATGTCGAGAGGAATATAAAGAACTTTGTATATCTTCATCCCCAGGAATCTTTACCTTTTTGTTGAAATCATTCAACAAATCAGAGGAGGCTTTCCTAGCCTCTCTACAATGCTTGCTCACTATTTCTTGTGCACCTCTTTCAACCTCTGGTGTTGAGGCATGACGAGAAGAATAGGAGGATTCAGTCTGATCGACTTTCGTTCCATCTTTAAAGTTGTCTGCAATAGATTTCAATAATCCTGCTGCAAAACTTCGTGGACAACCAAGATCTTCAACCATTTCCTCTATTTGATCATTAATGTCCTCATAAACGGCTTTAATAATGTCTTTCTTTAGCTCATCAGTAGTATTCCAGTCTTCAGTCATTTTCATTTGTATTTCCTATTCGAAATTGATGTTCAATAGCTTGCTATCGACCCTACCAAGCTTTATGGAAAATAAAATAATAAATGATACTTCTCAAGGAGATTTGCAAGAATTATTTCCCTATTGACTTTATTTAATTCAATGCTCTTAGCTCATTAACAAATTAAGCGATGGAATCATTCCTTAGAATTGGTCTGAAGTGTTTACATTCCATGATTATTCTTTGTATAATTAGATACTTTTCCACAATTGAAGGCTTTTGATCTCAATTATCAAATAAATCAAAACATGAAAAAAATTCATTAGAAACTTGCAGCATAAAATTTGAAAGGTCAATTGCTTAAAGCCATTTTTTAGTTTTTTGATTTCAATTTGACGAGAAGTAATTTTAAGTTTAGGAGTGGAGCTATTTTCTTGAAATTAAGTGCCTCAGGCTGATTTAAAGAAAGAATATTCAATAGCAGATCCTTTTACCAGGCTTATATGTTCCTAAAAGATTGAATAAGAAATAAGTCAGCTAATGTTTATTTGTTCTTATCAATATCTTTGATGAGTCTTAAAAAAAATCTAATATCATTCATAAGATAATCTAATCAATCAACTTTTAATCCCTTTATCAAGAGTTAATCGTATGTTTTTAACATGTTTTCCACAGGAAAAAAATATTAATGCCTTTACTGCTGTACTTCAGTGGAAAACCCTCAAATTGATGCTTTATTTGTGTGGATATATACAAGCTAGTCTTTATATTTATTTTTTTCTATTGACACCCTTTTCTCCCAGTGGATCTCTTGTTGAGACCCCATGAGATTTGATTTTTCATGTTCCTTGACTTGTCACCAAAAACCTTGATACTGGATTTTCAACCAAGAAGAATTTAATGCAAATTCCTGGGCTAGAAGCGATTCAATCAAAAAAAATAGATCAGCAAAACAGTATTTCTATTAATGATCAAAATGAGTCGATAGTTAGTTTCATAGAAGAAATACCCTCCTATATAAATGACGCAATGAGAAAATATATAGATGACCATCCAAACTGGGATCAACATCGATTAATGCAAGCGGCGATCTCTGGTTACCTTTTGGAAAAAGGGGTCACATCACTAGAGATGAGACGTCTTTACTCTCAAAGTATGTTTTGCAAAAGATCAATGAGAGGGACCACATGAGTTTAGAGACAGAGATCCCTGAGGTTCTTTTCACAGAGATGAAGGATTACATTGAATCAAGGTCTGATCTTGATAGAAAAAAATTTGTAAATTCTGCTTTAACAGATTTCTTATTTCAGAATGGATGTGAAATTAAACATCTTAGGGAAAGCTATTTGAAATATCTTCTTAATCATTCTCCTAAACTTTAATTTTCAAATTTAATCTTTGGATTTTGCAGTTTATATCCAAATTCAATAAGTTGATGATATGTCAATTTTGTTTGTTAAGCGTTCAGAGATAAACGTTTCTCATCATCTTTTTGAAGATGGGAAAAACCTTTATTAATGTTGTCTTTTTCAATAGTTACATATTCCTTTCCTTTCTTTAGAATCCAAGGATCTTTTTGATAGTTTTCATCTTTAATTTGATAATCCCATGGAAATATTCCCTTGCTTTTATTTTTTAATGGCAAATTAAAAGCCTAATCCTTTTACGACATGACCCTACAGTATTTTTGACTCCTTTTGAGTTGATTATTTATCTAGTTCGTTTTGAATTATCTCTGTGGGAATTGCTAAAACTTCATCATCAATACTTTCTCCTAGCCATTCCTTGTATTCATGGAATAAACAGCGACGATCAGCAGGAGTTCTTAGCATTTTCATTCTTGAAACTGCATTCTTGACTGCCATATGCAATATGTCTTTTAGCTCCTTATTAGCATTCATTCGTGTAAGAAATCATCTATTACTTATTCAATAGCTAGTAATTTTGATCTTGAAATTGGAGTTAATACTCTTTGTTTCCATACCAGGACCTTAGATGATATGTAAAGTGATTTAGTTTCTTATCATTTTCGTCTTGTTATTTCTCAATTGCATTATTTAACAGTAATGGTTCCTTGTGAAAAACTTCTGCCATTAAGGGGATTAAGGCTGCTTCTATTTCTTCTTCTGTTTTGAAACCAAGGACTTCTGCAGGTTCATTCCCTAAAGGGATAACAATTGATTCGACTGAATTAGTCATTAGATAATTAACTGTCATTAATTGATTTGTATGGAAATTACTTCTAAAACATTTGAAAGCAAAAGTTTTGTGTTGAAGAGAAGTTAATTAATTAACAACAATCACAACTACTTTCTTCTTCGGGCGCTGGGTTCTCGAAAGCATCTGCAACATCCCTAAGCATGACCGCAATAAATTTAGGAGGACATTGAAGTTCATTAATATAACTAGCGCATTGCTGTGCTATACCTTGCATGGCGGGAAGAATTATTTTATCAACTTGCTCATCTGTTGGTTGCCAAATCTCTTTGCTTTTATCAGTCATCAATTAATAGGCGTTAATCAACCCATCATGCTGCATTTCTATCGCCACTACTTAAGAATTAAAAATCAGTTTACTTTGTGAGCACTTGGACGCAGGTTCGAATCCTGTCGCCCCGATCAGTAAGAGACAGGTTTACCAGCCTGTCTTCTTTAATGGCAATTTTTAGGATCACGCAAAATTCACGCAAGAGATACCTGAAACAACTTGATTTAACTAACTTTAACTAACCATCTAGGAACAGTGGTGGAAGAGACTGTATATATGGCAGCGATCTTCTTCCCGCTCCACCCGTAAGAGCGAAATCTATTGATCCTTGTCCGTTTAGTTTCTAATGCAGACAAAAAGCATTATTGGAATTAACAGCAGGCACCAACCCATGCCGTTACCCATCTAGAAGATGTCATTAGTTTGAATAAATGCTTTGATGTCGATGATGAACCAACAAGTTCAACGCTTTGACCTGATTAATTTATGCGCCCATTATTGCCAGCACTTTTAATATTTACGGTTTTGTCACCTGTTTAAATAGAAGCGCATCCAATCTCTTTAGAAGAAAGGACTGTTGATCTTTTAGTTACAAAATACGATAAACAACTAAAAAAACGTCTTGAAGGAACAGGTGTTAATCATGCTTATATGGTCTTCAAAAAAGTTGACTTCAATGTAAGTGTGAAAGCTGGAACTCATCAACCCAGAACTTTCTCGACAATGGAGTGATTTAATGTTGATGTATGCAAATGAAAAGTTGAATTTAAAAGATTTAGGAGCAGAAGATGAAACGCTTTTTACTTGCCCCGTTAATTCTTGGATTCTTTTCACCTGTCAATGCAGGGATATATTTCTACCCCTCTTATCAAGATGGAATAGAAGTTCGTTGCAAGGATGGAAAGCCAAAGCACCTTGTAGAAATTTCTAAGGCTGGTAGAGGAATGAAATTAGAAGGACATGGCAATGATCAATATTCATGGCCGATAACTTATTTATTTCCAGAAGCCTCAGACGATAAATATAAATACTTCCCTTCTACGGCTGGTACTCAATGTAGTTTTCGAAAACTTGAGGAAAAAGAAAGAAACTCATTAATTCTTAAAGCCTTCCAGACTTGTGTTGGCACTGAAGTAGATATGGAAACTAGATTGGAAAGAAGGAAAAAGTATTGCTTTGGGTGGTATTAAATGATTATTTCTCTCATCGTTTTTGGCTTGATAGGTTACTGGGTTTACTGGAGCATTAAGCATGAGAGAATTTATTGGATACCAAAAGTCTCTCTATGATTCGTTGTTAAGCTAAACGTCTATAGTTTCAGAGGTGAAGCTAGAAAAATTGCTAAGCGCGAACATACCCTCAAAGTAAATCTTTAAGAAGGACACAGATCAAGAAATCAAAGCAGCAGTATCTGTAAATCCATTAGTAGTTATGTAAATAGTCATTTGTTGTAGGTTTTGATAATTAGCGTATTGGATATTGCCATCTGCATGCAAAACGGCTCTTAAGTAGGCAGAGTTATCGACTTCAGCTAATAAAGAGGGGATATTTGATTACTCAAATGTTTTTGAAGAGTTTTTGAGTAATCCATTTAATTCTATGAGTTCTTCTTTGGTAAATTCGCGATATTTTCCTGTTGGTACGTCTAACTTAATATTCATAATTCTTATACGCTTTAATGATTTTACTCTGTAGCCTAAGGACTCACACATTCTTCTAACCTGACGGTTAAGTCCTTGAGTGAGTATGATTTTAAATTTTTTTGCCCCCAATTGTTTTACGAAACAATTCTTAGTTATGGTGTCTAATATTTTAACTCCATTACTCATACTTTGAATAAAGTCTCTATTAATCGGACGATTAACGCCCACGATGTATTCTTTTTCATGATTATTTCTTGCTCTGAGTATTTTATTCACGATATCTCCATCGTTAGTTAAAAAAATTAATCCCTCACTGGGCTTATCCAATCTTCCAATAGGAAAAATTCTTGTAGGATATTTAATGAAATCTATAATATTGTCGTGTTCTACTCTTCTATCGGTTGTGCAAACAATCCCAACAGGTTTATTAAAGGCTAAGTATATATTTTTGTGTTTCTTTGATTTTTCTATTCTTTGACCGTCAACTTTTATTTCATCACCTTCCTCTACTTTGTAACCCATTTCTGGAATTTTACCATTAATGGCTACTTTCCCTTCTTCAATTAATCTATCTGCGACTCTTCTAGAACAGTAACCGACTTCACTTAAATATTTATTTATTCTGGTAGCCATTTTGTTAAAGTTACCTTTTATTTATTTTTAATATATGGACAAATTACTGACAAATATTACTTTATTAGTCATGACAAACTCGGTAAAATTAAGCGAAAAAATAAACATAGCTTAAAAATCTAGTGTTACCAATAAGCTGTTCGGTGCTTTGGGAGCTCTAAGTCTCAGGTTCGAATCCTGTCGCCCCGATCTATGATAGCAGCGGTACCTAGCCTGTCTTTCTTAATGCCAATTTTTGGGTCACGCAACATTCACGCTAGAGATACCTGAAACCACCTGATTTAACTGACCATCTACGAACAGTTGTGGGAGAGACTTTATAGATTTCGCACTTATGTGTGGAGTTGCAAAAGATTGGTTATATTTACGGCGATAGTCCTACAACCGTTATGCGGTTGTCTATTTCTTAGAGACTAGGCATATAGAAAACCCCCTTTTTAAAGAGGGGGCTAACTAACTTTAATAGTTACTCAAACTCCTAATTAGAATCTCTAAGTGAATTGGTTAAGCCCAGTATGTAGTAGAAAATGCAAGGCTTAGATTTGTTTATCCAGGGAAGCGGAGGACTTACCTTTTTTGGTTGCGAACTAGGGGACAGGATTTTTCAACTACCCCCTGCTCTGATTGGATCTCGAAACGCATCGAATCCACACTCGTTATCAAGAAAATCTAAAAAGAAGTTCTCTAAAACTGATGTTCGGTTGAAGTAAGGCTTTCCTATCTATTTTTTCTTTGCTTTATGTTTTTTCAATTGGGGCCATTGATAATCCTTTGCTGATCAGTTGCTGATGATATAGCTCTGCCTGTTCAAAGGGGCCTCTCCATACTTCCGCTAAACCTTCCCTATCTACTTCGACGGCAAGTGTCCATGATCTTTTTTTACTCATTCCTGGGATGATTCTCACAAGACAATTTGCCACATGTTCAAATGTATTAAAATTATCATCAAGAACTATTATCCTTGCTTCTGGATATTTTCTTTTTGTTTTCTTTGTATCTAAGACTGTAGTAGTTGAATTGGTTAGAAATTTCATAGCTGATGTTCCTTGTAAATACAAACTATTTCTTTTACTACAACAGCATGAATATGCTTAATTTCGCCTGTATCAACATTTGCTAGTTGCAATAGTGAGGGAGCTTCTGGATCTCTTGCATCTCCAGTAAATGAGAGAACTTTACATATTTCATTATCTCCCACAAAGACAGTATCTCTAGATCTAACTTTCAAAAATAGAGTTTCTTCTTTTTTGTTAGTAGTTTCTTGATTCATAAATGGGGGGCACTGCCCCAAAAATAATTCGACTGTCAACCGAGCTTTTAATCTACCAATCGGTATATTCCCCTTGGACTTGTTCTTCATAGATATATCTGCCTTTTCTATACAAGTAAAATATTTAA
>QCIK01000022.1 GCA_003216715.1 Prochlorococcus sp. AG-402-L09 | reverse complement strand
TGGTTCAAGAAGGGTTAAGGAATACAGCCGCGGGAGCTAGCCCCATCGAATTAAGAAGGGGAATGGAAAAGGCTGTTGCTCAAATAGTTGACGATCTCAAGAAAAAAAGCAAAACAGTCAGTGGTGATGCCATCAAACAAGTTGCAACAGTAAGTGCTGGTGGAGACGAGGAAATAGGTTTAATGATTGCAGATGCAATAGACAAAGTAAGTTTTGATGGCGTAATAACAGTTGAAGAATCAAAATCTCTAGCCACTGAGCTAGATATCACTGAGGGGATGGCATTTGACAGAGGTTATAGTTCACCATATTTTGTTACTGACGAAGATAGATTAATTTGTGAATTTGAAAATCCATCAATCTTAATTACTGACAAAAAGATTTCATCAATTGCTGATCTCATTCCCGTTCTGGAAACTGTTCAGAAGAATGGAACACCTTTAATAATTCTTGCCGAAGAAGTAGAGGGAGAAGCATTAGCAACACTAGTAGTAAACAAAAACCGAGGTGTGTTACAAGTAGCAGCAGTTAGAGCTCCCTCATTTGGCGAAAGGAGAAAAGCTGCTCTTGGAGATATTGCGGTATTGACTGGCGGCACATTAATAAGCGAAGACAAAGCTATGAGTCTTGAGAAAGTTCAAGTTTCTGATCTGGGACAAGCCAGAAGAGTGACAATCACAAAAGACAGCACAACAATTGTTGCGAATGAGAATCAAAACACTGAACTAGCGAATCGCATTGCATCAATTAAAAGAGAACTTGACGAAACAGATTCTGAGTATGACCAAGAGAAGTTAAACGAGAGAATCGCTAAACTTGCAGGCGGTGTAGCTGTAATTAAAGTTGGAGCTCCTACTGAAACTGAGTTAAAGAACAGAAAGCTCAGAATTGAGGATGCTCTCAATGCAACTCGTGCAGCTATTGAAGAAGGTATTGTTGCAGGGGGAGGAACGACTCTTCTAGAACTGAGTGAAGGACTTGAAGATTTATCTAAAAAGCTTGAAGGTGATCAAAAAACAGGCGTTGAAATTATAAAAAGAGCATTAACTGCGCCAACAAAACAGATAGCGATAAATGCAGGATTTAATGGGGATGTTGTTGTATCAGATATTAAAAGGTTAGGCAAAGGCTTTAATGCACAAACTGGTGAGTATGTGGATTTACTTGAAGCAGGAATTCTAGATGCTTCAAAAGTAATTAGGCTTGCTCTTCAAGATGCTGTATCAATAGCCTCACTTCTAATAACAACTGAGGTTGTTATTGCTGACAAACCTGAACCACCATCAGCGCCAGGTGCTGAGGGTGGAGACCCAATGGGTGGTATGGGTGGTATGGGTGGTATGGGTATGCCAGGAATGATGTGAAGAATTCAAAAGTTATATATTCTTAAACTTAAAAATTTTAAGTTGAGATCTTCTCTAGTAGTTATTTTTAAGTAACCACTTTCTCAGATAACTATATTTAGGTTTAGGAGGCAAAGGAATAAGAGGCTCCACATCTGGCTGACTTTTTATTCCTTTAAATGAGTTTATAGATTTATTTTCATAACTTTCTTTATCAATCATTTCATACGATTTAATCTTAAATGATTCTTTGATCTCCTCCTTTACTGAGTCAATTTTTTCGTTTTTTATTTCTTTTTCTTGATTATCATTGTCTTTCAAAGGGGCTATTTGATCACCCTCTAAAAAATTTTCTAGTGATTGATCAATTTTTTGATTATCTACATCAGTAGGATTTTGATTCTCCTGGTTTAAATCTAGTTTTTTCAATTCTTCCAAACTTTCTACTCCAAAACGATGCGCCCATTGGGATTTGAGGAGAGAATATAAATCATTATCATTAGCCTTTAGAGCTTCTATGATTTGTTGTTGAAGCTTATACTTTCGAGACTCCAAAATTCTTTTAAATTGCTAAATTAACATTATCAAGCAAGTTTGCGATTTAAAAGTGGTCTGATAATAAAAAATAATCCAACTGTAAGAATAAACAGAATTGTGAGACAAGAATATCCATTTACTTCCCCATAAGGAGCATTAATTAAAACTACCGTCAAATCGACAGAATTATGGTAGGCCATTCGGATAGGTTCAATCGCAAATGTTAATGGATTAATCGATGCTATCCATCCAAGCCATGCAGGCATAAAAGAGATAGGGGCCAATGCTGTGCTTGCAAAAAGAACAGGTAGATTAGCTATGAAGATAATTGCAATAAGCTCTATATGTCCTGGCAAAACAAAGGCCAATCCAAGACTTAAGCCAGTTATTGCAAATACCAATAACAATAAGGTTATTGCAATAACAAAAAAGCCTCCCAGACTTGGCCAGCCATAACCTAAGAGAGCAGAAGTTGCCATTATTGCAAAACTCTGCAAAAGGCTAATGGTAGTTATATAGATTACTGAAGAAATTACAATTGAACTTCTACTACTCAATGGAGCGACTAATAATCGATTAAGAAAACCAAATTCTCTATCAAACATCAAAGGGAGTCCAGCATTAAGAGCACCACTAAAAGCAGTAAAAACTATTAAACCTGCGCCAAGGAATTCTCCATAGCTACTGCTCCCAGGTAAGAAATCTATTGGAGCATTAGAAAATAATGCTGCAAAAAGCAAAAGCCATATTAAAGGCTGAAGAATTCCTGCAAACAATGTTGAAGGTCGTCGAATTAGTTGAATAAAAAGTCTCCATGTTAATGCAGAAATCTCTTGCAACATTTCTTTCAATTCATTTCTAGATTGCTTGTCCTTATTGATTGATGGATTAGTAGTAATCATGTGTTAAAAAATTAAGGAATATTAGAATCAATTAACGCATTGATTTCTTACTCTCAAGTTTAAAATCTCTTGTACCAGCAAGTTCTAATTCAGCGTCCATAAGAGTCTTGCCAGTCGCCTGCAAATAAACATCATCTAAACTGGGCCGACTGTGTGAAAGTGCAAAGACTTCAAAATTTTCTTTTGAAAGATGATTCGACAAGTTTGATATAACATGATTACTTTTCACTAAAAAATTTAAAGAATATCCTTGTTTTTGATTCACTACTACATTTGAAATGCCATCGATATTTTTAATTAATTTCCTTACAGATTGAGCTTCTACTTCATCGCTGAACTCTCTAACTCTAAGTGTCACTCTATCGCCACCAAGCTCTTTTTTTAAATCATCTGGTCTTCCACTAGCAATGACTTTTCCTTTATCAATAATAGCCATCTCATCTGCCAGTTCATCTACTTCCTCGAGATAATGACTACTTAAAAGGATTGTAGTTCCGTTATTTCTTAGTTCCTTCAATACACCCCAGATAACTGATCGGCTTTCTATGTCCAACCCAACAGTAGGTTCGTCAAGAATCAACAATTCTGGTTCATGCAACAAGCCTGAGGCAAGGTCAAGTCTTCTTTTCATACCTCCAGAAAAAGAACCACATCTTCTATCAATCCATTCATGCATATCAAGTCTATGAATCAATTCTTCAATTCTCTTTCTCTTATGTGTGTTATCTAAATGATAAAGATCTCCTTGAAGCTGCAGCAACTCTCTACCTGTCAATATTTTATCTATTGCAACCTCTTGAGCTACATAACCCAATCTTCGTCTAGTTTCTTTTTCCTCAAGTAAAGCGTCACGTCCCCCAACTTCAACATAACCAGAATCAGGAGCAAGGAGAGTACAGACAATTCTAAGTGCAGTGCTTTTACCGGCCCCATTGGGGCCCAGCAACCCATACAAAGAACCTTTAGGTACTTCAAGGTTAAGTCCATTCAAAGCCCTAACAGAGCCATAAGACTTAAATAAATCTCTTAGTTGGATGAAAAACATCTAGGAACGGTTCGCCTATAAAGATAAGCTGAGATTTTCTAACAAATTCTAATTAATATTCGAGAGCAAGTTCATAAAGTTTTTATGTTTATTTTTTAGGCTTACAAAAATCCCATAGAAAAGTCCTTAATTAAAGCTATTAACTGATCATTAAAAATAATTGCCACCTGTAGTCTACTAATAACAAGCAAAAAACAGACTCCAAACATATAAAGAATGGACCACCTAAACAATGCCTTAGCCCTATCTAAATCCTCTGGATTATCTCTTAATCTGGAAACCAATTGAAGAAGTCTTGAATTATAAGGTAGCAATAACATTCCATACAACAAGCCTCCTTCAGGCAACACAATGCAACCTAAAAAACTTAAAAATACAGTTAGATAGCCATAAACAGATATAGCTTTTGCTGTAACAAAAGGACCACTTACTGTTGGAAGCATAGGTATCCCAACCGATCGATAGTCCTCTTTTAACAATATGGCCAATGCCCAAAAATGTGCTGGGGTCCAAACCATTACCAAAGAAAATAGCCACCAACCACCTAATCCAATATGTCCTGCTGCTGCTGAAGCTCCTACAAGAGGAGGAATTGCTCCAGCAACTCCTCCAAAAACTATATTCTGTGATGTTCTAGGTTTCAAGAAAACTGTATAGAGTAGTACGTAGCTACAAAGTCCTAAAAGAGTAAGTCCTGCGGCTAAACAGTTAACTCCACTTACTAAAAGGGCTGAAGCAGCAAGTGTACAAGCAATTGCTCCAATAAATACAGAAGACTGAGAAAGGCGTCCAGAAGGCAATGCTCTATTACTGGTGCGTTTCATCCGCTTATCAAGATCTTGTTCCCACAAGCAATTAAGAGCTCCTGCTGCCGCTGCTGCAAGAGCTCCTCCACCTAAAGTGCACGCCAATCGTGGAGAAGGTAATGGCCATTCTTCCGAAAGGGCCATTCCACCAACAGTTGTAGCAAGTAAAAGAGGGATTAATCTTGGCTTGGCGACCTCTAACCAAGCAGGTAGCTTAATTCTCTTTCTAGAAGGGACGATTTCCTCGCGATTAACAGGCTGTGAGATTAAATCTGATGTAGATGTAGAGCTAACCATGGCATGTCTCCAAAGTTGATTGAGTTATAAAAAGTGATTTAGAAGATTCATCCATTTCTCTACCTTTAAAATTCAATGCAGAGATTACGGCCACTAACAAACAGGCAATTAGTTGATGACCAATTATTAGACTAGGTTCACTCATCCCTAGCTGAATAGAAAAAACTCCTAAAAAGATTTGTGAGACGATCAAAAAAATAATCGTCAAAAGATAGGGCCATTGATTAACAAGAACATCTCTCTGCAAAGATGAAAGGATTACAAATAAGATCACCAAAAAGCTGACTGGGATAGCACTTGCCCTATGAAGTCCTAAAAGATTGCAAGAATCTCCAAAATCCAAGCATCTTTGAGCGGCCCAAGAGGTTGCCACGCGACTACCTATTAAAGACTGAGCTATTACTGAAAAAAGAGATAAAAATCCAAAATGACGAAGCCAAAGTGGGAAAATTGAATTACCAGGATTAAGTAATTGCTGAGTCACACCACTCATGATCGAAACAAGAGTGAAGGCAACTGCAAGATGAGCTATGACAACTACAGAAGGCAATAATTGCAGTACCGTCAAAGCACCTAAAAAGCCCTGCAAAGCAACCAATAGAGTTAAGAATCCATAGGTCCAAGGAAGCCATTTAGGTAAAGTTTTTGCCCAGTGCAAAGAAAAGGCAAATTGAATAATTAAAACAATCCCTACGAAGAAGGCATCTAAGCGATGAAACCATTCCAAGAAGACTTGTAAATTCATTTGCCTACCAGGCAAAAACGATCCGTAACATAGAGGCCAGTCTGGGCAAGCCAGACCAGCCTCCATTACTCTTGTTGCTCCTCCAATCACTACAAGAGCGATAAGTGCAACTACCACGTGAGCAGCAAGCTGTCCCAATCTTAAGCGTGGCTTTGGTGGATAATTAAACTGCACGTATGCAAAAATCCAACAAGATCATTGTTTATTCAACGTAGCGATTACTTCGTACACGTCACCTGAATAAACGGACTGCAACATAAAGATTCTCTTTCAAAATAAATTATTCATCTTGAATTAACAATTAGCCGATACATTAATTACTTTTGCCCATAACCTATAAATAGAAAAGGAGATCTTCTTGCCGAAACTGTCGGCCATCTTAACTCTTACTTCAAGTTTAATTCTTGGCGTAGGAGGAGTTTGGATTGCATTCAACGTAGATATGCTTCCCGTGAGCGCGAGCATAAATGCTCCTGTTTATGATGAGCTCTATCGAGTCCTATTCATTATTGGCAGCATACTTTTCATAGGTATGACTGCTTTAGTAATTTATAGTCTTATTCAATTTCGTCGTAGGCCTGGAGAAACTGGTGATGGTATTGATTTAGAAGGTAATATTTCTCTTGAAATTTTCTGGACAGCAGTTCCTGCAATTGTTGTTTTATTTGTAGGGTTATATAGCTACGATATTTATGATCGAATGGGTGGCATGCAACC
The DNA here is from genome assembly GCA_003216715.1 of Prochlorococcus sp. AG-402-L09. Lineage (GTDB taxonomy): Bacteria > Cyanobacteriota > Cyanobacteriia > PCC-6307 > Cyanobiaceae > Prochlorococcus_B. Next base: position 5,032 of record QCIK01000022.1, on the reverse strand, counting down.
TTTAATGCATGATCACAATGGGGCAATGGATCATCAAGCCGAGAGGGTTTGGGGGGGTATTGGTTCCGGTCCAATTGTGTCTTCATCTACACAAAATTCATCCTCATTACCAATTGAGTTAACTGCAATGCAATTTGCTTTTATCTTTCATTATCCGAAAGGAGATATTATTTCTGGCGAACTTCATGTTCCAGTTGGAAGAGAAGTTAGTTTAAAAATGGAATCTAAAGATGTAATACATGCTTTTTGGGTGCCTCAATTCAGACTTAAACAAGATGTCATTCCAGGCCAACCAACGATTTTAAATTTCACTCCTACTAAAGCAGGTAATTTCCCAATAGTTTGCGCAGAATTGTGTGGCCCTTATCATGGTGGAATGAGATCAAACGTAATAGTTGATGAACAAGAAGACTTTGAAAATTGGTTAAAAGAAAACTCTAAAGAATCAATATAAATTTATGACTATTTTAGTAAAACCAAGCGGCTCCCCTCCTGAAAAACTTCAACCAACTGGATGGCTCAAATACCTTAGTTTTAGTCTCGATCACAAAGTTATAGGTCTTCAATATTTAGTTTGTGGTTTCTTGTTTTATTTAATTGGAGGATCTTTAGCTGGCGCGATAAGAGTAGAGCTCATCAGTCCCCTTTCGGATTTTATGCCTAGAGAGGTTTACAACCAAGTTTTAACTCTCCACGGCACAATCATGATTTTCTTATGGATCGTGCCTGTAGTAAATGGTGCCTTTGGTAACTATTTAATACCTTTTTATGTGGGGGCTAGAGATATGGCATTCCCAAGACTGAATGCAGTTGCTTTTTGGCTAATACCTCCCTCAGGTTTGATGTTGATAACAAGCTATTTCATAAATGGAGCAGCGCAATCTGGTTGGACAGCGTATCCACCTTTAAGCATTACGACTCCAGCCGCCGGTCAAATTATTTGGATATTAAGTGTATTACTTTTGGGTGGAAGCTCAATCTTTGGTGGTATTAATTTCATCGCCACCATCCTCAAGCTAAGAAGACCTGGCCTTAAATTAATGCAACTACCAATGTATTGCTGGGCAATGCTTGGAACCAGTATTCTTGTCGTTCTATCAACTCCTGTTCTTGCTGGTACTTTAATACTTTTGAGCTTTGATATTGTTGCTCATACAGGTTTCTTTAACCCAAGTCTTGGTGGGAATGTAATTGTTTATCAACATCTTTTTTGGTTTTACTCACATCCTGCTGTTTATATCATGGTTTTACCTGCCTTTGGCTTAGTTAGTGAAATACTCCCAATCCACAGCAGAAAACCTCTGTTTGGCTATACAACAATGGTCTTCTCAATCATGGGAATAGTTGTTTTAGGTCTAGTTGTTTGGGCCCACCATATGTTTACTAGTGGAACTCCTCCATGGATGCGCTTATTTTTTACAATCGCTACTGCTTTTATAGCTGTTCCCACAGGTATAAAATTTTTTAATTGGGTTGCAACCTTATGGGGAGGGAAAATAGCACTTAATCCTGCAATGCTATTTTCCTGCGGATTTATTATTAACTTCGTTTTAGGTGGGATAACTGGAGTTGCCTTGGCTCAAGTACCTTTTGATGTTCATGTTCATGATACCTATTTTGTTGTGGCTCATTTTCATTACATAGTCTATGGAGGTTCTGTCTTTGTTATATTCTCGTCGATTTATCACTGGTTCCCAAAATTTACTGGCAAAATGCTCAATGAGAACCTTGGAAGATTCCACTTCATAATTACATTTATAGGTTTTAATCTTTGTTTTGCTCCTCAACACTGGCTAGGTTTAAATGGAATGCCTAGACGAGTTGCCGAATACGATCCTCAATTTCAATTAATCAATCAATTAAGTAGTGTAGGTGCATTGTTAATGGCTTTAAGTACTTTACCTTTTCTATGGAATATTCTTCAAAGCATCCTTTACGGCGATGACGCTGGCGACAATCCATGGAATGCCCTCACTCCTGAATGGTTAACAAGTTCCCCTCCTCCTGTTGAGAATTGGGAGGGAGAGGCACCACTGGTTCTTGAACCATATGGTTATGGAGAAAAACATCTAAATAAAACTCAGGAGGAAAAAAAATGACCTCAATAGTTCCAAAAGAGCAATCCTCAGATAGTAAGAAAGATCTCTCAACTGAAGAACATGAAGATTTTCGTTTGTTTGGTTTAATAGCTTTTTTAATCGCCGACGGAATGACCTTTGCAGGTTTTTTCGCGGCATATCTAACTTTCAAAGCAGTCAATCCAATCGGCCCTGATGCTATTTACGAATTAGAACTACCATTACCAACTTTAAATACAGTTTTGCTTCTAGTTAGTAGCTTTACTTTTCATCGGGCTGGGAAATTCCTAGAAAAGAATGAATCAAAACAATGTCAAAAATGGCTTCTTATAACAGGCGCATTAGGAGTGGCATTTTTAATAAGTCAAATGTTTGAATACTTTACTTTGCCTTTTGGGTTAACTGACAACCTTTTTGCAAGTACTTTTTATGCATTAACAGGCTTTCATGGGCTGCATGTAACACTTGGTTCGATAATGATAATGATTATTTGGTGGCAAACACGTATCCCATCTGGTCGAGTAAATAATGAAAACAAGTTTCCATTTGAGGCAGTAGAGCTCTATTGGCACTTTGTAGATGGGATTTGGGTGGTTTTATTCATCATCCTTTACCTGCTTTGAGAGATACATAATGATACTAAGCAAGAAACTTTCAATTAATTTGTTGCCACAATTCCACTTATTGGTCAGAATTCAGTTAATTAAAACAGTCTGAAATGCTTGTTGGAAAAGAACTCCTCGACAAAGCAAGATCTTTGAGCAACCGTCCAGAAGACGAAATAGCTAAAGGATGTGGTTACGTGGGGCCAAGTGGGAGAGTTTTACGTAAAAGCTTTTACCGCGCTCTAGTTGAAGCTAAAGGTTATAAACTTCGCTCTAATGGACCTGGAAGAGCAGGAAATAGATCTTCAAGAGGAAGGCAAGCCGAATTTCGGACTAAAGTTCATGGCAATGGCAATCTTCTTATTGGACATGCTTATACAAAAAAATTAGGTCTTGAACCTGGACAGGAATTTCGTATTGATGTTCGAAAAGAGTCTGGTGCAATAAGTTTGTTACCACTCAAGAAATAATAAATTTCTCAAAGCAAATTATACAAATCGACTAATTCCAACCTTGCTCATTGAGCCATTTAGAGCTAATTACTGGGCTTTGTTTGGAAATGAAATCATTATCATTTATTTTTAGTAATTTTTCTGCATATTTAGCCATCAAGTCAACTTCCAAGTTTACCTTTTCGCCAATTGTCAAAAACTTCAAACATGTATTTGACCACGTGTGAGGTATTACGGCTACTGAAAATTCACGTCCATCAAAATATATCTCAGCAATAGTGAGACTTATTCCATTTAGGCTAATACTAGCCTTATCGCACATATATTTGCAGAAATTCAAATCATACCAAGATACTCTCAAATTCCAAGAATTTTTCAATTTTTCGATTGAAACAACTTCCCCCAAGCCGTCTATATGTCCACTAACAATATGTCCACCTAATCTGTCAGAGAGACGTAATGCTGGCTCAAGATTTACATAACCATTTTTCTGCGATTTTGCTGCAAGGTTTGTTCTCTTAAGAGTCTCTTCACTTATATTTGCGGTAAAAGAATCATTCATTAATTCAGAAACTGTTAAACAAACTCCATCCACAGAAATACTATCTCCAAGTTTTAGAGGAGAAAAAGGCCTACATCCATTAACAACTACCCCAAAATTACTTTTCTTGATCGTGCCAATAGCCTGAATTAGACCAGTAAACATTATTGGACTACAACTTTTAGAATGCTAGTTATGGTATTAAAAAATGTCTTTGAAAAAGTTTTTTGAATTTGGAATTTTATTTAATTATGAATTATTCCAATTTAAAGCCAATTCTTTTTTTCTCTCAAAACTAAGTGCTGGTAATGACCAACATTTATTCCAAACACTTTCTTCTGGAAGAAAGATAGTTTGATAATTCTGGGGGATATTTAGATTTTTTCTTCTTAAGTCAGACAAATTTGTTGGTGGCAAAAAACCTTTGCTTATTACACGTTTCAAATAAGTATTGCCCCATAAAGAATCAAACCAATCAGTAGGGAAAGACTCTGAAGAATGTGAAGGAAAAGCAAGTACTGTCCAATTTAATGGGCTGCCATCCTCAGGTAAAAGGACAGACAAACGAGGGTCTTCAATAAGGCTGTCAACACAGTGAGACAAAGGTAAAACTGCTGCATTGGCTCTACCTGAAACAACCCAATTTAAAGCATTCCTATCATCAAATGACTTTGCTTGATTCTTTATTTTTGAGAAATCATTAACTAAATCTATATTTTGTGCTATAGAAATTAAAAGATAAGGACTATTAGGAAAAACTATTTGATTTGTAAGTGAACTCGAAAAAATGACCTCCCAAGAATTCTTATTTTTTAGAGACAGAGAACCTTCATTTCTAAAAAGGATCACCCAAGGACTTACAGCTATAGGTAAAAGCTTTTTTTTATAATCCTCGCCCAACCCATCGAGAAAAGAACATGTGTGCTTGCTGAAATTCTTTCTAATATTTTCTGCTTTGATTTCTTGAAGTGAATTAATAGGTAAATCAGAAATCCAACCATCATTTAAAACTAATAAATCTGTCTTTTTAAGAAGAGTAGTGTTACGGGGAAATTCTTTTAACTCGATATCTTTTATAGGGAAAAATTCCCAACCTGTAGATAAACTATTTACGAATTCACTTGGGAAGCTATTAGAAACTCCTCTCAAAGCCAACTTCTTTTGAGACGTTGAGCACCCAGACAATAAAAATAAAGAAGAAGCTAATCCATATTTGATGAACTCTCTCCTTCCAAATGTATCAGTATTCATATCAATTAAATTCCTTGACAAGTTTTTTGATTATTTGACTTAAATAGATTATCAACCTCTATGTCACACCTTTCAATCATTTCTTTCTGAGTCAATCCCTTAATT
>QCIK01000021.1 GCA_003216715.1 Prochlorococcus sp. AG-402-L09 | reverse complement strand
CTTTTTGGAATGGAGCTTGTTACTGGTAATTTTGCTTTACTGCCAATGGCTGTATGGGCAGGTAAAAGTTCTTGGACTGCAACTGTAAGAAATTGGCTATGGGTTTGGATCGGTAATTTTCTAGGTACAGCATTTGTTGCCGTACTACTTTCAATTAGTTTATCTAGTGCAGGAAATGTAGATCCTTTAGCTGCTGCTGAAGGTGGAAAAGGATGGGCAGTTGTAGCAGCAAAAATAATAGCTATACATAAAGCAAACACAGTTGTGAAATATGAAGCACTTGGAAGTACTGGTTTTTTCCTTGCATTTTTACGTGGGGTAATTGCAAACTGGCTTGTTTGTTTAGGTGTAACAATGGCACTTGTAAGTAAAAGTGTTCCAGGCAAGATACTTGCTTGCTGGCTACCTATAACTGCATTCCAAACAATGGGAATGGAGCACATAGTAGTTAATATGTTTTTGCATACAACTGGCCCTCTACTTGGTTCGGGTATTCCTTTTACAAAAGTAATTTTTTGGAATTTCTTACCAGTGACGATTGGAAATATTGTTGGAGGAATGGTATTTATTGGAATGCTTTTCTATAGCACCCACAAAACTCCTATCTCTAATGTGTTACCAGAAGTAAAAGATGAAAAATTAGAACGAGAGCTCGAAGCACAACTTGGTGCAAGGTAAAATTAAAAGATTAAAACTCTCAAACAAAATCAAGAAAGCCTAGAATACATTTTTCTAGGCTTTCTTAATATATCTACTATTTAATAGCTATAAATAGAATTTGAAAAGACTTTCAATTAATCTCTAGACAAATCATATACTTGACTTGATTAATAGACAAACAGTAACTTATAAAACTACTTTGATTAATTATTTTCAAATCCCATTCAATTTAAATTTTATGATTATTGAAGAAAGCAATATATGGGATACCATTAATAACGCAAAAAAAACCAAGCCTAGCGCTGAGTGGCTTAAAAATGCATACAATCCAAATATTAACTTTGAACTCAGGCAAGAAATCGCAATTCGCTTAGGACAATTATCAAAAGTAGGATGGATCAAAATCAAAGATCTAATTCATAAATATGGCAATCAAGATGAACTAATCCTAGCTGCAGGACTTACTTATCAAGATGAAGCCAAAGCATGGCTGTTAAAACATCTTTATAGTGATGACACTATGAATATCAAAGTCGTAGAAGCTTTGGCTTGTTGGGGAGGAACATTACCGATTGAGCTTATCAAAAAAATATTAGAAGAGAAAAGTGAAAAAATGAAAATAGCTGGTCTAGAATTACTAAAATTTAAAGCTCATTTACTTTCTGATTTTGATTTACTTGACATAGCAAAATCACTTTTAAATGATTTCAGAGAAGAGATAGTAATCAAAACACTGACAATCATTCAAAGACGTGAAAGCTTAGAAATCTGTATGGCTATAAGCGATGTAATACAAAAAGGCTCGGATAAATCTGCATACTATGGACTAATGGCTCTGGGTTCAATCGGAACTGACATTAGTAAAAATATCCTATTAGATTTAGTTAAAAATTTGAAGAATTCTCAGCACAAAGAACTTGCAAAAAAACAACTGAACTTAGAAATATAAACTCCAATATAAAATAAATATGAATAATATTTTTTATGAATTAATAGTATATATTTAAATATAAGTAAATTTATCAAAATAAAGATTTACTGAAATTAACTAAATTTTAAGCAAAAGCTAATTTAAAGCTTGCTAAAAATAAGATAAAAGAAATAATTTTTTTAATAAAATTATCATCAAATTTTCTACTACCAAGAGAACTGCCACAAAAAGCAAAAAACAATACAACAATTAAATGAAGAAAAATATTAGATGTGAAATCAATTTTTGAAAAATTATTTATTGTTTGCCATGTAATTATTCCAACTAAAGAATTAAAAAAAATAAAAACGGATGAAGCTGCAGCTGTAGTTTTAAGTGGCATCCACTTAAGTAAAATAGATAGAGGAGTTAAAAATATACCACCTCCTGTCCCAGTAATTCCAGATAGTAAGCCAAGTATTGAACCAGTAAAAAAAATAACAATTTTTGAGGGTAGCTTATAATCAGTTATAGTATTATTTTTTATGATTAACGATGTAATTAAAAATCTAATTCCGGAAAGAAACAGTATAAGAGATAAAAAATATCTAAGTAAGGTATCAGTAATATTCAAGTTACCTCCAACAATTGTAGAGGGAATTGAAACTAATAGAATTGGTATTAAAAAATTAAATAATGTGTATTTTTTCAAATGGCCATCACCACAAAATCTTATTGAATTTAATGTTGATGCTGCCAGATTCAAAATTAAAGCTGTTGGCTTGATAAGTGAAACTGGCTTATCAAATATGACCATACACGCTATATAACCTGATGCACCAGCATGACCAACAATCGAATAAAGAAAAGCAATTAATGCTATCCCAATAAAATAAAGCACTCTTTTAATCCATATCTTTATTCCATCTATTTTTTTAATCTATTAATTAAATTTATCAAATTACATGGTTTAGTATCACTATTTAGTTGATATTTTATTATTTGATTCCATGCAGTATTTACTGCATCTAAAGATCCTGGCAAACTAAAGATAAAAGTTCCATTTGCCACACCTGCAATACATCTACTTTGCAAGGTGCTCGTACCAATTTTCTTAAATGATGTATATCTAAAGATTTCCGCAAAACCTTCTATTTCTTTATCTAATAAGGGTTTTATTGCCTCCGGCGTAACATCAGTAAAAGTAAGCCCTGTACCTCCAGTAGTGATAATAACATCAATCTCATCATCAGCTATCCAATCACTTATATACTTTCTAATAATATAAACATTATCCTTGCATATTATTCTATTACTTATATTATGTTTATCTATTTTTACTGAATCAACTAAAAATTGACCACTATCATCATTTTTTATGTCTCGAGTATCAGATACAGTTAACAATGCAATAGAAACCACTTAGTATAAAACAATTAAAATATATGAATTAACTATACATGAAAAATAATGCTAGCCAAATCAAAGTATTATTGTTTGCTGAATTAAGTGAAAAATATGGATGGGATGAAAAATATCTTTCTTTAGACCTAATAGAAGATAAAAAAGCAAAATCTATACTAAAACATATTAATATCAATGTAGCTCACCAATCAATAATTGTGGCTATTAATAAAGAAATTTCTAGTCTAGAAGCAACTGTTAAAGATAATGATGAGGTAGCATTCATGCCGATTTTTACAGGTGGATAAAATTAAGTACAAATTCAAAATAGCAACTGATCCTTTTGATCCATATCGAGAAATTGAAAAATGGGAAATTAATAATCAAATGGCTGCAATGTCAATTTTTATTGGACGAGTTAGAGAGATAGATCAATTTGGAAGTCAATTAAAACAATTAGAAATCCATCACTACAGTGGTTTAACTGAAAAGTTAATCGAAAAGCACTTATCAGAAATTACTAAAAAAATCGAATCTTTTTCTGCGTTAGTTATCCATCGAGTAGGCTTCATTGATCCACTAGAGCCAATAGTGCTCATAGCAGTTCGTGCTGATAAAAGAGGAATAGCTAATCAATACTGCTCTGAAATTTTAGAGGTAACAAAATTCAAAGTACCTTTCTGGAAAAAAGAGTGGACTGACACAGGTTCTTCCTGGGTCAAAAATAATACTGTACTTTCAACGTGAACTATAAAATTGTTTTTCTGAAAAGCTGTGCCCAAAGATATGTTCCTTTCTTAAGTAAATCCTGCTCAGGTGGTATCTCTATTAACAGATCAGAATCAATTAAAGAAGAAATTTGTGAGGATGATTGCGCAGGTGGAATATCCGCGTATAACTCACCTTGCTGATCTACTTTAAGTTTAGATCTAATCAATTCAGGTCTACCTTTTCTTCTCTTAAGATCAGAGTTAATTCTGATCTTAAATCTAAGGGGTGTTTCTATGTTCTTCACTCCACTAAAAACTTGAAATACGGGCCACAAAATTTGCAAACAAATTACTACTGCAGAAACAGGATTACCAGGTAAGCCAAAAAATGGAATATCTTGACCAATAAAACCAAAGGCAAAGGGTCTACCAGGCTTTAAAAAAAGCTTCCAGAACTTTATTTCTCCAATTTCATTAATAATATTTTTAATATAGTCTTTTTTCCCAACGGAAATTCCACCTATGGAAATTACAATTTGATTATTTTTTGCAAGTTCAATAAGAGAATTCTTTAATTTGAATTTATCGTCTGCTTGAATTGAAAGTTCATTGATATCATATCCAAGATTTTTTATAATACTTTTAATTAAAAAACTATTACTTTCCCAGATTAATCCAGTTGATTTATCTATACCAGGTTTGATTAATTCATCGCCTGAAATAAGTAATCCTATTTTGAAAGATTTAAACACACTAATATAACTTATTCCACAACTAGCAAGTAATCCAATAATACTAGGAGTAATTTTTTGACCCTTCGCTAATACGATATCTCCTTCCGATAATTGATCATTAACAGGTCTAATCCAAGTACTATTCGTTAAGTCGTCTATGAGATGTATTTTCTCAAAAGAGCTATCTTTTATCATTTCTGTCTTTATCTGTTCTAAAGGAATAACCCAAGAGCATTCATCAGGAACTAATGAACCAGTGCTTATAGCAATGGCTTCACCTTCAGAAAGATTTTTAGTGTAAGGTTTACCAGCAGATGAATCTCCAACAACTTTCCAATATTGTCCTTTCTGAGGTTTGGCAGAATGACTAACCGCGTAACCATCCATGATGGAGGCTCTAAAGCCGGGAATATTCTGTTTTACAAAAATATCTGTTGAAGAAATTTTTTCTAAGGAATCTTCTAAAGGAATACTTACGAAAGGAATAGTAAAATTATCTAAAACGTTCTTGATTTCCTTTAAAATTTCTTTCCTAGCTTCTTCTACTTTTAATCCCTCCCTTAAAAAAGGCTCTTGAGTCATCAAAAAATTAATTAGTTTCTCTCCTCAGGATACCTTTTTTGCCTCCTTTTTTTTCTAAAAGTCGAATTGAATTTATTGTTAAAAAAGGATCGATGGCTTTAAGCATATCGTAAATAGTTAGTAATCCTATAGACACCGCCGTAAGTGCTTCCATCTCTACACCAGTTTGAGCATTAGTTTTACATAATGCAGTGATTTTTATCGCTCTTTTTTTATTACATAGATCTATATCAATCCTGATATTACTTAAACTTAATAAGTGACAAAGTGGGATTAATTCCGAAGTTTTTTTAGATGCATTAATTGCAGCAAATCTTGCAGCAGCAAATAAATCTCCTTTTTTTATATTGCCGTCTTTAACGTTATCAAATGCTTCCACACTTAAATCAATATATCCTTCAGCGAGAGCTTCTCTAGGAGTGCTTATTTTCTCAGAAATATCAACTATAAACATATCGCCCTTCTCATTTAAATGAGTTAGGTTTGAATCCATTTTCTTATTTATGATTAATTATAATGATAAATAAAAAATAATGATTAATTATTATATGTTAGAGAATAGCAAAATTCACAAATAAGTTATTATGGTTAAATTAAATCCGTAGGTTTTGACTTGGAACAATCAAGCCACTGTTTTGAATTTGAAGATGAATTTATTAGTGATCTAAGATGTATACCTTTATGCGTTCGTAGGAAACTTGATCTTATCGGTTTAAAACTAAAACTTCAACATTGGCAAGAGTTAAATCACGATGATAAAAGAAAAATAGTTTATTGGTCAGATTCGATTGACGACTTAGATGGATTGAAATCCTATTTGATTAGTAAAACTAGTCGTAGTCGTATAGGTCAAGCAAAAGAAATTTTAATTTCAAAAGATGAGCCCTGGTTGTTATCGGGTACAGTCCCAGACTTTATTGATGTTGAAGCAAGCAAATATACATTTCAGATCTCTCAGAAAATATGGTCTAATTTGAGCGAACTTGAAAGGTTCGCTCTATGTAAACTTGCAAGACCTGGACATGAACACCGAAATCTTATTAAAGCTTTTAAAGAAATATTAATCAATAATGATTCTTAGAAATTATAGAGATTTCGAAAAATGAAGATTAGATCAATTAAATTAATATATAGTTTATGTTTTCATGATAACAAAATAAATATTTATTCATGTTTTATGCTAGTTTTTAAATTAGAGAAAAATAAATTATCATTTTAGATAGTTCTACTAAGAAAGAACTCAAAGCTTGTATTCTCTCTGGGGGGCAAAGTACCAGAATGGGTAAAGATAAGGCACTATTAAAACATCATGAAGGCGATAGCTGGTTATCACATAAATTAAATATTCTGAAAAAACTGGACTTAGAAACTATCCTCTTAACTAATCATCAATCTCATATAAATGAAATTAGTGAATTTCATAAAGTAAATATATTATTTGATAAAAAACCTTTCCATGGACCACTAAATTGTATGGAGTTTTTATATTCACAATTTTTAGGAAAATATGACTATATACTCTTAATGCCAGTAGATATGCCTTTCATTAATAGCAAGCATATTGAAGATTTTATAAAGTATTGGCAAAAAAATAGAGATATAGCTCTTATCGCACATAGTAATAAAATGGCTCAACCTCTACTTGGTATTTATCCTCTAAATCAAGCTAACTTAAATAAATTACATGAAAGACTTCAATTAGGTAAAATAAACTTTCAGGGATGGACAAAATCAATTCCTTTTCATTATTATTTTGCCAAAGACAAAGAATTCATAAATGTCAACTCATTAAAAGAACTAAAATCACTAAATTATTATTAAAGTATGATGAAAGATATTCATGATAGAGAGTTAAAAGTTTTAAGGCTTTCATTAACTAATAAATGTAATTTTTCATGTCCATATTGTTTGCCAGAAAATAATAGCTGTTTGACTACATTAACTAATAAGCAATTCCTATCAATAATTAAGGTTGCTTGCAAATTAGGAGTAAACTCACTCAGATTAACTGGGGGAGAGCCATTAATAAGCAGTCAGTTGAATAAGCTGATGGAAGCAATTAATACATTAAAGAAAACAAGAAATCATCCTATTAATAATTTAAAAGACATTGCTATAACTACAAATGGATCATTATTAACAAAAGATAGATGTCAAGATTTATTTGCTTATGGACTCAACAGGATCACAGTTAGCCTAGATGCCCTAGATCCAAAAATATTTTCAATAATGACAGGAGATAATAATATGATTTCAGCTAAGAATAAGCTGAATCATGTTCTCCAAGGCATTGATAATGCCATCCAAGCAGGCTTTGATCCATTAAAGGGTCAGCTAAAAATAAACTGTGTCATCAAAAAGAACATAAATGATAATCAGATCATAAATCTTGTTCGCTTTGCTAAAGCTAAATCTATTGAAATTAGATTCATAGAATATATGGATGTAGGAAATAAGAATAATTGGCAAGCTAATGAAGTTCTAAAATCTCACGAATTGATAAATATAATAAAACAACATTTTAAAATTAATGAGGCTGGAAGATTAAAAGGTAATACAGCCCATAAATGGTATATGAAAGATAGCAATAGCTTCATAAGTACTATATCTTCGATATCTAATCCTTTTTGTTCTGACTGCAATAGATTAAGGATTACTAGTGATGGTTTCGCACATACTTGCCTTTTTTCAAACAATGGTTCTGATTTAAAAAAATGGCTCAATCCATCAATTAATGAAAAAGGCTTAGAAGAATTTCTTGAGACAATATGGCTAATAAGAGATGATAAATATAGTGAAAATAGATTTAATAAATCTGAGAACTCGAAACCACAAAAACCTCATCCTTCAATGTCGTATTTAGGAGGTTAAAATCCATATGAACAAAGAAAATGGTATTAACTAGTACATAAATTAAAAAATATTCTTTTGAAAATTTATTTTCGTATAAATAAAGACAACTGAAGTACTAAAAATCTATGAAATTCGCAATAGTCGTTTCAGAAAAGTGCGCTTTGCTATTAGTTTAGGAATGTTAATGGGTATGACTCATGGTTGGTATGTAAGTAAAGGTTATGCATCTACAAACCAATATAATGATACTTATTTTCAGTCTGAGATTAACCAACTTCCCACCTACTCTTTTTTGAAATCTAAAAATACAGGATTGAATTTTAATTGATCTAATTTAGAATTATAATAAGTAAAATTTATAAAAGTAACTACAGTCAATACAATTTACTTTTCTGTTCATTGATTTTTTTTTGTATCAAGCTGAACCACTTTTAAGAGCTTAAAGCATTATTATGTATTAACTAATACAAAATTCTTCTTGTTAGATCAGCTCGGGTCTTCTTTAGAACTTTTGCATAGTTCATCACACTATTCTCATGGATCTCCTTACATACAGAGGTCAAAAATATCTACCTGAAGACATTAAAAATCTTCACTACTCAAATACGAGTTATCTAGATAGGCAAATCAAAGCCAAAATGACCATCAATGAGACTCTATTTTCTTATAGAGGCATAAATTATAAAAAATCAAAACATACAAAAAGTTAATAGATGAAGCAGTCAAATATTTTGGAAGAATTTTTAAATACTTTTGTATTACGCTGAACAACACTGCTCTTAAAAGATAATCATAATAAATTTGTAGTCATTACTACAAAAACGTTCAACTCGCTTCAGCGAGCCGCAAACCGCCTTAAGCCAAGGAACGGGGGACTTAAGCTAAAACGATCCAAATTAAACATGCCTACAAGTTCCATACGAAGCACTGAAAAAAGTGCCATTACTGTTTCAGCAGGATTTTTAGGAGCATTCATTATTAGTTCTTTAGCTGTTCAGCTTTTTAGAAGCTATTCCCCTGCTGTTCAAAATAAATTAACTACTGTTGACCCAGTAATTGCTAGTCCTGCCACTCTTTGGTCTGAACTGGGGACACGAGATAACATTATTATTGAACAATCAAATACAAAATTAAATACAAATAGTTCAAGTTCTATCAATATTGAACCTGTAATAACCTCTGAGGCAACTTTATGGTCTCCTCTTTTTGTTGATTGATTTTACTCATCTTCTTCAATTGATTGATTGATGCAAGTATGATGAATGAGAATTTAGATTATCAGCAAAAATTTTAAACTGAATTAAAGAAAATCAATACATTCGATATCTAATATTTTGTATTTTTTGCCACATAGTATTCAAGATCTTGAAATCCTCAGACAAATAATTCGTTTTAGTAGCAATAACTACTTAATTAAACAAATAGGTATAAAACTCTCATTTTTTGTATCGACTACTACTTAGTCGGAGTATGTCGGCTGATTTAATTTTTCAAAACGGTTAGATTTTTTACCGTTTTTAATAGGCAAACTTTTTAAGCCTTCTTTCTTACTTTTTAATTTCAATGCTTGGCAATCTTTGGACATTTCAAGGGAGATATCGAACACTTCATCTCACTTGGTTTGCGTTCTTTCTAACTTTTGTTGTTTGGTTTAATTTGGCTCCCCTTGCTACGACTGTTAAGGCAGACTTGGGGCTCACTTTGGGTCAAATTCGAACTGTAGCTATCTGTAATGTTGCATTAACAATTCCAGCGAGAGTCCTCATCGGAATGCTTCTAGATAAATTTGGACCACGTAAAACATACTCAAGCCTTCTCATTTTTTCGGTAGTTCCATGCTTACTTTTCGCCTCAGCAGAAACTTTTAATCAATTAGTTATCGCTCGCTTATTACTTTCAATTGTAGGTGCAGGATTTGTAATTGGTATTCGGATGGTGGCTGAATGGTTCCCACCTAAAGAAATCGGTCTAGCAGAAGGAATATATGGAGGTTGGGGTAATTTTGGCTCAGCTTTCTCGGCTCTGACAATGGTTGCCATTGCTGGGTTACTTTCTTTTTCAGGTGGATTTGAATTACCAACAGGTGCCGTTCTTAACTGGCGAGGTGCTATCGCTGGCAGTGGTGTGATTTCAGCATTGTATGGCATCTTTTATTTCTTTAATGTTAGAGATACTCCTCCTGGAAAAATTTATCAGCGTCCAACTAAAACAGCTGGTCTAGAAGTCACTTCTATGCGAGATTTTTGGGGGCTTTTGGGTATGAATGTGCCGTTTGTAGCCATACTTTCTGTTTTATGTTGGAGGTTAAAGAAAGTTGGTTTCCTTGATGAGGGAACATATCCATTAGCTCTTTTCGCTGTTTTAATTTGGTTCGCTTTTCAGACCTGGGGGATTATTCGTACAAACTCAGAGTTAATTGCAGGAACTAAAATTTATCCAAAAGAAGACCGTTATGAATTTAAACAAGTAGCGATTCTTGAACTCACATATATTGTTAATTTTGGTTCTGAGCTGGCAGTTGTTTCAATGTTACCTACTTTTTTTGAAACAACATTTGATTTACCAAAAGCAACAGCAGGTATTCTCGCCTCCTCCTTTGCTTTCGTTAACCTTGTTGCACGTCCAGCTGGAGGTCTAATTTCTGACAAGCTCGGAAGTAGAAAAAATACTATGAGTTTTCTAACCGGAGGACTTGGAATTGGATACCTTGTCATGAGTTGGATCAAACCTGGTACTTTTTCAGGTATAAGTGGAATTATCGTCGCATTGTTCATAACAATGCTTGCTTCCTTCTTTGTTCAAGCAGGGGAAGGCGCTACTTTTGCTCTAGTACCACTTGTTAAACGAAGAGTTACTGGACAGGTCGCTGGTCTTGTTGGTGCCTATGGCAACGTAGGAGCAGTAACTTATCTAACTATTTTTAGTCTTCTACCTATGTGGATGAGTGGAGGTGGAGAAGCGACAGCAGAGATAATTGCTAATTCCAATAGTGCCTTTTTCCAAATCTTAGGAATAGCAGGGCTGATAGTTGCATTCATGTGCTTTTTCTTTCTTAAAGAACCAAAAGGATCCTTCGATGAATTACATGAAGGGGAAATTGCTTAAAATATTAATGAATTTCCAATCAAAACCTTGGGTAACTACCCAAGGTTTTATTTTCTTATCTCATTAAATTGAGATGACAGAGAAAATTGAAAATTTAACTACTCAATGTCCATATTGCGGCGTTGGATGTGGTCTAGAAATGCAACCACCAGCTGAAATCGGAAAAGCAGTACGTAGAGATGCAGATGGTTATCCAATGTGGAGGTCTAGAGGCGATCGCAATCATCCATCCAACCTTGGACAAATATGTATTAAAGGTGCAACCGTAGGAGAAACCTTGTCTCCAGGGAGATTAAAGCAACCTCTGTATCGAGATGATTTAAATGATAAATATCAACCGATTAGCTGGAATGAAGCTACAGATAAGATAGTTTCACAAATCAAAAAAAGTTTACTCAAAAAAGGTCCAAACTCTATAGCGATGTATGGTTCTGGACAATTTCATACTGAAGACTACTATATTGCTCAAAAATTACTCAAAGGAGCTTTAGGTACAAATAATTTTGATGCAAATTCAAGACTATGTATGAGCTCAGCTGTCGCTGGATATAATTTAAGTCTTGGATCAGATGGTCCTCCCTGTTGTTATGAAGATCTTGATCACTACACCGTTGCATTCCTCATTGGCACTAATACAGCGGAATGCCATCCAGTACTTTTTCAACG
>QCIK01000020.1 GCA_003216715.1 Prochlorococcus sp. AG-402-L09 | reverse complement strand
GGATTCTGAACTTAGTATTTTTTAGAGGTTCTATTGAGTGGGAATAGTATTGACTACTCAAACGTAGTCATAAACTAAAAACTTATGTTCCCCGTGGAAATGAAGTGATGGAGTGACAAGGGTTTCAAGTGATTTGTTTCCTGTATGTACCCTTCTCTATCCAGACATCGTAGAAAGCGTATTTTCTCTACACTTGTGATTAATTTTTCAAGGTTCAGTTACTAAAGATTTATTTACGACTTCTCTACATATTTAAAACGTTTCGACATCAATCAAGCACCTTGCTCATTTCTCATACGGAGATGCTTTATTAATTAGGATTGCTTTCGTTGAGAATTTTATAGTGCATATATGCTGTCTCTTGTATTTGGGTCGTTAGGTGATTAGAGGAAAAATCATCTAGATTTGCCTATGGTATGAATATTCCTATTGCAGTGTGTAGGCAGCGATGAATGAATTACGTCTCAGAATCTATAAGGAGATAATTAATGACTCTCCAGATGGAAGAACTTCTTTATTCAATAAAATTTGTGGTATTACCATTTTTATTTCGATTTTTTTCGCAGTTATTGTTACTGAAAACTCAATTGATTATCAATTTGGTGATCAGATTGATCTTTTAGATTGGATTATTGGTGGTTTATTTTGCGTTGAATATGTTTGTCGCTTATGGGTTGCACCACTTGAAAAGAAATTTGGAAAAGGTTGGAAAGGTGTTTTACGTTATATGGTCTCACCAATGGCAATTATAGATGTCATTGCAATCGTTCCATCTTTTATAGGTGTTCGTGCTGAATTGAAAATTCTTAGGATTATTCGTCTTTTAAGAATATTGAAAATTGGAAGAAGTGAAAAGTTTAAGCAAAGTATCTATCACTTTAATTACGCACTTCGATCAAAGAGTCAAGAATTACAAATTTCGATTTTTTATACAATTTTACTTTTGTTGATCAGTAGCACTTTCATGTATCTTGCTGAATCTTCTATTCAACCAGATTTGTTAGGATCAATTCCAAGATGTCTTTGGTGGTCAATTACAACTGTCAGTGCTGTTGGATATGGAGATTCGATACCAGTTACAGCAGTTGGAAAAACAATTGCATCGATAACTTCTCTTATGGGTATTGCTTCAATAGCAATACCTACTGGAATACTTGCATCTGGATTCAGTGAATCAATTGGGGTGCAAGATAAAAATAAAAACGTATCTAATGACAATGAGTTTGCTACGAATACATGATATTCAAATCAGTCACAGAAAAATCCTTCACCAAACAGGAAGCAATTAATCTAATGGTGTCATTGAGTGCAACTGACGCAAATTCAGAAAAGAAGTGGAGAGGTTTCTATAACTCTTTATCGCAGACTGAATTAAAGAATGAATGGGATGAGCATTGGAAATCTTAAACACATAAAGACGGGAGCGAGATTTTGGTCGCTCCCTTTGAGTCAAGCACTCAACTAACTGAACTTAAATTTTCATCCTTTATTAAACTTTGACCCACGGAAGGTGCTATGACTCTCGAAGTACTGCTATAAAATGAAAATATCTATGATATTAACCACACTCTAATATTTTTAATCATCAAGATAAGAGCATGTGTAGTTGACTAATTCTAAAACCTCTAAACAAAATGAAGAATTTTTGGGGACATTAAAATCCATACCCTCTGTTATAAATGTCCAATCTTTATCACCTGCAATTTTTACATTTAGTTTTCCAGAATGGATTTCCATGAGTTCTCGTGACGCAGTTTTAAATTCATATCCACCCTCCAACATCACTCCTAATGTTTTTTTGGAACCATCTTTTAAAAAAATGTTCCGACTCATAACTTTACCTTCAAAATAAATGTTCGCTAATTTATTAACATCTACATTCTTATAGTTATCCATTTAGAGATTCCTTAATCCAATTTTCTAATCACTTATCATAACCCATAATGATGAGTTTCTTTTATGCATTTATAGTTCCGACTTTGATATTGGGATTACTTTATCTATGCATCATTGAAAGTAATGGTCTTCCAGATTGGATGGAACGTGTATCAAGAAATAGTAGTTCCCTTTGGACTTATGGAATTATTATCATCGCTCTCCTTGGAATTCTTAGATTTCTAGTTCGATAACATGAATTGAGAAATGGAATTCAAATCAAATAAAGACACATCCTTTTCGGAGGAGGTAATAAACGTGATACTTTCACTGAACGCGACCAGAGGCCAATTAAGAAAAGAAATGACGAGGTTCTATAACTCTTTATTGTAGACCGAATTAAAGAGGGAATGGCACGAGTCTTGGAAGTACTGACTCATGCTGCCTTATCATTGATTTGATGCTCTACTAACTCCCAATCATTAGATAGAAGTTCATTCCAAGTTTCATGGGCAGATTCATAGTCCAGACGTCTTGTGTTCTTCAATTTGGTTGGAATTCCTTCTTCAGTGCAATACCAAAGTTGAGTGAAGACAGTCGGTGCAACCATGACCGATTTTGGATCACGAATAAAGAACAGACAAAAATCTCTATTAGGTCCGATTAACCATCCTGTTGGTGTTGGCAATGCTTCTCTGATTGGTTGATTCATGATTTTCTTTCATTAATTCGAGGCATCAAAAAAGCACTTTCCTCACTGCTAATACGCAGGTGCTTTATGAGTTAGGACCGTTGGTCAGAGGAGTGATATAGTACAGGTATACTATTAATCATTGTTGGGAGTGTCAAGTATTTAAATCTTTCGTTAAGGCATTTAGACGGGTAATCTGCTGCTTCAGCGACCTTGAGTGTCCTTCACTCTTTGTCGATAGAACGAATCCTAGTAAGAATTTGTTTTGCTTTTCTAATCCAATCTGTAAAGAGAATAATTGGAAATTATTCCTAATTAACAATCAGCGTTAGCAATGCCCAATGCCAAGAACAGCACCTAGGGGGATAGACCACGCGTAAGCATCGTTCTTAGTGATTGCAGCAGCCAGATCAGCTCCAATCAATTACGATGGCAATGTCTATTTGGATGAAATCTTCTCCAGATGACTTCAAAGGTATTTCATATCGCTGCGAAGAGACCTTTTATAGGTTGAGGGCAAAAGTCAATGACTGAAAAAATAGATTGGAAGGAAGAACTCCTGGATTCTGCAAAGTTCAATGAGAAACAAAAGAACCTATTGAAGCATGGTACCAAGTCATTAACTAATACTTGGTTGCTAGGTGCCCTTTATACGCGTTGGAAAAAGATGAAAATGTATCGAGAACCATCTACTCCTAATTGTCAGAGTTCATTTCTTGAATGGGAAAATCGACTTGCACAAGGAGAGTTTTATGTTCTTACTGAGGACGATGTTCTTTATCCTGATTGATAATGAGATTCCAAGTCACAATGATTGATCAAGAAAATAAGACCTTTGAAGAAACGATCGTTGCTGGAAATATGGAAGAGGCAAAAAAGACTGCACAAGGAAGTAACCCAGAAGCAACAATCGTTTCTGTTAACTGGGTTTATAAGTGATTGATTTTTACGCTTTATCAGTTCCCAGCATTCGCTTGGATAGGGTTTTCGTTTGAGTGTTCTTTTCATATTGATTTAACAAGTAATAACCACGGTGCTTTTTTGGCTTGAATAAGGCCTATTAATGGATATTAGTCAACGACTCATCATCACATGTACTGCTCAGAGAGTAACTTACCTCGATAAGTTACATAGGTATGAAGATAGATATGCAATTAGCTGTAAATTTTGTGAGTGGACAAAATCATTTAATGTCTACCCTGAAGAACTTAAAGCTGCAATAGTTAAAGTTCTAACCTTGAATAAGGAAAACCGTACTGGTTAATCAGCTCAATAGCTAAATTACCTAGCCAAAATATTTATACGTTGTGTAGGTAAGTCAATCACCTGCATGTGTTTAAAAGGGTTTTGCAAAGCGCCTTTTTGACACTCAACTAGAGCTAGGGAAATTGTTTTGCATAGCATTTCCCTCTCTCGCTAAGAAGTTAATCAGATTTATTCTAATGAGCTATCACAATGCCTCCTTAAACTTTTCGCACGCACCTAATAAACATAATGTTGCATTGAGTGAGAAGTCTCTGCATGAAATACAGATGCAGCTAATGAATCAACAAGAACTAAGGCTTAGATATATACAGCTAATGAATGATGCACAAAAGATTCTTGGTAGAGATGAGGCTATTGACTTGATCAAAGAATCTGAGGTGATCTGGGAAAAACTTAGTGCTTAGATAGTTTTTTTTGTTGAACTGTTGTTTTCCCAATAACTCTTTGCAGAATCAATCATTTTGACTATGTCGCTATCAGAATAACCAGTTTGCTCTTGCAGCAGTTCGCATTGAGAATTGATATCTCTCCAGATTTTTCTTATATCTACAAATTGTTCATCAGTGAATTGGAAGTGACTCATGTTTCTTGATTTCTTTGTCTCTCAATAGATACGAGGAATGCCACAATCAGCGACTCTTATTTTATAAGTTACTTTTATTAGGACTTGTTTATTTATAAATAGTTTCTATTCCTATGAGCTTTAAGTAGTTAACCGAACATTGAAACCTCACAGTTGGTAATCAGGTGATAGATCATAGTGAAATTCTAAAGCCGGTTATGAAAAAATTCATTCCTTACCTACTATTTTCAGCAACTACTCTACATACAGTTCTTGATGTTTCATCAGTGATGGCAATGAGTTGCGGCTCACACTCTGATAAAGCTGAAGTTGTCTGTGAAGAAGGAGATACCGATTGTGAAGAGAAAATTTCTGCTGCTACAATCAACTAAAACACTGTCAAAGGATATTCCAGAATTTTTTTGAATCCATTTTAGAAGCTTCAGAATGAGGAAATTTTGGGGGAGTCAGTTCAGAATAAAGCCATTGGAATCTATTAGAAATTGACCTCAATCCTTATGTGAATAGATAGCTTAATGATTTATGGATTTGAAATTTACGAAGAGCCAATCCATAAAAGACTACCTTTAGCTAGTTTGATCTTTCTACCTTTACCAAGGATTTAGGTAGATTTATGAGCTATATGATTAAAGTAATGATCTTGGATATGTTTCATCCATTGATTTGTATTGGTAGTAATTCATTCAGCCAATCAAAGCAACAGTATCTGCAAAGCCATTACCAGTTAAATAATCATTCATTTGCTGCAGGTTTTGATAGTTAGCATATTGGATATTGCCATCAGCATGCATAATAGCTCTTAAGTAGGCAGTATTATCTACCTTGCTCCAATAAAGTTCTTGAAATCCATCCCCATCAAAATCACCAACAGTTTTAAGTATTAGATTATCTAGCTTTAGATCATTGATAAATGTTCTCGAACCATCAAAGACGCTATCTTTTTCGACCGTTCCATTCGCCACTAATGGATCCTCATAAATCCCTACGATTCTTGTTGTTCCTCCTGCTCCATGCTTGGTGTAATCAAAGGCTCCTGTAATTGGATCAATCGATGCTGTCACCCATCTTCCACTCACACTATTTGTATACATAGCTTCTTGCATTCCATCATTGTTGACATCTAACGTGCCTTGATATTTATATCCAGAAATTACGTCAGCTGGTGCTTCATTTCCTAAATAACCATGAAGGTTGCCGTCATAATCTTTAATCCCATTCAACGTATATTTGGTTCCTTTAGTAAATCCATTGGTTTCAGTTGCAATGACTGATACTTGCTTCTCTTTTTCTACCAGGTCATTCACCCAAAGAGTGTTGTATAGATCCGGTGAGGTTAAACCTGCTGCATCAGTGACTCTGACAACAACTGTATAAGAACTTTGAGTTTCATAATCAGGTGAAGTCCTGATTTTTAATTTATTACCATCAATATAAAAGTTCCTATTATCTGAAATGAATGAATAACCATCAATTAATGAAAATGTATGAGTATCTGATTGATCTTCATCAACTGCTGAAATAATTGCGACTGTTGAATTTGCAGCGATATTTTCATTAAAGATATACGAGGAAAAATCCCATGATGTTGGTGCTTCGTTTATATCATTGACGGATAGAGTTAATGCTTTTGAGTAGGTATTGCCAGAACTATCAGTTGTTTTTATGCGTATTTTGTAGGAAGATTTTGTTTCGTAATCAGGAGAAGCTTTAATTTTTAATGATGTGCCATTAATAATAAATGAGTTGTTATCAGTATCACCAGAACCACTAACTAATGAGTACATATGATTATCGTTTGAATCGGGATCCGTACTAGATAATATTGCTATAGAAGAATTGGCATTAATATTTTCATTAAAACTTGAGGTTGATAAAGATATATCAGTTGGTTTCCCTACTTCATTAAGATCATTAACTGATAAATCTATGTATAAATCAGGAGAACTTAATCCATCTTGATCAGTTGCTTTTAAAGTGATTGAATATGAACTCTTTAATTCATAATCAGGAGAGCTATTAATTTTTAAATAATTACCATCTATTGTGAAGAATTTATTCCCAGAACTTTGTACATATCCATCGACAAATGAAAAAGTATGAGTATCAAGTAAGTTTTCATCTATTGCAGAAAGAGTTGCAATTTTTGACCCAGCAGGAATATTTTCATCAAAACTAGTTGCAGAAATTTCCCAGCCAGTAGGAGCTTTGTTTGAAATAACGTTTTGACTTTGATTAAGAGCCTCATAAAGATCAAGAAAACCTGAATCAACGCTTCCTTCTAACCATTTGTATTTATATGAGCTATTACTTAGTATCTCTTTTATTTCTGCGGGCGACAAAGAAGGTTTCTCTGCGAGTAATAATGCAGCAGCACCAGCTACTAGTGGTGCTGCCATAGAAGTACCACTAATAGCTTTATAACGATTATATGGAGCAGTACTTAAAATTTGAGACGCTTTCCCAGAATTAAAATCTCCTCCTGGGGCAGCTATTGAGATGATATTTCCATAATTTGAATAAGATGCAATTCTTCCTTTATTTGATGCAGCGGCAACCGAAATCATTCCTGGAATTTCAGAAGAAAAATCAGCTGGGATACAAGTAAAATCATCATTACTACTAAATTCATTTCCTGCCGCGGCAATTATTGAACAACCTTTATCTGCTGCATATTTTAAAACCGAGTACCATCCGTTATAAACGTCTGGTGCAATCTTTTTAAAGTCATTAAAAGAACCTTTATAATAATATCCACCTTCAACAATTTGTCTTCCAATATCAATTCCAAGCGAAAGATTTATAATGTCAGCGCCGTTATCTGCTGCATATATAATTGCATCCCAAAGATCTGAAACATAAGCCGTTTTAATTTCTTTATAATCAGAAAAGACTTTTAAGTTCATAAGTTCAACATCCCACGTTACACCTGCTATTCCCTTGCCATTATTTCCTTCTGCTCCAATTATCCCTGCTACATGAGTACCATGTATATTTGAGTAGCTATAGGGATGAGGATCTTTATCATTGTTATAAAAATCCCATCCAAGATAATCATCTATATATCCATTTAAATCATCATCAATACCATTATTTGCAATTTCTAGATCATTTTTCCATATATTATTTTGTAAGTCCTCATGGTTATAATCTATACCACTATCTATAACTGCAACAACAACATTAGGAGATGTTGATCTTGTCTTCCAACCTTCTGGTGCAAAAATATCGGCATAATCAAAACCATCACCTTGTCCGTAATTAAGCAAGCTCCATTGTTCCTCAAACCTTGGGTCATTTGGAAGAATTGTTTTTTGATGAAATGATTTTGAGTCAACTTCTAATTTATATGTCTGATTAGAATTATTATCATAGTTAGTTACAGCTATTACATAACTATTAGGATCTAATACTTTAAAAAACTCTTCTGAAATATTGCTATTACTTTGTGCGGTAAAAACAATTTCCCAACTTTCAGCTTTATTGTTGTATTTAAAAAGCTCAAAATCTAGATCATGTAAGAAATTATCTAAAGTAAAGTTTATATAACTTTTTTTATAACAATCAAATCTGTGGAATTTATGAGCGTTAGAGCTTACATTTCCTGTAATTGATCTTATTTGATTTTTATTTATAAGACCTAACTCTTCTCCCCATAAATCTCCTTCATAATTTAGTTTCCCCAGATCTAATGATGTGGAATTACTATAGTATATTGATCCAGAAGTGTATCCATTTATATATCCACTTTCACCTCCTAGTCCATAAGTTTTACTTTCATCAGGAATGAGTATTAGCTCTGAATTTGTATCAAAGTAACTTAATACTTTGAGGCCATTATTTTCCCAATCAGAACCATTGTAGATTGATCCTGAATAATTAATTACTTCATCAAGTAAATAATATCCATAATTTCCTGTATTGTTATATGAATCCCAAGAGTCAAAATAATCAAAAATTGAAGAATACGAATAGACGTATTGTCCTGAGTAATAGTTCCCGCCTCCCCAAAGATCAGTTATATAACCTTCAAAATGATAAAAATCACCGTTCCCATAAAAATATCTACCGCTAACTTTCGAGTAACTCATCCTAAATTTTGCTTTTCAAGCTAAACATTCCTTTTGATATTTTCAAGCAAAAGAATTAGAATAATTTAAAAAACTTTTTTTGAGCTCCTTTTACTAGTTGCTTTTAAAAGTTTAATAAGTAATTAATATTCACTATACATCTAAAATAGATATTCTAAATGTTCTAGATATTCTATCCGAACAGTTTGTCTGGATTGATCAACCCATATCAAGCTCTCTAACATCTCTGATCTGCTTCTCTACACAATTAAGCTTGTTTTGACTTGATTTTTCGATATTGTAGCTTGTTGTTTTTCTTCTCTTTATTCTTAGTTGTTAGGTAAGTATCAATAGGGATAATCCATATCGTCATTCAGAAACGATAGAGATGATCATTATTGATGAGTTAATAGTTGGTTAGACAAAGATAAAGAAAGTGATAACAGGACATGCATTAATGGGGCATCAATAGAGGTAATTGTTGTCTTAATTGTCTTTTCTTCCCTCTTAAAGTTGCTGGTTTAAAATCAACTTTAGTGGTTTCTGACTTCCTTAAAGGCAACCTTATAAACGATATGACACTCTCATAAATCTATTTAGTTAGAATGTTTGCGCTTTTGCCTCAAAGCTTCACTTCATCAAGTTCTGGAAAAAGTATGTTGATATAAGCCATTATTAAAACAACTAATGGATGCATATCTGTCTTATATTCTTGTGTGATTGAATGACTTCAGATAAGAAGTCCTTAGCCTCTTGCTAGCTAATTTTGTATTCGCTGTTCTTTTCTCCTTGATCAATGAGAGATTGTATTGGATTTCAAAAGCCATTAATATCTAAATAAAAGTCCACTATATTTTCAACTCTTGTCTATAGCAGTTACCTCTCCTTCTCCTGAAAGTATAGTTAAGGAATTTGGAATTAGAAACTGGCCAATCTGGACTTGTAAAGCAAGCTATTTCAATTGAACTAATGAGGCTAAAGAAACTTTCTAGTCGCTTGAAGGTGAAGCTACGATTATTACTGATGGAGGTGAATGTATTAAGTTTGGAGCATGTGATGTAGTCATGCTCACAACTGGTATTGAAGGTAGAGGGGATGTTTATATAGCAGTCCGCAAAGAATAGTGGTTTGCTGATTAATTGCTGATTTACATTGTTAAAGATGCCTATTATTTTAAATAGAATGTCTTAGAAAAAGAAAAAATCTTCTGTTTGTCTTGTCTTAACCTGGTAAACATTATTGTTTTTGGACCTATTGTTAGTTGATAATAAGGGATCAATATAACTGATCTTTTTCATCTTAATTTGAGATTGATTTGATGATTTTATTTTTGCCGTTAATAATAAAGATTTTGCTGATTTATTTTCTCTATTCTGATTCACCTGAATAATGTTTAATCTTTTATATGCATTTTGGATGTTTGGTATCCCTAAGAGAGTGGATCCTCCTATCGCTACAACAGCCAAGCTACCAATTCCCAAAAGTCTTGATGCTGGTATGAAATTTAGTTTTTTAATTTTTAGCTTTTCTGGTTTTTCCTGATTCATTATTTCTGACTCAAGAATTAATTGATCTTCTAGTTTTTCTTTCAATAATTCAATATTTAAATTATCGTCTACTTTTTCTACACATTGATTTGTTTGATTGTCTAGGATTTTTTGAAAGAAATAACCTAGTAATGCAAAGACAATTAATAGAGAGAGTATCAATATTGCATCTGTAGGAATTGAAATTGTACTAACGTCGGTCAACTCAAGCTTAGTCGTTGCAAGGGACATTTAAAATCTACAACTCTAAATATTAAAACGCCTCTAAAAAATAAGGCTAGACTTCTTTACTTATCTATTTAATTACAATGAGTATTAATACTAACTATAGAATTTAGCCTAAAAAAGCAGTTTTAGAACAGATTTAAAGCCAATAGAATAATATGGTAAGAGTAGTAGAGAACGTATTCTTTTGCTCTCATTAGTGACTTAAGAAGGGGTATGGGAGGAGCAGATAAAATTAATCTTTTTTTATATTGAATCCATTCAAAATTGGCTAAATTATTGAGTGTGACAGTTAAGAAACTCATATACTCATCCTTCTCGTCATCGTCACTTTGAATAAATTATGTAAGTGAGGAGTTGAGATCCTCCGCAGTGGAAACAAGGAAACACTTGCGACTGATCTTCAAAAAAACCTGCTTTAAGCAGGTTTTTTTGTGCCTTTTAAATACTTACTACAGAAAATTGGCATCGACATAGTAAATTGAGGGTATAAATTTAGATTCCTAAAAATTGAAATAAATACCAGGTGTAGAGAAAATAAACTATCTAATCTTTTTTCGGAGTAAATGAAAAGAAGATTGTTCAAGTGACACTTGAAATAGGTAATACTTTAGTACTTGAATTACTAGATAGAAGTCGCATGGAAGAGATATTCTACACTTATAACTACTTGTCAGTAGTCATAATCACGCTCACTTTATAATTCTTACCCCAAATACCCCTTCTAATGCCAATTACTCAAGAAAAAATAATCATTTGTTAATTCTATTGAAACGTTTAGCTGAGGAATACAAGATGTTTTTGTCCTTTGATGCTTCCGTTTCAAGGCTTTCACATATCGTATGACATTCAGTTTCACTTTCGCGAGTTTGTCCTTTTGTTTTACTGCTCTAAGAAAAGAAATAATTCTGAAAAGAATCAAATATGATTGTAGTTGTAAAATACAAGGAATAAAAGGATAGAAACAACATAGATGGAAGAATCTGGGGAAACAAAAAGGCTCAAGAAAATTAAAACATTCTCAGTACCATTTGCTTTTGGAGAAACTCAACAAAATAAAGCTATTAATCAAAATTCAAAAGAACAAATCATTAATCAAGCATTTCATTATCATTCACAAGGAAATTTTTCAGAAGCAGCAAAATATTATCAAAGTTTCATCAATAAAGGATTTATTGATCATAGAGCCTTCTCTAATTATGGATCAATTTTACAGAGTCTTGGTAAATTAAAACAATCAGAAATGTGCTATAGGCAAGCAATTAAATATAAGCCTGATTATCCTCAGGCTCATTTAAATCTAGGAAGTATTTTGATAGATCTTGGCAACTTACAAGAAGCGGAAGTATTTACTCGCAAAGCCATTGAACTCAAACCTGGACTCGCAGAGGCTTATTCCAATCTAGGAAACATTCTGAGAGCTCTTGGCAATTTACAAGAAGCGGAAGTGTTTACTCGTAAAACA
>QCIK01000019.1 GCA_003216715.1 Prochlorococcus sp. AG-402-L09 | reverse complement strand
ACCCTTAGAACGGCCAGCTGAATATATAGGCTGGCACGAGCCAACCCAGCGAACTGAAACATCTTAGTAGCTGGAGGAAAGGAAAGTAAATAACGACTCCCTAAGTAGCGGCGAGCGAACGGGGAACAGCCCAAACCGATAGTTTCGACTATCGGGGTTGTGGGACAGAAATGTGGACTAACAAACCTAGAAGAAGCGCTTGAATGGCGCGCCACAGAGGGTGAAAGCCCCGTAATCGAAAGGAGAGTTAGCCTATCTGTATCCCGAGTAGCACGGAGCACGTGGAATTCCGTGTGAATCTACGAGGACCACCTCGTAAGGCTAAGTACTCCTGTGTGACCGCTAGCGCAACAGTACCGTGAGGGAAAGGTGAAAAGAACCCCGGGAGGGGAGTGAAATAGAACATGAAACCATGAGCCTACAAGCAATGGGAGCCCGACTTATCGGGTGACCGTGTGCCTGTTGAAGAATGAGCCGGCGACTTATAGGCACTGGCGGGTTAAACCGAGAATGGTGGAGCCATAGCGAAAGCGAGTCTGAATAGGGCGTTTTGTCAGTGTTTATAGCCCCGCCCCCTGGTGATCTAACCATGGCCAGGATGAAGCTTGGGTGATACCAAGTGGAGGTCCCAACCGACTGACGTTGAAAAGTCACCGGATGAGCTGTGGTTAGGGGTGAAATGCCAATCGAACCAGGAGCTAGCTGGTTCTCCCCGAAATACGTTGAGGCGTAGCGTCTAGTGCTCCAGCAGGGGGGTAAAGCGACCATTTCGGTGCGGGCTGCGAGAGCGGTACCAAATCGTGATGAACTCTGAATACCCTGTGTGTAACTAGGCAGTCAGACTGTGGGGGATAAGCTCCATAGTCGAAAGGGAAACAGCCCAGACCGCCAGCTAAGGTCCCAAAATCAACACTAAGTGATAAAGGAGGTGGGATTGCCCAGACAACCAGGAGGTTTGCTTAGAAGCAGCCATCCTCAAAGGAGTGCGTAATAGCCCACTGGTCGAGCGATCCTGCGCCGAAAATGAACGGGGCTAAGTGTTGTACCGAAGCTGCGGATTTATTTATAAATGGTAGGGGAGCGTTCTATGTGGGGTGAAGCGTTAGCGTGAGCGGGCGTGGACTGCATAGAAGTGAGAATGTCGGCTTGAGTAGCGAAAACATGGGTGAGAATCCCATGCCCCGAAACCCTAAGGGTTCCTCCGGCAGGCTCGTCCGCGGAGGGTTAGTCTGGTCCTAAGGTCAGGCCGAAAGGCGTAGTCGATGGATAACAGGTCAACATTCCTGTACCAATTATGTTTTGGGAAGGGGGACGGAGAAGGCTAGCCAATCCAGATGTTGGTTACTGGTTCAAGCGTTCGAGGCTTTGAGGAACGGAGAAAACGTTCTGAGCTGAGGCGTGAGTACGAGCTGCTACGGCAGCGAAGTTGGTGATGTCATGCTTCCAAGAAAATCCCTATACCCGTTAAGGCATAATTGCCAGTACCCGAAACCGACACAGGTGGGGTGGTAGAGAATACCGAGGGGCGCGAGATAACTCTCTCTAAGGAACTCGGCAAAATGGTCCCGTAACTTCGGGAGAAGGGATGCCAGCGCAAGCTGGTCGCAGTGAAGAGGCCCAGGCGACTGTTTACCAAAAACACAGGTCTCCGCTAAGTCGCAAGACGATGTATGGGGGCTGACACCTGCCCAGTGCCGGAAGGTTAAGGAAGCTGGTTAGCGTAAGCGAAGCTAGTGACTGAAGCCCCGGTGAACGGCGGCCGTAACTATAACGGTCCTAAGGTAGCGAAATTCCTTGTCGGGTAAGTTCCGACCCGCACGAAAGGTGTAACGATCTGGGCGCTGTCTCGGAGAGAGGCTCGGCGAAATAGAATTGTCTGTGAAGATGCGGACTACATACACCCGGACAGAAAGACCCTATGAAGCTTTACTGCAGGTTGGTATTGTTCTCGGGCTCTGAATGCGCAGGATAGGTGGGAGACATTGAAGTAGTGCTTTTGGGTGCTACTGAGTCAACGGTGAGATACCACTCTTTCAGAGCTAGAGATCTAACGTTTACCCGTTATCCGGGAAACGGACAGTATCTGCTGGGCAGTTTGACTGGGGCGGTCGCCTCCTAAAAGGTAACGGAGGCGCACAAAGGTTTCCTCAGGCTGGTTGGAAATCAGTCGTCGAGTGCAAAAGCAGAAGGAAGCTTGACTGTGAGACCTACAAGTCGAACAGGGACGAAAGTCGGTTTTAGTGATCCGACGGTTCTGAGTGGAAGGGCCGTCGCTCAACGGATAAAAGTTACTCTAGGGATAACAGGCTGATCTCCCCCAAGAGTTCACATCGACGGGGAGGTTTGGCACCTCGATGTCGGCTCATCGCAACCTGGGGCTGAAGTCGGTCCCAAGGGTTGGGCTGTTCGCCCATTAAAGCGGTACGCGAGCTGGGTTCAGAACGTCGTGAGACAGTTCGGTCCATATCCGGTGTATGCGCAGGAATATTGAGAGGATTTCTCCCTAGTACGAGAGGACCGGGAGGAACGCACCTCTGGTGTACCAGTTATCGTGCCAACGGTAAACGCTGGGTAGCCATGTGCGGAGTGGATAACCGCTGAAAGCATCTAAGTGGGAAGCCCACCTCAAGATGAGTATTCCCATGGTTTAAACCAGTAAGATCACGGGAAGAACACCCGTTGATAGGCTCTACGTGGAAGTCTGGTAACAGATGCAGCGGAGGAGTACTAATAGATCGAGGGCTTGACCTTCTTTTGCTTTTACTCAAATTATTGCTTTATTCTTTTATATTATTTTTAATAATATCTATGCAGTTTTCAGGGTTCAAAAACAACACTATCCTGGTGTTCATGGCGATGTGGAACCACTCCGACCCATCTCGAACTCGGTTGTGAAACGCATCAGCGGCGACGATATTTGGGGGGTAGCCCCCTGAGAAAATAGCTCAATGCCAGGTAAAATTTTTAAAAAGGGTTCTTTCGGACCCTTTTTTAATGCTCAATTATTTTTGGCAATTTGGACACCAGTGAGTGCTTCTGCCACAGAGTTTTTCTCGTAATATTTTTTCTCCACATTTTCTACAACTTTTACCACCTCTTCTATATACCCAAGCTTTTCCTCCATAATTTCCATTAATTCCTTCTAAATCTCTAAAATCACTAAAAGTAGTTCCCCCTTCTCCAATACTTATATTTAAAACTTTGACAAGACTTTTACAAAGTCTTTTTAATTCACAGCTTTTTAAAGTTCTACTTTCAGTTTTTGGATTAATACCTGCCTCAAATAATGTTTCATCTGCATAGATATTTCCAACACCAGCAACAGTTTTTTGATCCAACAATGCAGATTTAATTGAACGAGTTTTTTTCTTTAAATATGCCTCTAAATAAATACTATTAAAAGCAGGACTGAATGGTTCTGGGCCTAATCTTTTAATTCCTGATACAATTTCCGATACCGATTTCGAGGAGGGTACATACCACATTTGTCCAAAATTCCGAATATCTACAAAACGTAGTTCTTTACTATTATTTTCAAAAAATCTTACTCTAGTATGAGGACATGGTTCTATTTTTTTTTCAAGTAATTTAAATTGCCCGGTCATTCTTAAGTGAACAACTAAATAACCGGTTCTAATTTTGTTTTTCGAAATGAGGGCCCCTATTAAATATTTACCTCTTCTTTCCCAATTACCTAAATAATTATTTTGAATATTACTAATGAAAATTCTAGATCCACCAACACTAGCAATTGAACGCTCTTTCAAAACTTCTATTCTTTGAATATAAAAATTATTTAGAAGTTTCTCTAGTCCCTTTCTAACTGTCTCAACTTCGGGTAATTCTGGCAAAAGTAATAATACTGCTAACTTGCAGCAGCTTCTAATTCCTTCACTGAAAATTGGCTGGTGTTGGCACCACCATCAACACCGCTAAAAGCTTTGAAATCGCATTTTTCGAATTTGACAGTCACTGGGTACCTCATTGCTGGTGACTTATCGATAGATACAATT
This sequence comes from Prochlorococcus sp. AG-402-L09, assembly GCA_003216715.1. Classification (GTDB taxonomy): domain Bacteria; phylum Cyanobacteriota; class Cyanobacteriia; order PCC-6307; family Cyanobiaceae; genus Prochlorococcus_B. Next base: position 7,948 of record QCIK01000019.1, on the reverse strand, counting down.
TCTCCTATTTGATTGAACCAATATGATTCTTGACGCAAGATGCGAACCTTATCTTTTCTTGCAAAGCTCATCTGAGTTCCCTAAATGATTTTTGATATTATTATTATCTATCAAAACAGGAGATATTTGTAGATGTGTCACAGACTGTCGTTGGGATTTTCAAAAAGTTGTTCGCTTTTAAGGATTTTTCACTTCCAGACAAAAATAATTGATTTTTGGTCAAATTTTCAATTAGCTTTGAAGAATTGAACTTTTAACAAATTTATTTTTTGTGATATCCCAGTCATCTTTAGACCCCTCTTCGCTTACTTTTGATTTACCTGATCCTGAGCAAGATGATTTGAGTAATGTTGATTTCATTGAGAAATTAGAAAATGCATGGTCAATTTGTGAGCAGTTTGATTTGCAAACGGAAATTTGGAGAGGAAGGATCTTACGTGTAGTAAGAGATCGAGAAAAGAGAGGTGGAGATGGTAGAGGTACAGGATTTTTGCAATGGTTAAGGGAGATGGAAATTAGTAAAAGCAAAGCATATTCCCTTATTCAATTAGCTGATTCATCGGATAATCTTGTAGTTGATGGAATACTGGAAGAATCAAGTGTAAATAATTTTTCTAAAAGAGCTTTTATCGAAACGGCGCAAGCTGAGCCAGAGATTCAACATATGATTTCTGAAGCTGCGAATGAAGGGAAGGACATAACGAGAAGACAAGTAAAGAGCTTGACTGACGAATTCATGGCAGCAACCAGCTCTCTTTTGCCGGTTGAAATCAGAGAAAAAACGCAATCAAATTTATTACCAGCTAAGTTTGTTGCTCCATTGGTAAGAGAATTATCTAAGTTATCTCCTATTCAGCAAGAAGAAATATGCGAAACTTTACGAGAAAATCCTGAAATTGATTCAGTAAAAGATATGACGAATACTGCTAAATGGATCGGCAAGTCTTTAGATGCTTCTTTAGCATTAAGAGCTTTTCAAGATAAGGATTTAAATTTAGATAAAGCCACTCAGGAAGCTCTCAGATTGGATTCTTTAGGATTGCTTTCAGATGCTTTTGGACAGGCCAAAACTATAGAAAGTTCCATTTTAAAGTTTCATTCTGCTTGGAAAAGATTAGAGGGCTTGCAAGAGAGATTATGGATCGAGTCTGGAAGTAGCACTCCTTATCTAAGAGAGCTTTTAGACACACTTCAAACTCTCACTGGTTCAACTATAAGAGTTTCTCTTGGAGAACTTTCCGGTGGGAAAAGATTGAGATTGCAACTTGTTGAGGAAGGTTCTGACAGGTTAGAACCTCCATCTCTTAACATGAATAAATAATTGAAATTTTAAAATCTTAAGCACAAAAGTCATTAATTAATTTGAATTCAAAATCGGTCTCAGGAAAATACCAGCTTGTCCAGTAATTATTATTTAATGTATTGTTTAAGGCTCTCTTTTTGCAGTTAAGAGCTATGTAGAAAGATTTATTTTTTTTTGTTTTAGCTTGAGTAATATAATTTCCATCAAGATATGTCCAGTCTGACCAATTGATCATTAATGAGCCGTATTTCAGCCATTTTGAAGCTTTATTTTTTCTTAGTTTTAACTTTATATTAGGATTAATTTTTGCAGTATTGTTTAAATTGTTCAGAATATTAATTTCTTCTATTGGAATTTTGTGTATCTCTGCAATCGTTGAAAGATCTTCTTCTTTAGAAGTTTGATGATAAAAAACTTTTTTACTTGCAACTTTATTATTATTACTAATTACTTTCTTATGGATTGCACCCTTTGGAAGTATAATAATCTGATTGATTTCAAGTAAAGAGTTATTTTCTATATTGTTTATAGCAATAATATCTTTTAAATCTACGTTATGATCTCTTGCGATTTTATAGAGAGTATCTCCTTCGACAACTCTGTAGGTAAGATTATCAATTTTAAAATTTTTATCAAAATTTCTCAGAGGTAATACTATAACTTTACCTTCGATTATTTTGGTTGCATCATTAAAATTATTTTTATACATTAGTTCTTTTAAAGGAACTTCATATTGCTTGGATATCTTTAAAAGTGTATCACCACTCTTTGCGATTATCTTTGTTTCTGCATTAACGTTTAAGGTGAATATTGATAAGAAAAAAATAATACTTTTTAGATGAAATAGACTTATAGTTGTTTTTATCTTTGTGATCATCTCTAGTATAAATTAATAATTCAACTCATGGTAGTGATTTTATATTAACCTATTAATCTATTGAGTAAAGATAAATCTAAATTATAAGGGGGGTATCTGAAATTTAGATCTAGCCAAAAAGGCCTTTTTAGGACTGATTTGTAATGAGTTAAGTTATCAAAACCTGCTTTGCCATGGTATTTCCCCATACCACTTAATCCAACGCCTCCAAATGGAAGTTCTGGTATCCCAGCCTGTAAAACCACATCATTAAAGCAAACACCTCCAGAAGAGGTCAGTGCGAGTATTTGCCCTTGCTCCTTGTCACCCCCTCCAAAAAGATATAAAGCGAGAGGTTTCGGCAAAAACTTGAATTCTGAAATTGCCTCGTCGAGATTTTTAATAGATAAGATAGGTAGCAAAGGACCAAAAAGTTCTTCCTTCATTAATGGATCATTTCTATTCTCGATTTTTATAAGAGTAGGGCTAATCTTTCTTTTTGTTTCATTGCTATACCCTCCGTATATTATCTGGCCATTCTTTTTAGCTTCTTTTAGTAAATTATTAAGTCTATTAAATTGGTTTTGATTAATAATGCTTCCAAGATGTTTTGAATCTAGGGGATTATTTCCGTAAAAAGAATTAATCGAATTTTTTAAATTAGAAATTAAAGAATCCAAAAGTTTATGCTCAACCAGTAAATGATCCGGGGCTATACATGTTTGACCAGCATTTAGACTTTTTCCCCATATGATTCTCTTTGCAGTCACTTCTAGATTTGCACCATCAATAACAACCGCTGGGCTTTTTCCTCCAAGTTCTAAAGTTACTGGAGTAAGGTTTTTTGAGGCGGCTTCCATTACTTTTTTGCCTATATTCTCTCCACCTGTAAAAAAGACGTGATCAAATTGTTGAGTCATTAAATTAGCAGCAGTATTTCCATCACCTTCGACAACTTTTGCGATCTCTGGTTGAAAATATTTTTCTATGAGTTTTTTTATTAGATTTGATACATTGGGCGCATGCTCTGAGGGTTTTAAAACAGCAGTGTTCCCAGCGGCTAAAGCTCCTACTAATGGTTGAAGAGTTAAAGAAAAAGGATAATTCCATGGACCAATTATTAGAACACATCCTAGGGGGTCTGGTTGAACAAATGCTTTAGCAGGTCTTAGTGAAACAGGAACATTGATTTGCTTCACTTTCATCCATTTGGATAGATTTTTCTGTGCAAGCTTAATTTCTTGTTTTACAGCAATTATTTCGAAAAATCCCTCTGTGGGTGGTTTTCCTAAATCCTCGCTCAAGGCCTTTAAGATTTCATCTTGATGATTTTCTAATAAATTTGAGAGAAGATTAAGTTGTTTCCTCCTCCAATTCTCATGTCTTGTTTTACCTGATAAGACTATGTCTTTTAATGGCTTAAGCAGTGAATTTCTTGATGACAATGTTCTGTACAATTTTTTACTTCTTCTAACAAAATAAATCATTCAATGAGGCTAAGGTTAAATGAAGATAGCCTCCTAAGTAGTTAGACGCATTTTTTTTTTCAGATTGCTAAACAACATCAGCTTGAATTCATATTGCTTGAGAAGTCCTAATAGCAAGGGTCAAAGCTAGTAATCCTTGATTTATCTAAAGTAAGGGAAGGAGTATTGAGTATTATTTACGAGTTACTTTTAGTGGAAATTGGACATAAAATACAGTTCCCAGTGGAGATAGATTGATTCATCATCTTATCGTTATTTTTGCGTTCTCTTTGAGTTTTGTGGGGGTTGCTGAAATTATGTATTGGCTATACAAAAAAGAATATCTGAAGGCAAAAGCTAAATACCTAAGAGAATTAATAGATCAAAAAAATGACTTAACCAGTTTAAATGAACCTTTTTATACCTGCGTTTATGAAAAATGGAACTCTGGAGAAATGCCATTGTCGGAGGCAAACACAATGTGTAGCTTAAAATTTCAACAGAATTAGAAATCTTTATATCAATTTAAAAAATAAATATACTATTATTTAGAGATTAATTGAGATCCTAATAGGAATCAATCTTTTATGTTTAATAATTTAGTAAATAAAAAGATTTTAAGGTATGCAATATTAGTTTTTGTTCTTGTTATTTTAATTGTTAGTTTTATCAACTTCGATATTAATATAATCAGGGATTTTCTTTATAAAGTTGTAATCAGACTTAATTCAAATAGATTTTTTAATCTAATATTAATAGCTGTATTGTTTTCTCTAAGGTCTATCAGCATTATTTTACCAGTTTTGCCTGGAACAATATTCTCTGTAGCTGCAGGATTTCAATTTGGATTTACTCAGGGTCTAGTTATTATCTTTATCGCAGATTTTTTATCTTGTTCAATATCATTTTTATTGGCTAGAAAACTAGGAAGGAATTATATTAGTCAACTATTGGGTTCAAGGCAAATGGAAAGAGTTGAAAGTTTTGGAAAGAATTACTTAGAAAAGAATTATTTTCTTATGACAGCCCTATTGATGTCGCAATTCTTTGATTTTGTTTGTTATGCGATAGGGCTCACAAAAATAACGTGGAAAAGGTTTATGCCTGCTTTGATTTTTAGCATTTTAATCTCTGATGCACCATTTGTAGCAAGTGGTTTTGCAGCAAGAAAAATCAAAGATATGGGATTGAAGAATTTTTTGGATAAAATATTAAATGGCGAGTTAGATATGATATCTGGAAATCATCTTTTGCTATTTATAATTTCTTTTATAATGATTTTTAGTTTGGCGATGATAAATATTTATTTAGACAAAAGGCCTAAGATTATTAAGTAATTTTTTTCCTGCATAAAAAAACCCCTTTAAAAGGGGTTTGATTGGATTTAGATAATTTAATTTAGCTTAGATATGACTTACCACGATAAGTAAGCGTTACTTGCTGTTTTTCTACAACTGCTTTGTGCTGGTTGTATTTAAGGCCTCTGTAGGTTAAAGACATTTGGACTCTCCGAAATATGCTCAAGTCCCCGTTCCTTGGCTTGAGTCAAACTGCGGCTCATCTTTTGATGAGTTGAACGTTTTAAGTAGCTGTTGCTACATAATTATTATAAACACAATATTCAATCGTTGATGTTCGTCTTGTTACATAAAGCTTTCTGTCCTTTTCAGAGTGCGATTGATGCGAATATCTATTTTTAATATCTTTATGCTCAACAGAAAGGAAAATATAGGTAAATAAGTCCGAAAATCAATGGCAGCTAGAAGGAAAAGTATGATACTCAATTCTCTAAATACTTCTTTATTGACAAGGCTTCCAATTAAAACAGTTACGGGGATATTTTTAATGCTTCTTATCTGTGACAGTTGACAAACTTTACTGCTTCATAATGTTATGTACTCTTATCCCTTTAAGTTAGTTTTGTGAGGAGTTAGGATCCTCCAGCAGTGGAAACAAGGAAACACTTGCTTAAGATCCTCAAAAAAACCGCCTAGATATAGGCGGTTTTTTTGTGCTTTTTCTAAACCAACTTATATTTATCAATAATCATTTTCATTCCCCCTATGAGTTCAACACATGTTTATTTAACTGAACGTTCTTTCCGTAATAAATAACTTCGATCTGATTGAACTTAGGTTCTAGAACTCCTTCTTTATTCCCATCTCTTTTGATATTCAAATTCAATCCCAATTTGTAATCGATTTGTTCTCTTGACTACAATTGAAAATGATCTTGATATTTATTATGCAGTTGGGAATGCCAATACTTCAAAACAAGAAACTGAAATGGGAGATATAATAAAAAAAGAAATTTACTTGGATGGAAATTAGTTCCCATCACGACTGCTGTTGATGAAAAGAATATCAATGCTCCAACCTTTATCTCTTTTTTGGGGAAAATGTGAATAAACAGAAAGAGAATTTCAATGTGACTCAAGGTATGACTCTTTTGCTACTTAAAAAACTTTCGTTGCCTCCTAATCTCGTCTTCCAAATAATTCTTTATGTCACTGATCCAATAAATAGTATTGGGTACTAATATGAATAAAAAACCACAAATCTTGATAGGTATTGTTTGAAATTACCGCTTCGGTGACCTTGCAGATAAACTTGTATATACAGACTGATTCCTTTTTTGAAAATTTATTTGATTAATTTCTAGATCCATATAACAATGTAACATTAATTCTACGATTCTCATATCCCATTTTGAAGTCATAGTTATCAGTTTCGTGAAATAAATTAGAATTAAAAACAACAGCACGATTTTCGTTATATGGAATAACTTTTGTGTTCCCTTTACTTTTTTTTAGCTCTTCTCGCATTTTTTTTACATCATTATTAAAAATATTAAAATTCCAATCTTTTGGAGCTTCTACATCGTAAACAATTAAGCCACCAGAATCAGAATTTAAATTAGCTTCGCTAGGTGTAATCCAAAAGTTTACATTTACTGCCGCAAAATCTGCGTGGACATTTATACCACTAAGAGAGGAAGTTTTGTTTTTGGCTCGACTATCATATTTAAAAGCCCATATTTGGTTTATAGGATGATCTTTAAAAATTTTCGGGAATTTTTTTCTTAACTCTTCTGCAATTTGAAAAATCAATGGACTCGCTAACCCCTCCTTTAGATAAGCTCCAAGATATCCACCTCTTTTAACATCAAACCAAATTGTATTTTCAAGTAAAAATTTACGTAAAGATTCTAGAGCTTTAGGACTTAAAAAATTATCAATGTATGTTAATCCAAAATCATGATCGAAATAATCATTTGTAATTTGCTCAATATTTAATAAGTTATTTACTGCTTCTTGTTTTAAGGGAGGTGAATTGGTTTGATGTATAAGTCTATTATAACTATCATTGAGAAGACTTTGATGTTTATCACTTAGTGAAATTAGCTTGGTTTCAGATGGCCAATTAATTTCAGCACAAACTTTCTTATAGAGTTGCGCAAGAGTTTTAAATTTTTCAGGCTCATGGCCTTGCGACACTAAATATTCAAATTGTTCAATATCATGTTCTATTTTGGCTTGACTAATATCTGTAAATCTCCTGTGATTTGGTTGTTGATTATTTGTCCCTCTTAATAACTCAGAACTTCTTGAAAAATATTTAAGTGATAAGTCATTTTCACCCTTATGAAGCATTGTTAAGGCTAAACCAGCATGTGCTTCTGCATAGTCAGATTTTATTTCTAATGCTTTTCGCATCGACATTTCCGCTTCTTCTAATTTGCCAAGGTCTTTCAATACGATTCCAAGATTGGAATAGGCTTCGACAAAATCGGGCTTTAGTTCAATTGCTTTCTTGATCGATTCTTCTGCTTCTTGTAATTTCCCAAGATCTTTCAATATAGATCCTAAATTAGAATGAGCTATTGCTAAGTCAGGTTTTATTTCTATTGCTTTTCTCATCGATATTTCCGCTTCTTGTAATTTGCCAAGGTCTTTCAATACGATTCCAAGATTGGAAAAGGCTTCGACAAAATCAGGCTTTAGTTCAATTGCTTTCTTGATCGATTCTTCTGCTTCTTGTAATTTTCCAAGATCTTTCAATATAGATCCCAAATTGGAATGCTCCATTGCTAAATCAGGTTTTATTTCTAGTGCTCTACGAATCGATCTTTCTGCTTCTTGTAATTTCCCCAGGTCTAAGAATATTAGTCCTAGATTTGAATGAGCCTCTGCTAAAGCAGGATTTAGCTCGATAGCCTTGATAGTGGATACTTCTGCTTCATGTAATTTACCAATTTGTCTCAAAATATTTCCCAGGTTTGAATGAGAATTGGCCTGATCAGGTTTTATTTTTATTGCTTTGC
>QCIK01000018.1 GCA_003216715.1 Prochlorococcus sp. AG-402-L09 | reverse complement strand
TAATCGAGCGAGACTAGAAATACAGGAATAACGCAGAATGGAATAACTAAGATGTATAACTCTAAAGGCATTTGAATTTATTTTGATAAACTAAGCTTTACTTAAGTAGTCAATGATCGCAATAGGTACGTAGAGTAATTTCCTGCTTTCCACATAAGTTATTAGGTTTTCGCCATGTAATGATTTTGTATGGTTTTTATTTTGCTGCTAAGGCTTCCCATTCTGCATACATGCTGAGCTTGTTAAGCAGCTTTATCCTCCAGCCGACCATATCGATATCTCATCATATCTATAACTTGATCCTTTGTACTCCAGGTTTTAATTCGATCCTTAATGGTAAGTAGTTGTGATTCAGTGAGTTCAAGACGTGCTTTTTTCGGATGTGTCATTTAATTAAATACTCGTGGCGGTGATGATAATGATTTGCAAGCAGAGCAAACAGCAAAGAGTAACCATTAAGCCTCACAAGTATGGTTGTATGAATTGATTTTCACATGTCTCTATAGCTTGTCAATTCCCTTCTTGAACGAAGCGACAACTACTGATAGGGGTCACGTAGGTTATAGATTTATACAAGTATCATCGCTTCATGTATCTCACTCATCAAAAATAATCTCATTGATGGAATCAGGTATTTGTCCCTAAAGGAGTCTATATTAAGCAGCTTTAGGATCTTCCTTTTCTTGTAGTACTTTCTTGACCTTGGAATACTTCCTCCCAATCATGTATTGCCTATGGAATAGATTTAACTGGTTGCTGTCATCTTTAGTAGCTTTAGTCTCTATTTCTGCTATTGGTTTAGTAATTTGACTCCATACAAAAAGCATAGCAAGTGCAGATACAAGTAATGGAAGATAAGCTTTAATTAAGCTGACGACTACTAGCGTAGTAATAAAACAAAGAGAAAAGAGAGTCCATTTAGGAATTCTGTTATCTGCTTGATTTTTCTTTTTTGATTTTGAAGAGGGAATGATTGGCAGATCAGTAGTCATTCGTTATTGAGCTTAGGAGTATTGGCTTAGAGGATGTAGTAATTGTTTTCTCTGGTGTAATAATTATTTGTTCTTACAATCAGATTTAGTTGATAGTCTTTCTTATGTTCGATTCAAATAGTTTAAAATCTTTGGACCATAGCGATATTGAAAATAAAGAGTGTGATAATGACACAGAGGATCTATTCTAACTAGATAATTTTTAACAAATTCAATCAAGCTTGTAAATGTTTTTGGATGAATCATCCATTGATTGAAGATGAAAAAACTTTAAAAACTGAATAGCTTGTTACTATGACTGTGATTTTAATGAAGCAGCTTTATCTATCCCTTAATGACTAATCAAATGATACAAAAAAAAATGAAAGGATCCATAGCTCAAGTAAAAAAGATAATCTCGTGAAGGAGCCCTTTGTTCTTAGCTGACTCTAAAAGCAAAAAACTTAATTTTTTGCTTCTGCCACCCTAATGAGTAACTCTAACTAATAAGAAATTATCTCTTGAATTTCCAGACCTTAGTAATATTGAAAAGGGTTTATTCTATTGATATTTTTTTCTAAAGTTAGATGTATTAATGAATAGTATGTTTTGTGGAACAAGTTCCCTTTTTTGTATGCATTTAATCCATTCTCTATATTCTTGAGCTATCGCTAACTGATCTCCTGTATTGACTTTGTCAGTTCTTTTTAGCATATGACATATAACTTCTGATATGGTCTCCTCCACAGGTTGATGTAGTGCCATTTGTTAAGTCTAGCTAATTTAAAGTACCTTCTTAGATCGATTTGTAAACTTCCTATATCTAACCTATGAGTAATTCTATATGAGGCTATGCGTAAATATGAGGAATGATCAAAACATTAGTAAATTATCCTTACAATAATGATTTCTATCAATGGAAAAGTGTCTTTGGCATAGTCGAGTAATATGTTCCACTTTCCTTTATGAAAAAAGAAATATCAACCTTCAAGTATTTATCTATTTACAAGATTACATCCCCCTTTTTTTATATGAACATCAATAAATATTTTATCTATTCTTTTACTACTTGTCTACTATAGTTACTAATATTTGTAGATAAGTTACTTTGCTTTCTTCTGATTATTTCGCTTTCTTAATTATTTAATGAATGTAATCAGATTGAAAAAACTGATTAGATGATTTTAAATTAATTATTGATCAATTTCTTTCGCTCTATATTATAATCTTATTATTCACTCCCTTTGTAAAATGAATAATATAGAGAGTAGCTTTATGATTTCTAATATCTGTATATGAAATATCTCAGCACGGAAAAATTCCTGAGAAGCCTAATCTTTATTGCATCTCTCATTATCGCTTTATTGATAGGTCTCTTGATTAGTATGAATTTGATCGTCAATCCTATTGTGTATTGGATTGCCTCTACTGAAGGAGCTAGAATATTTTTAGGTTGTATTTTGTCTTGGTTAGGGGTGTCGAAATTATTTGATTTGTTTTATAAGCGTTATAAGCGTAGGAAAAAACTTCAAAAATTTAATGCTCTTAACGTACCTTATCCACGAATTTTTAGTGGTAGAAAATGATAGAAATATAAATCTTATATGATGAACTAAGTTTGGTTAAATGCGGCTTAGAGGTTGCATATATTAGTCTTTAAATCTATTGATCTAATACTATTTAAGTAAAATGAGTAGTTAATAAAGAGGGTTTTAACTTGGGAAATTTTCATATAGCTACGAAATAGTGTCGTATTGTTTATTGATTAGGTAAATTTGTGAATCTAAAGATAAGAAACTAAAAACTGATTTATCTAAATATTTTTTTAACATCTGATACTAATGCCTGAGTAAGCTTCATTTATTGTTTTGAAGAAGGCTGTGCAAATATATACAGATTGTAGAAAGGAATAAAAGAACAAAATGTCCATAAAACTAAATTCTCTTTACCAATATCTCTAAGTCTTCTTACTAATAAGGCTAAAAACGCTAAAAATGAAGGAATACTATATAAATAACTCCAGTCATATCCTTCAGCGATTGAATAAAAATCATTAGGATCATTCACTAGGCTGTTTTTTGATAATACTGAAACTAAAGCTCCAATTAGACCATCAAGTATAAAAAAGTGCCAAAATGGGATTCTACTTGTCTTGTCTTTGTAATTAAAAATCTGACTCCAAGCCAGAAAGTAATTGGAGAGAACTCTCTCTAAAAAATTCATAGTTATTCTCATGTGTATTTATAGTTATGTAAGATCTTACTCACAAAAGGCTTTATGATTTTTTCTTCTTATAAAAGATAATAATGAACCGAATTTTTCTCATGGCTTTACCTTTTTTTCTTATGTCTCCGATGGCTGTTAATTCTGATGATCGAATTTATGAAACTAAGAATATTTGTGGTCGATATTATGCAGTCGAAATTAATGGTGGTGATGCCGCAAGGTTATTAGGTTTAAAAGATTCTGGTAGAGTTAGTTCAAGAGTTGAGCAGTACTGTAATTTTTTTCGCTAAATTCTTTGATTACGTTTTTTATTCCGGCATCCAAACTCTATCTTCAGTAGTTGATTTAATAGTTGATAGATAAATTGTTAGCTTTTTATTTAATAAAAGAATTTACTTATAAGTTCCTTTTAGGTTGCCAGACTTTATCTTCAGGATGTAAAACCTGCTGTTAATTGTTGGATCAGGAGTTGTAAAAGATCTAGAGGCTAAAGGGGGTTATTATTTAAGAGGAAGCTTTAGTTTTGGATGTGAGGGTCTAAGCTGTGTTGATTAGTCTTGTTAATGCTTCAACAGACTTTGGAATAAAAAATCTTTTTAAAAATTTAGATCTTAATATAAATAAAAAGGAGAGACTTGGTTTGATTGGTCCAAATGGATCTGGCAAGTCAACACTTTTGAGAGTCCTTGCAGGAATTGAACCTTTGATAGAGGGAGAAAGGAGATGTTTATCATCTTTGCGGATATCTTTCGTAGGGCAGGAGGCAAGGTACGACAGTGAAAAAAGTATTTTGGAAGAAGTTTTGGAAGGGTGTGGCGAAAAAAGAAAATTATTACTTAATTTCAGTAAGTTAAGTAGAAAAATCGCTCAAAATCCAGAAGATGAAGCTCTTTTGAAAAAGCTAGGTCAGGCGAGTGAACTTATGGATGCCGCTGGGGCATGGAATTTAGAACAGCAATGCCAAGATGTTCTTAGAAGACTAGGCATAAAAAATTTAGATAAGCCAGTAAAAGATCTTTCTGGAGGTTACCGTAAAAGAGTGGGACTTGCGGCTGCACTTGTCTCTAATCCTGACGTCTTACTTCTTGATGAACCTACTAATCACCTAGATGCATCTGCAGTGGAATGGCTTCAAAAGTGGTTAGACCATTATGAGGGCGCTCTTGTCTTGATAACTCACGATAGATATGTTCTCGATCGCATTACTACTCGTATGGTCGAAATCAATAATGGAGAAACTCGTAAGTATTCGGGAAATTATCGTCAATTTCTTCAACAAAAAGTTGAACAAGAACAATCAGAGGCATCTACACAGAAAAAATTTCAGGGAGTTTTAAGAAAGGAATTAGCTTGGTTAAGACAAGGTCCCAAAGCAAGAAGTACAAAACAAAAAGCACGTATTCAAAGGATTGCTGCAATGCAAGCGAAACCTAAAAATCATGTCAAAGCTAAATTAGAAATGAATTCAATGAGTAGAAGAATTGGAAAAATCGCAATTGAAGCTGAAGGCGTAGGACTCTCTTTAAATGAGAAAGAGAATAATTGGGATCTTTTACATAATTTTACTTATAGCTTTAGTCCAGAGGATCGAGTAGGTATTATTGGACCAAATGGAAGTGGTAAATCGACTCTTTTAGATCTAATTGCAGGTAAAAGATTGCCTACTAGTGGGAAAATAAAACTTGGAGAAACCGTTCATATTGGATATCTCGATCAACATACAAATGATTTAAATCAAGGGAGTGGCTTGAACCGCAAAGTTATCGAATTCGTTGAGGAAGCTGCATTCCGAATTGATCATGGAGGCAAACAAATTACTGCATCACAACTCTTAGAAAAATTCCTGTTTCCACCCAGTCAGCAACATAGTCCTCTGCTTAAGCTTTCAGGAGGAGAAAAAAGAAGACTTGCTCTCTGTAAAATGCTTATACAAGCACCCAACGTATTGTTGCTTGATGAACCTACAAATGATTTAGATATACAAACACTAAGCGTGCTAGAAGATTTTCTTGAGGACTTCAAAGGTTGTGTCGTAGTCGTATCGCATGATAGATATTTTCTTGATCGAACCATTGATCGAATTTTTAATTTTGAAAATGGCCACTTACGAAGATATGAAGGTAATTACTCTCGATTTTTAGAACAAAAAATATTAGAGGAGCGAAATAATGAAACAAAAGAACGAGATAAGATAGTTAATAATTCAGAAAACAAGCGTGGATCAGAAATAAAATCAGAACCTCCAAATAATATGAGAAAATTGAGTTTTAAAGAAGCTAGAGAATTAAAAGAACTAGATCAGAAACTACCTATGTTAGAAAAACAGAAAATATATTTAGAAACAAAAATAACTGATAGTGATGTAGATATTAGTGAAATCAGTCATCAATTAGCAGAGCTTATAGAATCTATTCAAGAGCATGAGGATAGATGGATTGAGCTAAGTGAGTTGTCTGAGTCAGCTAAGTAACAATATAATCTGCTAGTGACGTAGAAAAAGAGATGGAGACCAAATTAACACCATTGACATATTTGAGTATAAATACTTCAAAATGAATGAAGAGTTCACGACCAAATTGTACGATCTACCAATCTAGGTCGCTGCTCGACATAAGTCGCAGGACGGGGACTTGAGCGCTTTCAAGGAGTTCGAACCATGGTCATCAATATGTATTTCAAAAGTTGATCATTTGTGTATTGTAATTCTGCTTCGAAGTCTCAAATAAACCTCGCTTATAGGGGATTCAATTATTCATGATAATCTCTTATCTCTAATAATTTATGGCATCTCAATCTATCCATATTTTCGGAATAAGATTATGTTGTTTTTATGCCTATTAAAAATTGCTGAATTAGTTGAATTACTGAAGTGATATCTTTATGAATTTTAAATGACTCGTTTTCGTAGTTATGAATACAGGACGCATAAAGTTTTGGTCGTCTTTAGGTTGTTAACCTTGGAGCTGCGGCATAGAAAAATCTCTTACAAGAATAAGAAATTCTATTATTCTAAGAAATTTGTTATTTGCAGCTTTTAACTATAATAATTTTATGTACACAGATGAATTGTGAAGTTGATTAAATGGCATAAATCATTTGTTGAACGTGCTCAAAAAGAGATGGGGATATCCAACTATGCCCTTTATTGGTTTGGCTTCCTCGAGGGTGCTTTGGTTATGTGGTTGGTTATGAAAGTTATTTCTGCTGTATGGATAAAATCTGAGTTTCCCTTTTAATAAAGATGTTTTTAATAGTTGAATTATGGAGTTTATAAAAAAAATCTCTCCTAATATTTATTTGATTTTTTCTTTAATCTTCATAACAACAGCTATTGCAGTTCTTTTTTTAGGGAAATTTATTTTTGCCATCATATCATTGGTAATTGGACTTATTTCATTAATAGCTTGGACTTTTTTTGGATTGTTTGAAGAAACTAAAAATACATAGACGCTTAACTAACTTTTGATATGAGAAAATCGATAGCAACAAATTCGTATGGTTTCAGCACCGATTAAGTGCTTGCTTTTCTTTTGAATAAATTTATTGTGTATGAAGATAAATTATTTTCAAGTTAATAATGGCTATTGATCCAGAAGTGATTTCAGCTTCAAGTAAAAAAGTGAGCAGAGCAGTTGGATATCTCCCTAGATGGGCAATTTATAGCTCTGCTGGGGTTGGGGTTTTTGTTCTAGTTGGGTTGATTAAAACCTTTCTTCCTTTAATTGGAATGGCATTTTTATTGGCTTTCATCTGGTCAAAATCAACAACTAACTGTTGATACTGATGATTCTGTGCGCCAATAATTAAAGTCTTTCTCAATGTAACTTTTGAGTTATCTCCCGATAATGAAATGGTGAACAGAGGGAACAGTTCTATAGAGAATGTAAATAATAAGAACTAGTAAATTTCCTCCAACAACCGCAGCACCTGCCGCAAAATTACCTTCTTTAGTGGTGTAATCCCACTTTGGCTCGTTATCTGTCATGGTTGAATTATTAACCACTTTATTATTGCCATTTATTCAACGCGATCAACAAATATAACTAATAAAAGAATAAAGAAACTCCTAATTTTTTCGAAATTCAAAATCTAATCCACTTCTCTTGAAGGTGAATCAGATCTATATAAATGGTTTGAGCGCTTTAGGACCTTAAAATTGTCTCTCTGACTACTTTATTAATATGAAAATTTACGCTTCCTCTTTAGAAACCACTTCGGCCTCAACAACTTCTTTTGAATCAACAAATTCGTTTCTTTTCCTATCTATCCAACTATTGATACCAAATACGAGAGGCTTTGATCCTCGATAAATAAAAATAGCGGTAGGAAGAACACTTATTATTCCAACCACAGGGTTTTTGAATATGAGTCGCCCTGCTTTGACATTAAAAAGAATAATTAAGAGAGAAGGAATTAAAACACTGAGAATTGTCTTTAGAGCTTCAGTCCATCCGACACGATATATCCACCAAATTGAGGCAATACAAGAAAAATATAAAATAAAATATGTCATTAAATATTACTTACCCAGTAAGTCGATTTTAATTATTCAAACTATTCTAAGAACTTCTTTTACGCTTTGAGTTGCTCGACTCAAGGATGTAAACACTAAAAGCTATCAATAGAGTTACCAAAATCGAAGCAGCCACCCAACTTAATTGACTTGAGGTCATTCCTAAGTAAGGACCATCAATAGGTTGTTCAGACCAAGTACCGGGTAAGTGCCACACCTGAGGATTCGATAGAAAAACCATGCAATACCTTTCAGTTGCTTTATGAGCAAAGTTTATATTTAAAATACACAAATGCTATGAATAATTACTTATCGTTACTTCTTCTTAGAACTAAGATTGATGACTAATTAGATTGTTCAATAGCAACGGATTTTTTTTAAATCCTTTAAAAATAATAATTACTCATGGCAAGGCTTTGAAACATAAGCCATCTTTAAGTTGAATTCATTTCGAGGTCACAATGTCTAGAGCTGTGAACTGGGTTTTGCTTCAACTGGCTATGAGTTATTACGGAGACTCATTGAAAGAGTTTCAAGTTGATAATGATTAGTTATTTATAAGTTTTGAATATTCTTTAATTTCTCATAATTTTCATGAAATTACTTACTCAGTTCAGTATCCCTAATCCAAGCAAGGCTGATCTGGCAAAAAAGAATAATAGGACTTCAAAAACACTCAAAAAAGCAGCTAAACAATAAATCCTTCTTGAGCTTGAGAAGCATTGATCACGTTCTCTGATGATATCTTTGCGTGAATCACTATCTTTTTATGGTTAGAAATACTTTTAATTTTGAACTTTGAAGAAATTACGCATACTCAATTAATAGTGGTTTTTGTCTCAGGCTTTCTTGCGTTGCTAGGAATTCGAATTTTAATTTCTAGCTTTGATAATGATGTGGATGGGATGGCTTATCCCATTAGTGATATCTATCAATTCTCAATTTTAGAAGGTTCATGACATCTAGCCACTAGCTGAGTGTTCTTCTTAAGGGTGGCACACTGGTGTCACGCCAAACTGTATGTCTTGTAGGCGGTTGCGATCATTGCCAGTTTGTTTCTCTCTTAAGTCTTTGATTGCAATTCAGGCATTACTGTTTCGGCATAGCTTTATCCCTTGCCAAATTTTGAAAGACGTGTAAGCCAAACCCGACCGTATCTTTTTATCCCTTAACAAAGCACTTAACTTATATTAAAAAGTTAGCAGCACTTGTCATCTTCTTCTCAGGTGATTACTGAATACGGCAAGGAAAATATATTTGCTCGTGAAACCCCTCCACAATTAGTGGAAAACTATACAAGCTATCCAAAGGAAGCTGAAAAAAACAATGGACGTTGGGCAATGATTGGAATGATCAGCCTTTTAGGTGCTAATGCAATAACAGGACAAATTATCCCTGACTTTTTAAAAAATCACCTTTAGTCTAATTCACAGTTAATTTTTTCATCTGTTTATAGTCCATGCATGATAAATTTATTAATCAAGTCTTATCTATACGTCTATCATATGTTGTGAACTTCTATCATTATGTCTGATTTTGGTTGAGCGTAATTCTCTAATTGTTTTAACTATAATTTGTACTGAATTATTGCATTTATTAATGCGCAGGTATTAAAGGTTTTACCTTAATGCTCTTAGAGAACCCTTTGCAATCTAGTTTTACTCTTTTTATTCTTTCTTCTTCCCAAATCCAGTAGACGGGATACGTCTGTCTAGCCTTTCTTAATTGTTTATTTGATCTTAGGCTAACAGGTGAGAATTCTTTTCTTTTATCAAACATATTATCTCTAATTGCTTGATTCAAAACAATACTTCCTTCTTTCTCTGATTCTGATCGGTGATAAGTTCCAATTGGTATTTGCAGTGCGCCCATTGCTCTATTTAAAAAAATTACATGATGCGGCTCATCCCATTTGGGGTTAATAAGAGTAAATTTACGGCTCCCTTCAATCACTAAATTATGATCAACTTGATGCTGATGGATGTAATACTGCTCAAAATTGCCGTCATCAGGAGGAGATATGGCGTTTTTGTGATGGATGACAACATCAGCACCATTTGATCCATTTACGCCTGCATCAAAAAAAGATACTTGTGGTGTTTCACGAAAAACATGAATAGGAACAAAATGAAGAAGCATTTGTAACCCCCCTTACCTACAGATCATTCATAATCGAAAATAGTTAATTTATAAATCCCAGTTTCCACCTAAGCAGATATCCTTACATAAATCATGAGCCTAGCTAATGTTTTGGAGACTAATCTTGCTTAGAATCAATACTTTTTAACTCCGAAAAAGAAAATACTTGTTTATTTATTATTGAACCTTCTGAGGCTTCTTGATGTATGGATCTAGAGGATAAAACCCAAGGACCACCTTTGAATAAAGGTATAAAAGTATCTTCGTAAAAGCTTTTTCCCTTTAAATCTTTTTTTGAAATTGGATCAAGATATTGACTGGAATAACTCTTGCTTAAGTAGCCATTACCAGTATGAGTCACATCCTTAGTGAGGATGATTATTAGATTTCCATGAATATGCCTATAAACCATCGTAACAACATCGTTTTTGACCCTATATTTGTCACCTTCGTTTTTTCCTCCAACTATAACTTCTGAGCCAATTTCATTTGTATCTCCAAAAGTAAAGGTATTTTTACCATGAGTTTGTTCAAATGATCTTCTGACTCTATGAATAGCAACTTCCCAAAGTTGTGAAGAAATGGCTTTGTGTATTTTTTCGTCATCTATTCCTTTAACAGTGGCTTTTAAATCTTGTCCTAAGCAAAAGCTTCCTTCTACTTCTCTTTCGCCATCTGTCCAAGAACATCTACCTTCGTAACCTGAAAAATCTGATTCCCACGTGTAGCGATTTTCATAGGCAGACTTAAATAAATGCGTACAATCTGTTCCTGTCATTTCCTTGGTTAGCATAAAACTCAGTTTATGACTTATTTTAGTCAATTAAAGATTTTAATAAACTTATTAAAAATATATTTACGAAACACAATTATTTACAGTTATCTATAGCGATTGTTATGAGCAATAAACAAAGATAAATTACTTTCCAAGAAATAATATTTAATTGCATTTTATTTAAGGGTATTAGTTTTGATAGCCAAGACCATGCAAGAAATGGCTATCACGCAAAAGTTTCACCTAAGTCAAAAAACTCTTGCTACATATTTTTAATATATCTTCCGAAAAAAAATTTTTCAGATTATATGACACGTATCTCAGCAAATTATTTGACTTTATTGGCGATTAAATGATGACTCGTTATTTTCTTCAACTGAGGATGTTCTATTTTCTGAGTTTAGAGACTCACCCTTGATATCAGTTTCTTCATCCCAACCCCAGCTTCTTTTGATTTCTTTAAGTGATCGGCCACTCTCTCTTTGTTGAGGACTTAAGGGAATCCAACTCCAATCAATTAAAAGTGTGGCAGCAACGGCAAAAAGGACATGTCCGACAAGAACGCCTACAACATCAACCGTAGTGAGTGATTCTTGTCCAATCGAGGGGTCGTACAAATTCTGTTCGCATTTTATTTTTCTAATTATAAGAATTTATCAAGTGTTTCAAAGAAAAAGTATTGATTAAAGTTTCGTTTTTTATATTGATTTTTCTAATGTTTTTGATCATTTTTACTAGTATGTTCGGTTGCCCACCATCGAATACAGGTAAAGCTCCGTTACATTCCTTTACATAAATACATCCATTTTCAAATGACACCTGAAGCAGAAAAGTTTAACGGTTGGGCCGCAATGCTTGGTTTCGTTGCAGCCTTTGGCGCATATGCAACAACAGGACAAATAATCCCCGGCATCTTCTAAATTTCCTTATCATGCAACCTTCTAATAAAACAATTCTCGAAAGAAGTATCGGAAGACCAGCAATGATGGCTTTCGTACTTCTAACAGGTATCTACCTGACAACTGGCCAACTAATTCCTGGTGTAGTGTGATGTCTACTCAAAAGAACAATACAAGAAACATTGATCCTGAAAAGTTAACCGCAGAAAGGATTAACGGCTATGCAGCACTATTTGGTTGTATTGCTTTAGTTGGAGCATATGCAACCACAGGTCAAATAATTCCTGGTTTTGTCTAACAAAAAGAGTTACCCATAATTGCTGAACTTATTAACCTAAGATCCGCAATTGTTAGTTCTGGTTCAATTCAATAGTGAATTCTTTGACTTTATGTCCACAATCAAGACATTTGAAGTTTTTGAAATCAATATAGAAGCTCTCTTATTGAGAGCTTTTTTAGTTTAACAAGGAATATCTAATATCAATGAACTCAAAAATCAAAGGAATATTCCTCTCGATTGAACAAAGCTGTGAAAAGCTGGATTATGAAGATATTCAATATAAAGTGCGATTAAAAATGCCCCACTTAAGCAACCACTTGCAAGTATTGATCCAAAAATAAAAACTTGTTTTTTGTTTAAATTTGGTTTCGTATCTACAAATACAAATCTCCTTGATCTTGAGATAGTCATTTAAGTTTTTTCAACTACTTAATACCTAGCCATAGCATGTCTTGATTATTTCCTGCTTAAGGGTTTCTTTATGAAATCATATCTTCCTTGTAAATAGCTAGACAAGAAAATTCTTGAATTTCTCCATTAGGTAAAAGTTTAGCGAATCTAGGTTCATCCATTCTTAATCCATGTTGCTCATCTTGATAACTCCATAACCATTTCTTGTCCGTGAAAGATATATCACCGACTTTAAAAGACACTGGAAGCATGAGGTTTATATCTCTCCAATGAAGAACGATAAAAGCTCCTTTATCAATATTTTCAAGATTATCGGTTATCGCAAAATCTCCATTTAAGTTATTTCTGATGACGGCAGTTAATCTATCTCCATCGCAATTGAAATTTGAAGAAGGATTAAGAGTAATAAGTAAACTTAGGAAAAACGAAAAAAAAGTCATTTGTTTTGAGTATAAGAAAATTTTATATTTTAAAAATAATATTTATCATTATTGGTTTATCTCTGCTAAAGGAACTTATTTAATATAGGTAAGAGTATAGATTCGTTAAAATAAAATCATAGACTAGGGACTTCAAATCAAAAACTTGAAAAATACTCATTTAAATTCTACCAAGATTAGTTGCAACTATCTTGGGGATTTGCATACTGAGGCAAAACATTCTCTTTCAGGGAGTGTCATTCATACTGATGCACCTAAAGACCATGATGGGGAAGGAAAAGATTTTGCTCCAACTGATTTATTAGCCTCTTCTTTGGGGACTTGCGTAATAACAATTATGGCTATAGAGGCAAAACGTAGAGGGTGGAAACTTGGTAATATTAAAATTGATGTTTATAAGACAATGACTTCAGAGGGGCCTAGGAAAATAAAGACTTTAATATTAGAAATTTTTATGCCATCTGATTTGGATTCTCAA
>QCIK01000017.1 GCA_003216715.1 Prochlorococcus sp. AG-402-L09 | reverse complement strand
AATAACGAATATATTATTAACTAGCATAAGCTTGTCAGTTTTGCTAGGAAGCTTACTAAGATTTGTTGGTCCTGCCTATCAAAATAATAAACTCAATAGAAAAATCAATATAGTTGGTAATTCAAGAAGATCTATTGAAAAAGAATTAAGAAAAAGAAGATCCGACTTATCTTTATTCTCTTACTAATTTATCGTCACTTTTACAATGTCAACTAATAGATATTATTTGAAAGACTAGAAAAATTAATTACTAAATGGGAAACATATATTACTAGGAATCCAGATCTAAATGTTAGTGCTTTTTTCTTGTCACTAGACAATCAAGTTTATGCAGAAATAAATTCTGATATTGAACTTCCCGCAGCAAGCAGCATAAAGGTACCTATCCTAATTGTTTTACTTACGATGTTAGATAAAAGAGAAGTCTTTTGGAATGAAAAGTTAATACTTACAGAAGATACAATTGGAAGTGGCTCAGGCTGGATGGCTTACCAAGAAATTGGTAAAAAATTCCCTCTCTTTGAAGTAGCTTCTGAAATGATTAGAGTTAGTGATAATACAGCAACTAATTTACTAATAAAACGCCTTGGAGGAATAAAAGTAGTTAATCAAAAATTCAAAGAAATCGGATTAAAAAATACAAAGATAAATAACTTCTTACCAGATCTAAGTGGAACAAATCTTACATCGACTAAGGACCTCTCTCTTGCGATAGCAATGGTAGATAGTGGTTATCTTCTTAACATTAATTCTAGGGATATTTTTAGAGAAATCATGCGAAAGTCAAAAACAAACACCTTAATACCGTCTGGAATTTTAAGAGGTCTTGGAAAAGAATCTAAAGACACTGACTATCATCTTTCATTAAAAGGTTATTTAGTACACAACAAAACTGGTGACATTGGAATCTCTTATTCAGATACTGCTTTAATCCAAACCCCTCAAAACTCAAGGGCCTTTGCAAGTTTTATAGTCAAAGGTCCATTTAACGATCCAAGATCTTCAGAGTTGATAAGAAATTTATCTGCGGAGTTAATCCCTTTTTTATTGCCAGCTCAAAATTCAAGTATTCAAAATTAGATTTTTTACTGATTTAAATAAACGATTGCTTTTAATTATCTTTTTTTTTTTGAACTTAATTAATCTAAAGTGGCCTGCTTATGAAACAATCTTGTAAATAGTAATAAGAAAGTGAGTTCAACTAGAAAACGCAGAGTTTTTCCATTCACTTCAGTGATTGGTCAAGAGGAAATGAAGCTAGCGCTTCTTTTGAATGTTATTGATCCGAGAATTGGCGGAGTAATGATAATGGGAGACAGAGGCACTGGTAAATCCACCACCATTAGAGCGCTCGCAGATCTTTTACCTGCTATTGAAGTCGTTGAAGGAGATCCTTACAACAGCTCTCTCGATGATCCAGACCTTCAAAGCAATGATGTTAGAGAAAAAATAGAAAGCGGTAATGATATTCAAAAAGGTGAAAAGCAAGTACCGATGATTGATCTGCCTTTAGGGGCTACTGAGGATAGACTTTGTGGAACAATTGATATTGAGAAGGCACTAAGTGAGGGAGTTAGGGCTTTTGAACCAGGTCTTCTAGCTAAAGCCAACAGAGGTTTACTCTATGTTGACGAAGTTAATCTATTAGATGATCACCTTGTGGATGTTCTTCTTGATTCTGCTGCTTCAGGTTGGAACACAGTTGAGCGCGAAGGGATTTCTGTTCGCCATCCTGCCAGGTTTGTACTAATTGGCTCAGGTAACCCTGAGGAAGGAGAATTAAGGCCACAATTACTTGACCGTTTTGGAATGAGTGTAGAGGTAAGAACAGTGAGAGAAGCTAAACTCCGCGTTCAAGTTGTTGATCAACGTACAGCCTTTGATAATAATCCTGAAGCTTTTAGCGATTCGGTTCAGGGAAATCAAGACATCCTTCAACAAAAAGTGGTTGATGCTCAAAAGTTACTTAATGAGGTTTCTATCGATGAAGATCTCAGACTAAGAATTTCAGCAGTTTGTGGTGAACTTGATGTTGATGGACTTAGAGGAGATATTGTTACAAATAGAGCAGCTAGAGCTCTTGCCGCCTTTGAAGGAAGGAAGGAAGTAACTGAAGAAGATATTGCTCGTGTCGTCTCGACAGCTTTAAGGCATAGACTTCGAAAAGATCCTCTTGAGCAAGTTGATTCAGGAGATAGAGTAATCAAAGCTTTTTGCAAAGTCTTTGAAAGAAATGAAAATAACGATGTATCTGAATTTGAACTTGCTGCATCGAACTAAGTGAGAATAATAGGAATAGATCCAGGACTAGCAAGAGTAGGTTATGGAATTATAGATGAAATAGAAGGAAAGAAAATTATGATTGATTGCGGAATTATAGAGACAAAGTCAAAGCAAAAAGAAGAAAAAAGGCTTGTAGAAATTTCAAATGATTTAAGCTCAATAATTAACAAATGGAATCCAATTTCTGCAGCGGTAGAAAAGTTTTTTTTCTACCGCTCTAGCACGACAATTAGTGTTGTTCAAGCTCGCGGCGTGATAATGATGACTTTAGGAAAACACAATCTTCCTATCCAAGAATTCCCACCAATGCAAATCAAACTTGCCGTAACCGGTTATGGTCATTCTGGTAAAGATGAGGTTTTAGAATCAGTAATGCAAGAACTCAGTATCACTACACCACCAAAGCCAGATGATGCTGCAGATGCACTAGCAATAGCACTTACTGGAATCTATCTTAAATAATTAAATCTATAGTTAACTTATATTATTTTATGAGAAATATATATGACGATATTAAATCAAAAAAAGAACTGAAAAGAAAAGAATATAAATTAATCCGTAATTTAAATTCATCTTTAATACATGAAAAGATAAAGTTGAATGTCAAATCAACATTAAATATCCTTTTAAATAAATATCATGTTGAAGGAAAATATATAGGTATTTATTGGCCTTTAAAAGGTGAGATAGATATAAGATTTATCAAGGAAATTCATAATCATAAAATTGCTTTACCTTCGAGTTCTAAAACCAAAGGGATAAGTTATCATCATTGGTCCAATAATCAATTAGAGATTGATTCAAACTGTATTCCTGCACCAATAGGAGAAAAGGAAATTAACCCTAATGATATTTCTATCCTATTTGTCCCCGCAATAGCAATCGATCATAAAGGATACAGATTAGGTTACGGGGGAGGGTACTTTGATCGTCTTCGACAAAGAGATTTGTGGCTTTCAATCCCATCATTTGTAGTCATCAGTAATAATTGCATATCTAAAAAACCATTACCTAGAGACAGATGGGACGTTCCATTTAATGGTTGGATTAGCGAAAAAGGTCTACATCAAATTAAAGCAACTAAATAATTAGTTAGGGTTTAAGATATATCAATTGATTGAACTGAAGAGGTGACTGAAATCAAAGAAAAATCTTCCCTCACTACTTATGGGAGTGATTCATTAGACAATCTTATAAAGCGTCTACAATCAACTTCAGATCCCAAAAGACGCTATGAATATATTTTATGGCTAGCTAAAAGTTTGCCGCTGCTAACTGAAGATCTTCACCTTGAAACAACTAAAGTAAAAGGATGCATTTCAGAGGTTTATGTACTGGGAATTATTTTAAATGGAAAAATTCAATGGAAAGGATATTCAGACGCACTCATAACAAAAGGGTTACTAGCTTTTCTAATAAAAGGTTTGGATAATCTAACACCCTTTGAGGTACTCTCAATAAATGAAAAATTTATTGAGATGA
Organism: Prochlorococcus sp. AG-402-L09; assembly: GCA_003216715.1. Taxonomy (GTDB): domain Bacteria; phylum Cyanobacteriota; class Cyanobacteriia; order PCC-6307; family Cyanobiaceae; genus Prochlorococcus_B. Next base: position 9,858 of record QCIK01000017.1, on the reverse strand, counting down.
CAGGACTAAGCAAAAGTTTGACCCCTTCAAGAGCAAATGGTTTCCTCAACATATTCCTAAAAATGAAAGCTCAAGCAAAAAATTTCTCACTACCTAATTCTGAGAATGAATAAATAGGATTTAAACAAAATTATCGCCTTATAAAAAATGAAAAAAATTGGTATCGGTTTGCTTGGCCTAGGGACGGTTGGTCAGGGTGTTGCAAATATCATTAACAACCCAAATGATAGACATCCATTAGTTGGAGAACTTGAACTAATCGGTGTTGCAGTAAGGAGTCTTCAAAAGAAAAGAGATATATCCATCCCAGAGTCAATAATTACAACAAACCCAATTGAAATAGTAAATAATCCAAATATTCAAATAGTTGTTGAAGTAATGGGCGGTATAGAACCGGCAAAATCATTAATTATCCAAGCAATAAGAGCAGGTAAATCTGTTGTAACTGCCAATAAAGCAGTAATTGCAAGACATGGCGAAGAAATTTCAAATGAAGCAAAAGCAGCTGGGGTTTATGTCCTCATCGAAGCAGCAGTAGGTGGAGGGATCCCAATAATCGAGCCTCTAAAACAATCTTTAGGAGGGAATCAGATAACTAAAGTAAGCGGAATAATCAACGGAACAACTAATTACATACTCTCCAGAATGGATAAAGAGGGAGTTAATTATGCTGATGTTTTAAAAGATGCCCAAGAACTAGGGTATGCAGAAAGTGATCCAGCAGCTGATGTCGAGGGATCCGACGCAGCTGACAAAATTGCTATTTTAAGTGGTCTTGCCTTTGGTGGAGCAATTAATCGCACCAAAATACCAACAACTGGAATAAATCACCTAGAAGCTAAAGATGTTAATTATGCAAGAAAGTTGGGATACGGTATCAAGCTTTTAGCAATATCTGAGAAGGGCCGAACTCAATCAAAAAGAGAAAATAGTCAACCACTATCCGTTTGGGTTGAGCCAACATTGGTTCCTGAAGATAATCCTTTAGCAGGGGTAAATGGAGTGAACAATGCAATTCTTGTGGAAGGAAATCCTATTGGCCAAGTAATGTTTTTCGGACCAGGTGCAGGATCAGGTCCAACTGCATCCGCTGTTGTTGCAGACATCCTTAACATTGCAGGTATTCAGTCTATGAGTACAGACAAAATCTTTAACTTAGATCCACTTTTATCAGCCAAAAGCTGGAGAAGTTGTCATTTAGCTGAAAAGCAAGAAATAAATAAAAAGAATTATATAAGGCTTATTGCCGAAGATAGTCCAGGAGTAATAGGAGAAATCGGAACAATTTTTGGAAAGAAAAAAATATCCATTGAATCAATTGTGCAATTTGATGCAATGGACAAACAGGCTGAGATAGTAGTTATTACTCATAAGATTAATCAAGGTCAACTTGAAGAAGCTCTTTTAGATATAGAAAACTTGTCACAGGTTAAGAGAATTGCAGCAACAATGGGTTGCCTTTAGCTAACGAAAACTAGTCAAATCGAAATTAAGTTGCTACTTATATAAAAAGAACAAAGGAAATTTTATTTTAAATTTCTTTTCGGAACTAAACCATGAAAACATCCAAAAACGTAATTGAGAAAACAAGAAAAAAAACAGAAAATAATATTAATCAAGGAGATTGTGTTTATCTAAAGAATCAAGAAGAACTTTTTCAAGTATTAGGCATAGATAATGCTTATGAAAAATGTTGGGTTAGGGAATGGCCACTTAATCCTAATGGATCCCCTGTCTTCGAGATATCAATTAAACAAGTTTCTTCTAATCAATAAATATTTTGCTCAGATAGAGATTATTATAGAATTTATACTAAATGTTAAAACTTAATTATATAAAAAATATTTTAAAAGCCTCAAGTATTATCCTCTTAGTCTTCCAGTTATCTTGCGTTCAGTATAAAAAAAGAGAAAATATTATTGTTGCAAGTGCAGGTAAAATTGAATCCCTAGATCCTGCTCAAGCAAATACTCTTAGAACATTACAAATCTTAAGCGCTCTTGGAGATACTTTATACAAAATAAATAATAAGGGAGATCTTTTGCCAAGCCTAGCCAAAGAATTACCAAAAGTAAGTGAGAATGGTTTGCTAATAGATATTCCACTCAAAGAAAATATTTCTTTTCATGATGGAAGTATTTTTAATGCCGAAGCGATGGCATTTAGTCTTAATCGCTTCATGAAAATAGGAACTTTAAATTATCTATTGAATGACAAAATAGAAGATATTGAAGTCAAAGGTGAATTTCTTATAAGAATAAAATTAAAAAAGCCATCGAGTTCTTTAAAAAGTCTTTTAACTTCAGTCAATTTAACACCTGTATCTCCTAATTCTTATTCAAACTACAAAGATAGTTTCAATAATAAAAGTTTTATAGGAACTGGCCCTTACTTCTTAGAAAGTTTCAACTCAAGTCAACAAATAATAAAACCATTCAACAAATATTGGGGTAAAAAACCACTAAATAAAGGCATTGACTTTATAAATTACAGTAATTCTAGTACTCTTTTTGGGGCTATAAAAACAAAAGAAGTTGATGTACTGATCTCAAATTCAATTGATGATATGCAGCGATTAACATTAAATAATATGGTTAATAAAAATCAGCTTAAATCAGGAGAAGGTGATCCAATAGAGATTGGATATATTACATTTAAAAGTAACAAATTACCTTTAGAGAATAAAACAATTAGAGAAGCCCTTTCTTACACAATTGATAGAGAGCTAATTAGTCAACAAGTAAGTTTCGGAACTAGAGAGCCCTTAAGATCAATAGTTCCTCCTCATTTACATAATAATGAATTTTCGCCCTGGCCTAAATATAATCCTAATATGGCAAGAGCTATATTGAAAAAAGAAGGCTACTGCCAAACAGATATTCTTTCTATTCCATTAACATTTAGATCTAATGTACCTGCTGATAAATTACTTGCCCTTACATGGAAAGATCAAATCAAAAGAGATTTATCAGATTGTATAGAAATAACTTTAAATGGAATTGAATCAACCACGGTTTATAAACAACTTTCGGAAGGGGCTTTTGAGGCAGTAGTATTAGATTGGACAGGAGCATATCCTGATCCAGAAGCATACTTAACCCCCTTATTAAGTTGTAATGAAATTCATAAGAATACTTGCATTAAGGGTGAAGCTGTATTCAGTGGTAGTTTTTGGGGTGATAATCAAGTAAAAGAGCTATTGGATAAAAGTGAAAAATTAGAGGGAGAAAGTAGATTAAAGAATTTAATAAAAGTTGAACAACTTGCAGCAGAAGGAAGTGCCTATCTACCAATTTGGCTAGTTAATCCTAAAGCTTGGTCTTTAAAAGATATAAGTGAACCAGAATTTTCAAGCAATGGATTAATCATTCTAAAAAACTTAAAAAGAGACTAGTTTTGTCATCTAAAAAGGAACTTTTCAAATATATCCTTTCGAGATTAGCTCTATTTCCAATTATGCTTTGGATAATTTCGAGCTTGGTTTTCATATTGTTGAGAGTTGCTCCTGGCGACCCTGTAGATGCAATTCTAGGCACTCGAGCTAATGAATTGGCAAGGGAAAGTCTTAGAATTAAACTTGGATTAGATAAACCTCTAATTAATCAATACATTGAATATTTAAATCAATTAATTCATGGAAATTTAGGTATCTCATTAAACACACAAGAACCTGTAAAAATAATTATTTCTAAGGCTCTTCCAGCAAGTTTGGAATTAGCAATATTTTCAATATTAATAGCCTCAATAGTAGGTTATTTAATTGGTTTTTTAGGAGCAATTAAACCAGAAGGCAAAATAGATTTTTGGGGAAGAATTTTTGGCATAGGGACCTATGCTCTTCCTCCTTTTTGGGCGGCAATGCTAATTCAAATTATTTTCGCTGTATTGCTAGGTTGGTTTCCCATTGGTGGAAGATTACCTCCTGGAGCTATTCCTCCGTCTCCAATTACTGGTTTCTTGATTTTAGATAGTATTTTAAACAAAAACATTGAAATCATTTTTAGTGCTATTAAACATTTAATATTACCTTCAATCACTCTAGGGATATTATTAAGCGGAATATTTAGTCGTTCGTTGAGATTAAATCTAGAGGAAGTTTTAAAAAAAAAATATATTGAGGCCGCCAAAAGTAGAGGTATAAATGACTCCAGAATATTAGTTAAGCATGCTTTACCAAATACACTTCTCCCAATATTGACAATTACTGGATTAACAGTTTCTTCTTTAATTGGTGGAGCCCTTTTAATTGAAATTACATTTTCATGGCCAGGAATTGCTCTTGGACTTCAAGAGGCTATTAACCAAAGAGATTATCCTGTTGTACAAGGAATAGTTGTTATAATTTCAAGTCTTGTTGTCATGGTTAGTGTTGGAATAGATATCGCTATTGCATATATTGACCCAAGGGTAAGCTACTGAGATTTTACAAGTTTTTCAATTATAGCCCTGTCCAAAATATGAAATTTAAGCTCACCTTTAGTTAAATTAGTATTTGAAGAAATTGATTTTTTTTCTTCTAGTTTATCTAAAAAGCTTATTATCTCAAAAGCTAATAAGCTCTGCACAGAAAGTGGGTGATAGCCCACTATTGATTCTCCTAGATTAAATAAGTCCTTACCTTCAAACTGATCCATCTGCCCCTCTACTCTAATAGGTGAGAAGTGACTAGCCCCCTCAATTAAAAGAACTCTGCTGAATTGGCTTGAACTCACAGCGAGCAATAATCCGAGTTGTTCACTAATAGAGGGTGTTACTAAATCAAAAGTACCACCAGTAAGAAAAAGAGGAATATTTATTTGATTATCAAAATTCTTTTGCCACAAGAAACTCCCAAAACTATTCATGCCAACAATAGCTGAAAGATTTTCTATACCTTTCCTATCTGGCAAAGTAATATCTATTAGTTGACATTGTAAAAGTGACGATAAATTAGTAAGAGAAAGATTATCAAGGACCTTCTGACATCTATTTTCAAGTTGATTATCTATTTTTACTCCTGAAGCTAAAATAGGAGTGAGCGCCCCTAAAGAATGCCCCATCAAGACAACATTCTTAGCTGAAATATCAATCTTGCCTAATTTTTTAGCCCTAAGGACACTGTCTAAATCATTAATTCGATCAGGGATAACTTCAGCGCCTGGAAGAGGAAGTCTTCCTTTTAACAAGGCTTCTAATGCTAATGAGTCGCTACCTGGATGATCTAAAACGACAACAGGCCAACCATTATGACTAAGACTTCTTGCAAGCCAATTAAAATGATTACGATTACCACCTAATCCTGGCATTAACAAAATCCAATTTTTTCTAATTTTCTCTCTAAAAGAAGGATTCCAAACCTCTAAATTTAAAGGCTCATTTCGGTGAGAAACATTTAAAGATACCAATTCATATTCAGTTTCTTTAATTTCAAGAGATAAAAAATTGATTTCTTCTCTTTTAACTGATAACTCATCAATTGAGACCAAGTCAGATATGAGTTTTTGTTGTTTATTTAATTCACTTCTCCAATTATTAGCCACTTCAATCCACCCATCCAAATCAATATGAATTGCTTTAACAGAAAGAGAATTTAGAAGATCAAAAGTTGTAACCTCATCCTTTTCATTTAAAAGATTTTCCAAAGTATCTAGAACACTTTCGCCAGTGCTGTCTTCATCCATAAGGATTAGATCACTTACTTCATCAAGTAATTTTCGACCTGACCAACTTCTCAAAATTTGTCTCGCCATACTTTTATCTCTTACCAAAGGTGTATTTAAAAACTTTGCTAAACCTTTCCTTTCCTTGAAGCCAAGTAAATTTAGCCAGCTAGCTAATTCTGAATTTTTTTCCTCTGCACCATTACTCCAATCAATCAATTCTTTTATTGAAATTGGAATAGACATTCCATCGAAATGAATTTCAAATCTCTCTGCCGCCTGAAGTTTTGGATAAAAACAATAGGGAGCTAGTAAGCTTCCGACTGTTCCAAGAACAACAATTTTTTTAATGAATGAATTTGTTCTCAACTTCTAGTGTTAGCAATTATTGGGAAAAATTCCCAGTATCCCTAAGGTTAATCATAAAGGCTCGTTTTTGGACAGCAATAGGTGCTGGAGGGGTATTGTATTTAAGTCCGATAATTTTCAATGGTTTAAGTTTTTCAGCTGAGCAGATAGGTAGCGGCATAACCACAGCAGCATTTGCAGGAATAACGACAAGATTTGGAACAGGATATTTACTTGACAAAAAATTTAGCTATGGGCAAACAATTAAAGTCGCATGTTTATTAGCAATATTATCGGATTTTATACTTTTTTATTCGCAAAATTATTTAGGTTACCTTTGTGGGCAGTTTTTTTTAGGAGCTGCAGCAGGAATTTATTGGCCTTCTGCCGAATTAGCAATACCACTTAATTGCAATGGCAAAATCCAATCAAGTGAGGGGTATTCTCTTGCAAGAAGTGCTGACGCTATTGGTGTAACCTTAGGGGTCTTGCTAGGTACTTTAGGAACGTATTTTGAATTCACACGAATAATATATTTAATAGATATTTTATGTATGTTATTTATATTCAATATCTTATTAAAAAAGTTAGTTATCTGTAAAATCGAAACCGAATCAAAGATCAGAGTTGATATAGAAAATAAGTATCAAAATCCAGAGAAAAAGTCTAATCTAAGATGGTTAATAAATTTATTTCCCTTGTTTTTGATAACTCTATTTATAACCGGTATAATGAGTTTATTGCAAAGTATTCTTCCATTAGACTTAGCGAACGGCGGCATAATAAGGCCACCATTTACAGAGGAAAAAGTAGCGACTTTAGTAACATTTAAACTTATTTTAATTTCAATTATACAATGGCCAGTAGGCTATATTTTAAGGTATAAGAATTCACCTTTTAAATTCAGATTATGCTTAATATCACTATTGATAGGTTTTATTTTCTTATCACTTTCCAATTATTTACTTGACGGATATCTATTAATACTTTTGGCTTTTATACCTCTAACGATTTCTCTATGTATATTCCTACCATCTGCTTCAGATGCAATTATAAAATCTTCTCCAATTAAATATAGAGGTTCTGCCATAGCTTTATATTCTCAATGTTTTGGTATTAGTTCTTTAACAGTTCCATGGATGGCTGGAAAATTAATCGACCACTATAATACAGCCATTCAATTATGGTTAATTGTTAGTCTTATTTGTATAGTTTTAGTGCCTATTTGTAAGAATATAAAATAAAAATAAATAATGTTGTATATAATTTAACTTCTATTCATTTCTTCAATTCTTAATTCCCTTAGATATAAAAAGAGAGGAGCTGAAAAGGCAAATGCAATTGTAAAGGTAGTCAATATAACAATCCATAGATTTTTCATCTCTAGTCTCTTTGATTCTGAAATTATCCAAACAAATACAGCAGTTGAACCTACAAACAGATCCCTAGATAAAGACTGTGAAGCTGGATTATTATTAGCTAACTCTATAAATAATTGAATATCAAATGCAGGTCCATAGCTTTTTGCAAATTCAATATTTGCTAGTGTAGGCAAAATAGCTCCTAATATAGCTAAAAACAAATAAACCCATTTCAACCATTTAATCTGTCTTATCATACGAAAATTTTATTTAATAAAAAATAATATATCAGAACTATTATAAAGTTTGTGCATTTTATGAATAAAAAAATATCATAGTTTTGCTTGTGAAGCTAACTAATTATATTAGAAAAAAGATAGTTAGTTAAGAATGAAAATTGATGCACCCAAAGAAATACTTAGCCTACCTAAACTTAAATTAGCTGTGATCGGTCATGTCGAATGGGTAACATTCTTAAAGGTTGATCAGCTTCCATTGGCGGGAGAAATTTCGCATGCAAAAGATTCCTTTGAAGAAGCCGCAGGGGGAGCCGCAGTCGCAGCTATTCAGATGGCAAGATTGATAAATGGACCTGTTGACTTAATCACATCATTGGGCAAAGACAATTATGGTGAAAAATGCTACGAAAGACTTACTAAACTTGGATTAAATTTAAAAGTAGCTTGGCGTGAGAAACCAACTAGAAAAGCTATTAGCTTAATTAGTAAAGATGGAGAAAGAGCAATTACAGTTATTGGAGAGAGATTACAGCCAATCGCTTCTGATAATCTCTGTTGGAGAGATATGAAAAATTACGATGGTATTTTTGTTACCGCTACCGACAAAGAAGGAATAACATTTGCAAGGGAAGCTAAATTTCTTTCAGCCACTCCCAGGATAGGCACTAATATTTTAAAGATGTCAAAAGTTAAACTCAACGCATTAATTGGAAGCGGTCTTGATCCTGGCGAGAAAATCAATTTTGAAGAGCTTATCCCTAGGCCAGATATATACATAGCAACAAAAGGAAAATCAGGTGGATCAATTTACCCTGAAAATCATAAATACAAATCTATTAAACCTAGCTCAAAAGAAATAGACACCTATGGATGTGGCGACTGCTTTGCGGGGGCTGTTACTACTGCTCTCTCCGCAAAACTAAATTTAGAACAAGCGATTAAGATAGGCGCATATTGCGGTGCTGAATGCTCAACCCATTACGGACCTTACTAAAATGAAAAAACAAGAAAATAATAATCCAAAACTAAATAATAGTAATTCTATTACTAATAATTTTATAATCCTAATATTTTCAATTGTTTCTATTTTTGTTGAATCAATTATAATAATGGTCAGTTTATTTAATAAAGGTATTCTTAAAAAAGAAATACTTTCAAAAAAAACCGATCTAGGGTTCGACTTAATAATCAAGAGAAAATAAAGGGAAAGATCAATAGAAAGCCATTTCACAATTTAAAATCAACTGGCTTTATTTCTAGAAGTTGCTTTAATTAAAGAAGGTTATAATTATCAATAATGAAATTAATCACAATATTTTTAATATTATTATGTATCTTTTTAATTTCAAATAAGAGAAAAAAATTTCATAATAGAACGAGTTTAATGGAAAGATTCAAGAAAAGGTTCAAAAACATAAATGTTCGTCGAAAAAGAATATCTGAGGAATTTACAAACTCTCTTTTACTTGACCCTTTTAAAAACATCCCCTTAGGCACATGGTATTCAGAGGATGAGCTTAGAGAAAAAGCAGATATTCATAGAACCAGATTAAGTAAATTTGGTAAGTCAAAAATTAATGGCGAAATGCTTTTTGTTGGACCAAAAGGAGGAATTTATAAAATAAGTGCTGATGGAAAGAAAAAATATGTGTAAATCTTAAAAGACAAAAAGTAATCATTATAAAAAAACTAATTATTGCTAAAATGGCCTCAAGAATTCATAACTCAATTAAAATTGAATTTATACCTAACAGTCTCATTTGGAGAGTTAGAGCTATCTAACTTAATTTTTTGGAGCCTTGTTGGTATTACATTATTATTTGTTGTATCTTTTGTTTTATCAACAATTCCTCTTACTAAAAATATACAAAATACAAAAAATATTTCTTCAAAAAAATAAACTTCAAGCAGCATCCTTGTATTCTGAAAAATCTCTATTAGCCCAATGTGTTCTTTTGCTAGATACATTAGAAATTATACTCACTTCACTTTCTTTTTTCATAGATATTAAATTTGTATCACCTAGAAGTTGATCTGGAATTTCATTTATAGACAAGCTGGAGTTGGAGATTTTTAAACGATAGTTACGAGCAAGATTTTGAATAGAGAACCCTTTTGCTTTAGATCGATGTGGCCAAAAATTCTTCACGATAGATTAAATATCTTTTCTTAAGAAAACTAAAAAAAAATAAAATAGCAACTAATTCTATTTTTTCATAACAAATATTTTCGATCTATTCTTAGATATTAAGCAGCCGGCATAGAAGGTTT
>QCIK01000016.1 GCA_003216715.1 Prochlorococcus sp. AG-402-L09 | reverse complement strand
AGCCATCTGTCTTATTTCTTCTTCGTCTGTTGTTAGCTCACTCTTGGCAGTGATAATTGGTAGTAGACGTTCAAGTATTATTAGCAATGGACGCATGACTATACTTAAAAAATCAAGCACAGGAGCACTCATTAAACTGATTTGCAATGCAAGCCTTGTGCCGAGAGCTTTAGGTACAATTTCTCCAAGAAGTAAAACAAGAATGGTTAGGCCAATAAAAAATATTGGTTTTACATTTCCGATTCTATTTTGAAATATAAAACTTGCGTAGCTACCAACCATCAAACTTCCAAAAATATTGAAACTGTTGTTGGCAATGGTGACCACAGTTAAAGTCCTTCCAATTCGATGACGTAATTTTTCTAATCTTCTAGCTCCCAGTACTTTTGGTTTTCTTCTTGCTAGTTCATGCACGCGTAATGGGTTGACAGCCAATAATGCTGCTTCTATCCCTGAGCACATTGCAGAACCCATTAAAATAACCGCAATCAGAGCAGTTAAGAGCAGAATGTCTTGGCTCATTCCCTAAAGATTTTTTAAAGAGTAAGGATCTTTTGCTTTTATTTTTCCACTAAGTTAGTTCTCTTGCCATCCTTAAGAGTAAATAGGGTTATTTTTTGTGGCTGATTCAAGCATTTTTCGTCGCCGTAGAGACATATTTTTGTCACATTTAGGCGCATATGCGGCCATTATCCCTGCAGCAGAACTAGTTACTCATCACGCGGATTGTGAATACCCGTTCAGGCAAAATAGTGATTTTTGGTACTTAACTGGCTTTGATGAGCCAAATACAGTGGCGTTGTTTTTACCGCATAAACCAAAGGGAGAGCAATATGTATTGTTTGTATTGCCTAAAGAGTCTGCAGCAGAAGTTTGGACAGGATTCAGGTGGGGGACAAAAGGAGTTTTAGATAATTTCGATGTTGACATATCTCATCCTTTGAATGAATTGCCAAACCTTTTGCCTCATTATTTAAAAGGAGCCGAAGGGATTGCTTTTCGAGTTGGGAAACATCCGCACTTGGAGCCTTTGGTTTTGAAAACTTGGTCTGAGCATTTACAAAAACTTCCTAGAAGTGGCTCCGCTCCAATGTCCATGATTGCGCCTTGCCCAATACTGCATGATCTAAGACTTCGTAAGGATGATTTTGAGATAGAACGGATGCGTATTGCATCAAAAATTTCTGCAGAGGGCCATGAAATAGTTAGAGAGTTTGCTCGTCCAGGGATGAATGAGAGAGATTTACAAGCTCAAATAGAAAAATACTTTCTTGAAAAAGGTACTAGGGGACCTGCTTATGGTTCAATAATTGCTTCTGGAGACAATGCATGTGTACTTCATTACACGGCAAATAATTCACTCATAAGAGATGGAGATCTTGTTTTGATAGATGCGGGTTGCTCTTTGGATGATTATTACAATGGCGACATTACAAGAACCTTTCCTATTAGTGGGAAATTTTCTGGAGAACAAAAAGTTTTATATGAAATTACTCTCATAGCTCAAGAAGCCGCAATTCAATGTGTTCGCCCGGGGAATAACGCAGAGAATGTTCATATGACTGCTTTGAAGCATCTTGTTGAGGGCTTAGTTGACATTGGCCTATTGGTAGGTGAAGTGGATTCGATAATTGAACAAGAAGCTTACTCCCATTTGTATATGCATCGAACCGGGCATTGGTTAGGTCTAGATGTTCATGATGTGGGCGCATATCGACTTGGTGATTATCATCTGAAACTTGAGCCTGGAATGGTTTTAACAGTTGAACCTGGTATTTACATCAGCGACCGTTTAGCAGTACCAGAGGGTCAGCCTGAGATAGATGAGAGGTGGAAGGGTATTGGGATTCGTATTGAAGATGATGTTTTAGTAACAAAAGATTCTGTAGAAGTATTGAGTTGTAGTGCGACTAAGAATGTGATTGATTTAGAAAATTGATTGAATTTATTTAGAAAATTTCTAAGAAAATCTGTTTAATTAAATTGTTTATGATGAATGGAATCTCCCCAAATAGTTTGCTACTTTCATATTCTCATCATTATCGAATAGTAGAAAACCTTTTGAATTCCTACTCTAGTAATTCAAATAGGTCCTAGTTCCTGTTAAGTTAGTATTTTGTTAGCTCGTAGAAAACTTAGAAATGATGGTTTCTGAAGAGGCTGGTACTGTTCAAGAAGATGTAACAAGTACTGAGGCAAGCACACAATCTGAAAATCAAGGAAAAGTTAGTTCTGAAGAGACAAAATCAGGTCGACCAAGTGCACTTGGAGGTGCTGCTGCATTAGCAACTGCAACGATTGATGCAGATGGAGTCCCTTCAGGACATACCCCAAAGGCAGATGAAGGGAGATTTTTACTGAAAATTCTTTGGTTGCCAGACAACGTAGCTTTAGCCGTTGATCAAATTGTTGGAGGAGGACCCAGTCCACTTACAGCCTATTTCTTTTGGCCAAGAGAGGATGCATGGGAAACATTAAAGTCTCAATTGGAAGAAAAAAGTTGGATTACTGATAATGAAAGAGTGGAAGTATTAAACAAAGCGACAGAGGTGATTAATTATTGGCAAGAGGAAGGTAAAGGAAAAACCTTAGAACAAGCCAAAGTTAAATTCCCTGATGTAACTTTCTGCGGTACTGCATAAATAATCATTGAACACAAAATTTTTGCTCAAAGAGAAAAAAAATTTTTTTAACCTTTAGTCAGATTTTGAAGCATTAAACCAAGCTTTAGCTTTGTTTAATGCTTCTTGAGCTTTGATTTTTTCAGGGGAAGTTTCTTTATCCTGAGTTTTACTTAGTTGATTTTTAGCTTCTTCTAATTCAGCTTCAGCTTTAGCAGAGTCAATATTTTTTCCCATCTCAGCTTTATTTACTAAAACTGTAACTTCATTGGATTCCACTTCTGCGAAACCCCCACTTAGTGCGATTGAATCCCAATTACCGTTTTTTAAAACCCTTAGTACTCCAAAATCAATAGCAGTAACCATTGAAATGTGACCGGGTAATACTCCCAATAGTCCAGTAGTGCTTGGAAGTATTATTTCATCAGCATTATCGTCAAATACGCTCTGATCAGGAGCAAGAACTCGTAGAGTTAAAGACATTTCTTAGAGATTTTAGAAAAACGTTGAGATGGGTAAATTGAATAGCAGCAAAATAATTAGGCTTTTGCTTCAGATTCTATTTTTTCTGCTTTAGCCTTCACTTCCTCAATGCTTCCAACAAGATAGAAAGCTTGCTCAGGTAGATGGTCTAGTTCTCCTGCAAGAATCATGTTGAAGCCTTTGATTGTGTCCTCTAATTTCACATATTTACCCGACATGCCTGTGAATATTTCAGCAACAAAGAATGGCTGAGATAGGAATTTCTCAATTTTGCGTGCACGATCTACTGTCTTTCTATCTTCTTCTGATAGTTCGTCTAATCCCAAGATAGCAATGATATCCTGCAATTCTTTGTATCTTTGAAGTGTTGACTGAACTGCTCTGGCAGTGCGGTAATGCTCATCACCCACAACAGATGGCTGCAACATGGTGCTAGTTGAGTCAAGTGGATCAACAGCAGGATAAATGCCCTTAGCTGCAAGAGCTCTCGCTAAAACTGTAGTTGCGTCTAAGTGAGCAAAAGTAGTCGCAGGTGCAGGGTCTGTTAAGTCGTCTGCAGGCACATAAACCGCTTGAATAGAGGTGATCGATCCTTCTAAGGTAGAAGTAATCCTTTCTTGAAGCTCTCCTACATCGGTTCCTAATGTTGGCTGATATCCAACTGCAGAGGGCATTCGTCCCAGTAATGCAGACACTTCTGAACCAGCCTGAACAAATCGGAAGATATTATCGATGAATAAAAGAACATCCTGCTTATTTACATCACGAAAATGCTCAGCCATCGTCAATGCAGATAGGCCCACTCTCATTCTTGCTCCTGGGGGCTCATTCATTTGACCAAAGCAAAGAGCTACTTTTGACTTGGTTAGATCTTCTGAATTGATAACCCCAGATTCTTTAAATTCTTCGTATAAATCGTTACCTTCTCTAGTCCTTTCTCCTACTCCACCAAAAACTGATACGCCTCCATGTTCTTTGGCAATATTATTAATAAGCTCTTGAATTAGAACTGTTTTTCCTACACCTGCGCCTCCAAATAATCCAACTTTTCCACCTTGTCGATATGGAGCAAGTAAATCTATAACTTTGATACCTGTTTCAAATACTTTTGGTTTTGTTTCTAGGTCTGTAAGACTTGGAGCTGAACGGTGGATAGGTGAAGTTGTTACGTTTTTAAGATCTCCCTGTTCGTCTACGGGTTCTCCAAGGACGTTGAAAATTCTTCCAAGTGTAGCTTCTCCAACAGGCACAGAAATCGGAGCTCCCGTGTCTAAAGCTTCCATACCTCTGACTAATCCATCAGTTCCGCTCATGGCAACGGCTCTAACTCGATGATCACCTAATAATTGTTGAACTTCTGCAGTTAGTGCAACGTCTTGCCCGGCAGGATTCTTGCCTTCAATTCTTAATGCATTCAGAATTGAAGGGAGTTTGCCAGCTGGAAATTCAACATCTAAAACAGGGCCTATTACTTGGCGAACAATCCCCTTAGTTCCAACAGTAGCGGTAGCAGAAGCGGCCATAAGATAACTAGAAACTATGTGAGCATGCTCTGATGCGCATACTCTTATCAGCGGCTTACACTACCACTCCACAGGCATTTTTTTTTGGTGTTCGGTCAACCGCACAGAATATATGTGGTCTAGAGCGTACTTAGATGCATAAATTAATACCGTTGGTAATGAGTAATACTCTTTATCGAGTGGCGCTAAGCGCCTTTTGTTTTTCTGCTACTGCACTAATTTATGGCAGCTGTATCTCTCAGCGTCTCCACTGTTAAGCCACTTGGAGATCGTGTATTTGTAAAAGTTTCTGAATCAGAAGAAAAGACGGCGGGAGGCATATTGCTTCCCGATACCGCTAAAGAGAAACCCCAAGTTGGCGAAGTTGCTCAGGTTGGCCCTGGCAAACGAAACGAAGATGGTTCCCGTCAATCTCCTGAAGTAAGTGTTGGAGACAAAGTTCTCTACAGCAAGTACGCAGGCACTGATATCAAGCTTGGCAGCGATGAGTATGTTCTTCTTTCTGAAAAAGACATCTTGGCTGTCGTCAATTAAAACTCAGCTTTTAGCTGTACTCCAAAACCAAAAAAACTTTCGAAATTAAAGGAAATTGCCTCTTATGGCTAAGCGCATCATTTACAACGAGCAAGCCCGCCGTGCACTCGAGCGAGGTATTGACATTTTGGCTGAATCAGTCGCAGTCACCTTAGGACCGAAAGGTCGCAATGTTGTTCTAGAGAAAAAGTTTGGTGCACCTCAAATAATCAATGATGGTGTAACAATTGCTAAGGAAATAGAACTCGAAGATCACATTGAAAACACAGGAGTTGCTCTAATTCGTCAAGCTGCTTCTAAAACCAATGATGCGGCAGGAGATGGAACAACTACTGCTACTGTTCTTGCCCATGCAATGGTTAAAGCTGGTTTAAAGAATGTCGCAGCTGGAGCTAATGCAATCACTTTGAAAAAAGGGATTGATAAGGCAACTGAATTTTTGGTTGGAAAAATAAAAGATCATTCCAAGCCAATTAGTGACAGTAATGCAATTGCTCAATGTGGCACTATTGCTGCTGGTAATGATGAAGAAGTCGGCAAAATGATTGCTGATGCGATGGATAAAGTAGGAAAAGAAGGTGTTATTTCTTTAGAAGAAGGCAAGTCAATGACGACCGAGCTAGAGGTCACTGAAGGAATGCGCTTTGATAAGGGATATATTTCTCCTTATTTTGCAACCGATACGGAAAGAATGGAAGCAGTATTAGATGAGCCATACATCCTACTAACTGACAAAAAAATTGGTCTAGTTCAAGATCTTGTTCCTGTTTTAGAACAAGTTGCTAAAACTGGTAAGCCTCTTCTAATCATCGCTGAAGACATAGAAAAAGAAGCATTAGCTACTTTGGTGGTCAATAGGCTTAGAGGTGTTTTAAATGTTGCAGCGGTTAAAGCTCCTGGTTTTGGAGATCGCAGAAAAGCGATGCTCGAAGATATGGCTGTTTTAACAAATGGACAACTCATAACTGAGGATGCAGGCTTAAAACTTGAAAATGCCACTCTTGATATGCTTGGTACTTCAAGGCGAGTCACCATTAATAAAGACACATCCACAATTGTTGCCGAGGGTAACGAAGTAGCTGTAAATGCAAGATGTGAACAAATTAAGAAGCAAATGGATGAGACTGACTCAACTTATGACAAAGAAAAGCTTCAAGAAAGATTGGCTAAACTATCCGGAGGCGTAGCTGTTGTGAAGGTTGGAGCTGCAACTGAGACTGAGATGAAAGATAAGAAACTTCGTTTAGAGGATGCTATTAATGCTACTAAAGCTGCAGTTGAAGAGGGAATAGTTCCTGGAGGTGGCACTACACTTGCTCATTTAGCTCCTTCACTAGGGGATTGGTCTTCAGCTAATCTCTCAGGAGAGGAATTGATCGGAGCAAATATTGTTGAGGCTGCTCTTACTTCTCCACTTATGCGAATAGCTGAAAATGCTGGAGCGAATGGAGCAGTTGTTGCCGAGAATGTTAAATCTAAGCCAGTCAATGATGGATACAACGCCGCAACTGGTGAATATGTAGATATGCTTTCTGCCGGAATCGTGGATCCAGCAAAAGTAACCCGTTCAGGTTTGCAAAATGCTGCTTCAATAGCGGGAATGGTTCTCACAACTGAATGTATAGTTGCTGATTTACCTGAGAAGAAAGAAGCTTCCCCAGCAGGAGGAATGGGAGGAGACTTTGATTATTAATTAATCATTTATCTGCAATTAAACCAAATCGGAGAGATAGCTTATTTGCTATCTCTCCGATTTTTTTTTAAATAATCTTTTAATTTCTAAGTAATCCTTTAGTAAAAATAACTTTTAATAAAAAAAATATATCTTCAATTAAGTACAAAAAATAAGGAATTCATATTAATTTTATTTGAGCCATCCTGCGCTAAGAATAACAGCAAGAGTTAAAAACAATATAAGAAATGCCCATGTTGCTCTATTTAAGGTCGATTCGGCACTGCTGGCACTTGAGAACATAGAACTTCCGCTTGATGCTAGTCCACCCATCCCATCTCCTTTTGGGCTATGAAGAAGAACTAATAGTATTAGAAAAATTCCTGAAATTGCCCAAGCCCAAGATAAAAGTGGAATGATCATGTTTTTATTATGCTGGTTGTGGAATTAGATTTGGTTTTTTAGGTAAGTTAATTGGTTCAATAAGAGAGGATCCAGTCATTGCGTTTGGTTTTGGTAAATTTAAAAGGTGTAAAAGAGTTGGAGCTAAATCAGATAATCCACCTCCTATCTCTCTAAGCTTTATGTCATTTCCATATCCACTTAACTTACGCTTTTCACCTTCAACAAGTATAACTGGAACGGGATTTGTTGTATGGGCTGTCCATGGTTGACCATCTGGTCCAATCATCATTTCAGAATTACCATGATCTGCAGTTATAAGAATAGATCCTCCCAACTTACCTATTGAGTTTAATAATTTCCCAACGCAGCTATCAACTTTTTCATTCGCTTTAATAGCTGCTTTCATTATTCCAGAATGTCCAACCATATCTGGATTCGCAAAATTAATTATAACTAATGAGTAAATTCCAGTTTCAATTGCTTTGATGCAACTGTCAGTTAGCTCGTCTGCTGACATCTCAGGTTGTAGATCATAAGTTGCAACTCTTGGAGATGGGACAAGGTGTCTAACTTCCCCTTTAAATGGTTTTTCAATACCCCCATTTAAAAAATACGTTACATGTGGATATTTTTCAGTTTCAGCTGTCCTATATTGATTTAATCCATGATTAGAAACTACTTGCCCTAACAAATCATTTAGAGGCTCAGGTGGAAAAGCAACTGATACAGGAAGACCTGATTCATATTGTGTAAAAGTCAGTAAGTCAATATCTCTTTTATTTGTTCTCTCAAAGCCATCAAAATCTTTTAACTTGAGTGCCTTTACTAATTGCCTAGCTCTGTCAGGGCGGAAGTTGAAAAAAACGACTCCATCTCCATCCTTTAAGAAGGAGGAAGAAAGCCTAACTGGTTCAATAAATTCATCTGTTATTCCTTCTGCATAGCTTTTATTTAAACTTTCTTCTGCTGTTAGATTGCTAATTGGAAAGTCTGGATTAGTAAGTAGTTCATAGGCTTTTAGAGTCCTTTCCCATCGATTATCTCTATCCATAGCCCAATATCTGCCACAAATTGAAGAAATCTCTCCTATGCCAGTTGATTTGATTGTAGTTTCTATTTTCTTAATGTATTTTGATGCACTTTTAGCAGAAGTATCTCTTCCATCAGTGAAAAGATGTAATGAAACATTTGTGAGTTCTTTTTCTGCAGCCCATTGCATTAATCCGCACAAATGATTGATATGGCTATGAACGCCTCCATCAGAGCAAAGGCCCATGATATGAAGAGTTCCTTCGTTCTTTTTTAAATTTTTAGAAAATTCATTAAGAGCGTTGTTTTTAATTAATTTATTTTCTTTAACGGTATTAGATATGCGAACCAATTCTTGCTGAATTATCCTGCCTGCACCGATAGTTAAGTGTCCAACTTCAGAGTTTCCCATTTGATTATCTGGGAGTCCAACATCTGCACCGCTGGCTTCAATAAGAGTGTGGGGATAGGCATGCCATAAGGCATCTATTACAGGTGTAGATGCTTGTTTAATAGAATTATGTTCAATTTCATCAGAGTGCCCCCAACCATCAAGTATCGCCAATACTACTGGCGCTACTTTCTCTTTCCTTATTGAAACAGCGGGATTACTGCTTGACATTCAAAGAAATTGATTCCTAATAATGGTTTCTTTCGTATTAAATTACTTCCTAAATAGCTAAACAGGCTAATACTTTGATGTTTGGTTAGCTTTTCCCTATTAGATTGAAAAAGTATTTCAGTTCTTCCTAAGAAAAAATAAAATTCTAGGACTTTAAAATATGCCAGATGAAGCAATACGAAAAGAGATAGAAATCCTTTCAAAAAAAGAACTTGACAGAACCATAAAAAGATTGGCTTCTCAGATTTTGGAAAAGGTTCCAAATACCAGTTCATTATTACTTGTTGGAATACCAACAAGAGGAGTGTATTTGTCAAAATTATTAGCAATATATTTAGAAGAACTATCTGGTAAACCAGTCGAGAATGGTTGTTTAGATCCTACTTTTCATAGAGATGATCTTGAGAGGGTTGGTACTCGAATAGCGCAAGTAACCGATCTGCCCTCTACGGTTGATGATAGAGAGGTGGTATTGGTTGATGATGTTATTTATACAGGGAGAACTATTAAAGCAGCATTAGAAGCTCTCCAATTATGGGGCCGAGCAAAAAGAGTGACTCTTCTTGCAATGGTGGATAGAGGCCACAGAGAAGTTCCAATTCAACCAGATTTTTGTGGGCGCGTGGTTCCAACAAGTAAAGATGAGACTGTTGTTCTTAGATTGAGAGAAGTTGATGGAGAGGAGGGAGTATTTTTGTGTAAAGAGAAATAAGATGGTTATCTTATTTCTCCAAGATTTTGACTTGTGATTTCATTATTATTTCGTAAATCAATACCTTTAATCTCAAGTTGACAGCTTTCATTGATATTAAAATTTAATTTAATACAATCTTCTCCAATCTCACCAGGAGGATCAAGAGGAATTGAAATAATATTATTATTTATTTTTTTAATTTTATCCTTAGATTCTATTTTTTTTAAAGTTGGTAATCCATTAATGTAGATAATCTCATATGAGCCTTCTCCCTCAGGCTCTCCAATTATTAAATCTATGCTTAATTGATTATTTATACTTGCAGCTAATATTATTTCTAAAGTTTTACTGGTTGGCCATGGTTGACCTGCGAGGAAAAGAGGATGCCATATATGTCTTTCATTTTTTTTATTCCAGCATCTTAGACTTACTCCTTTATTGAGAACATCTTTTACTTTAACTCCTGGGGTGAGATTTAGTGCTCCCAATGCAATTGCTTCAATAGGAGGAGGAGTCAAAAAAGGTATTGAATCGCAAAGATTGTTTAAATAATTTTTAATCAAAGGTATTTGTGATCCACCTCCCACTAAAACAACACTATCAAGATCTTTTAATTCAAATGAATTTCTTTTAGCACTATTAATTGTTTGCTTAAATAGTATTTTAATACTTTCTAAAAGTCCTTGATTAATAAGTAACTCCTCTAGTCCTTTCTTTGATAGTTTTAAATACTTTTCTTCATTCTGATTAGTTATGATTTTTTTTGAAACAACTAAAGTTTCCTTTATATCCACATTGCTTAAATTACATTTGAGTTCCTCTGCGATGCTCAAGAGTGAATTTGTTGGCTTTTCATCTGGTAATAAATGATTAGCTATCCATCTATCTATATCTTTACCACCAATGCGAATTCCTGCTTTGCCTAGGACTTTCGCTGTGCGAAGAACTTGAGTGCTTTTTCCTTCGAGATTATTTCCATCAAATCTAACTAGTTGTGCTATTGGAGAAGCTTGTCCCTCGCCTCCCTCTAAAGCAACAATCGACATATCAATAGTGCTTCCTCCAAAATCTAAAACAAGTAATGTTGACCCTGGCTCTAGTCCAGCTCCCATTGCAGCAGCAGTAGGTTCATCAACTAATGCAATTTCTTTTACTTTTAAGGAATTACTTACGTTGACTATCCAATTTCTATATTCTCGATATGTATCCACTGGTGCAGTTAATACAAGTCTTTTGATGTTGACTTGCTCCGAGGCTTTCTTCCAAATAGTGTGAATTAAAATCTCACCGGCTTTTTCTGGGGTGATTTTTGAATCATATATAGAAGCAATTTCGGGAGATCCTATCCATCTTTTGAAATCTTGACTTAAGTTAGTTTCGTTTTCTTCATTAATGAGTTCTAAGTCGATAATTTGCTGCCCTATTAAATAGCTTTCTTCTTTTTCTGTCGTTTTCCAAATCAAGCTTGGAATTTCCCCAGGGCATCGACTAATGGGAGGTAAATTTAAAAGTTCAGGAGATTCCCCGTGCTCTTTTTGAAAGACAACTACTGTAGTTGAACTACCTAAATCAATTGCTAATGTTCCAAAATTATTTGTATTGATTTCAGGTGAATTGATGTTTTTTAATTGATTCATTTTATTATTTTCCATATTTCTTAGGGATTGTTAATTAGGAGAAGTGAGAATTAGTAAATATCAAGTGAGTCTAGAAAAATTAACACTGTCATTATTTTTTGGCGCAAAAATATGGAAATGAAGGATTATCTCCTAGAATAAAGTAACAATATAGTTTTAAGTGTGATCAAGTCAGGTTCAGGAGTAAATTCCAAGGATTTAGCAAAAAGAGGCGAGAGTCTTATCAGACACTCAACTAATCGCTACCTCACAACTGTGCGCATTGCTTTTAGAGCAAAGCAAAGAAGGTTTGATGATTTTGATGGACTTTTAGAAGAATCAACAGTCAAGCCAGTACAAAGAGCAATAATTGAACTAAGTGATGAACAAGATCAACCTGATCTTTTGCCAGGGTAGGTGATCAAAAAAGAAGGTCCTGGTTGGAGAATAATTAGAGATACATCAAGGGAGAACTTTTCTACGCTTATAGGTGGGGAAACTTGGGCAATTGAGTTGAACCAATCTGAGTGGGAAAATCTAGTAAAAATAGTAATTGAATTATCCGATCAACATGAAGAGGTTAAAGGCCAATTAATGGGCGATGAGGATATAACTCTGGAATTAGAACTTAGCCCTTGGTTAGCAATTTTGAAAGGTGATCAATTTGGATGGAACCTTAAATTGATTTTAAATCAAAGTGGTTTATTAAATCGAGGAGCAGAGGTCTATTGGCCTAGAAATGTGACTACTTATGTAGCTAATGCAATGAGAACAATGTGGGAATCAGGCTATTTGTGAAAGAACTTAACTAAAAGGTTTTCAAAATTTCCCCCAAATAAAACTAGCTTTAACTCACGTTTTTTCCACAGAATTGAACCGATGAATCAAGTCCTTACTATTGGCTGTGGAAAAAGGTGCTTTTAACTAAGGTGGATTTGGATATTAAATAATACTATTGCTTTCAATAAGACATCCTTATGCTTTCCTTCGAAAGGCAGATGTTCACTTGATCCGAGAATGAGACGGCTCGAGAAAGTGTTTTTTATGTATTTGGTTTTGAGATTAGTTTGGATATTGATTTAATTTTTTCAAAAGCATTTAAATGAAAAATATTGATTTGACTAAAGAAAAAAGTTTGATACGTAGTGCTGAGGTTTTGGAATCTGAGGATACTATTAGTTTTCAAACAGAAATACCTCAGCATATTCAACAAGCGATGAAGGCTTTTATTGAGAATCACCCAAATTGGAATCAATACAGGCTTTTACAAGCTGCACTTGCAGGTTTCTTGATCCAAAATGGTATAAGTTCCAGATTGATAACACGTCTTTATGTTGGGAATATGTTTAGATCTTATTCTTTGTTAAATTAATTTTTCTCTAGCTTTTTTAAAATTTCTAAAGCGATTTCTTTTTTAATTGGCATTATTGATAGCCTATTCCCTTTGCGAACTAAGGTAAGCTCTTCAGATGTATAAGTTTCAGATAGCTCATTTAAAGTGAGCATGTTTTTAAATTCAGAGATATATTTAGTCTTTACACAATCCCAACGAGGATTGTCTCTATTAGATTTTTTGTCATAGTATTTTGAACTTTCATCAAACTGATAAGGGTCGACTAGCTTTGTCTCAATAATTTCCATTAGACCGACTATTCCAGGTGGTTTCGTATTTGAATGATAAAAAAATGCTTTATCTCCAATTTTCATTGACCTCATAAAGTTTCTAGCTTGATAATTTCGAATTCCATCCCAGAGTGTTTCTACTTCATTTTTTAAATCTTTAATACTATAAGCATATGGCTCACTCTTCATCAGCCAGTAATTAATCTCCTTTGGTGCCATGGGATCTCAGTAAAATGCTGTATGTGAATAAACCTGAGTCTATTGGTTTGTCTTTTACATTATCCCCTATGGGGAGATTATGTTCTAGCCCGATTCTTGATTTTGACTTCAAAGTTTTTTGAGGAAAATCAAAAAAGTAAATACAATCGCTTTCATTGTCAGCTATAAAGCAGTCTCTATGTCTACTCTTACGTGTCGATATTAATTACTTCTCCTTGCCCTGAAACTACGATTAAGGAATTAGGAATTGGCCGATATGGATTTGTAATGAAAGTTCTTTTAATTGGACTTATGACGACAAGGAGACTTGCTTATTACTCGAAGGTGATGTGACTGTAACGCCTAGGACTATTGATCTCAAGTGATTGCATAAAACTAAAGATGTTTATTGAGTTAATTAAATCCAATATTTATTAAGGTTTTTCTCTGAAATTGGTTCCTTTAGTGAATAGAATTTAATTCTTCTTTTCAAAAGCCTGTTGATAATCATTTTTGCAGTAGTCGAGAACATGCTCAAGGTACTTGTCGGTCTCTTCTTCACACTTAGCTCTTTCGAGAATGTAAAACATGATCTTGTCTAATATTTCAGGTCTGCTTGTCTTTAGCAAGATTGGGGATGAAAAGTGTGAACAGACTCTAGCAAATCAGCCAAATCTCTCTGAGTCACTCAAGTTTAACTTTTCATTAGCCAGTAGTTAATCTCCTCTTGGGCCATGGGATCTCGGCGATATCGAGATGTGTGGATGGTGTGAGGATGACTTAACATTCTCACCTCCTATTTCTTTATTCTATTTCAATCAGGTTTCTATTATTAATAGCTAACAGATCAAAACTCACGGAATATCTTTTTATTGCTAAAAAGGAATTTTTAGAGTTCACTAACAGCGTAAATAGATTTGAATTATTTGTATTTTTTCTATTTACACAATATTTTGAACCTACATACACATTTCTAATTCATTGAGTGAGGCAAAGGTGGTGCATATTTCTGTATAAAATATTTTTTGTTCCATTTTATTTAGTAGAAATCAAAGAGATCATAAATATTGCTAATATTTCTTATCGATCTAAAAATCAAAATTATATTAAAAAATAATTAAAATTACTTTAGGCGAATATTATGATTGTAAGAAAAAACCTCAAAGGTTTAAAATGAAAGGCTTTGGAAAACAGAGTAAATCTAAAAAGAAAAAAATAAGCAATAAAAACAGCAACCCATCTAAAGAACAAATAATTAATCAAGCATTAAAGTGTCATTCAGAAGGAAATATTTCAGAAGCAATAAAATATTATCAAAATTTCATAAATCAAGGATTCAAAGACCATAGGGTTTTTACTAACTATGGATTAATATTAAAAAATCTTGGCAAATTACAAGAAGCAGAAATCTCTTGTCGTAAAGCCATTGAACTGAATCCTGAACACCCAAAAGCGCATTCCAATCTTGGAAACATATTGAGAGATCTTGGCAAGTTAAAAGAAGCAGAATTATCCCAACGCAAAGTAATTGAACTCAATCCTGATTTGGCTGTGGCGCATTCCAATCTGGGAAT
>QCIK01000015.1 GCA_003216715.1 Prochlorococcus sp. AG-402-L09 | reverse complement strand
GATTCTTTTTAAAGAAGACAATGTGAGAATCTTATCTACTTAAACTAGATTGTTTGAGTTAATTATGAGTAATCTCGGTTACCTTACCATCTCTAAATCTTGCGATTTTTTTTGCTCTTTGAGCAACATTGTCTTCATTCACATCTAAATTAGAAGGAGGCAAAGCTATTGCCTCAACCCCTGATTTCAATTGAGTCCTCAACATCTCTAATTCTTTCTCTATATCATCACCTCCTTCTAATGCTGCAAACTTACTTTCTAAATCTTCTCCAGCCAACTCTAATGCTGCTTGCCCAGATGCTTCCAATGCCTCAACTTTATCTTCCATTCTTTCAAAAGCAGCCATAGCAGACTTACTACCTAAATCCCCAACTGCGCTTTGAATTTGTTGCTGAGCTTTAGCTGCCTGAGCTCTTGCCTTAAGCATATCTTTTTTAGTTCGAGCCTCGGCAATCTTTCTCTCTAATAACAAAAGGCTTTTCTTTAATTTTTCAACTTGACCATTTTGTGTTTGGAATTGAGTCGATAAAGATTCAAAAGTTTCTTGAAAAGTTTTTTTTCTACTTAATGCTTCTCTCGCTAGATCATCCTCCCCTTTTTTCAAGGCTAATTCAGCTCTGGAAAACCAATTTTTAATTTGATCTTTTGCTTGATTTGCCTGATTCTCTAGTCTTTTTTTGACTTGCAATGGCCATTGCAACTGCTTGACGAAGCTTTACCAAGTCTTCTTGCATATCCGCAACAGACTGATCAAGTATTTTTATTGGATCTTCTGCATCACTAACAAAAGCATTTAGATTTGCCCTCAGCAAGCGACTTAACCTATCTAATAATCCCATTAGGATTTTTATGCAATCTAAAAAATATTAGCTAGATTTAAGCACTAACTCATCAATCGTGTCTAATTAAAATTGATTTTAGAAGACTTAAAACATAAAACAAAAGCAAAAAGAGAGCAGTCAATTTATACATGCTTGGAAGAAATTAAGTCTTCATGGAAAGGAAATGTGGGAAGCCTTATTCAAGATTGGGAAGAAATAGCTGGGGAGCAACTCGCATTGAATTGCACACCACTTAACATTCAAAATAGAGTTCTTACTATCGGAGCAAGCCATCCGCAATGGAGACAGGCTATCCAATACAACCGTTTGGAGTTGATTGAATCTTTGAAATCATATGGATATCAGATAAAAGAGATACGGATTAGACAACATTATCCAATTGATTTAGTGACTAGAGAAAGTGAGAAAGAAATATGGGAAAGGCATCCAAGTCGAACCGATAAGAATGGCATGACCAATTGTCCTTCTTGTAAAGTTCCTTCTCCTAATGGAGAAGTTAAATTATGGGGTAAATGTAGTTTTTGTAGAAGACAAGAATTGAGAATAGATTGAACCATTTAACTTTAGGCTTCAAGCAATAAAATCCCCATTTGTCCCTTCGCTAATGTTTGATATTTTGCTTTCTTAAAGCCAGCCAAAAGTGCTAAATGAATTTGTTTTGCCCCCGAAGGGAAGTTAACTAAGCTCTTTTTAATGTATGAATATTCCCTCCCTAAGCCAAAAAGTGATGCGATTGGGACCACATAAAAACTTAAATAAATTTTTTGGAATAGCCCTTGGATGGAAGGTCCCTCAAAAGATCTAAAATCTAAGATTCCAGCTCTTCCACCAGGTTTCAAAATTCTTAAAGCCTCTCTAAACCCCTCAAAAGAACTAGAAAGATTCCTTAAGCCATAGGCCATTAAAAGACCATCAAATTGATCTGATGGCAAATTTGTTTGAAGAGCGTCACCATTTATCCATTCAATTGAAGAAAAGTTTTGTTTAGATCTTTCTTTCGCAATTAACAATGATTGAGAAGCTGAATCTATCCCGATAATATTTTCAGAACTATTCATATATCTAGCCAAAAGTATTGACATATCTCCAGTTCCACAACAAAGGTCTATCCATTTCTCTCCAAAAGTCGGATTAAGAATATCCAACAATCTTCTTTTCCAAAACCTATGTAATCCAAAGCTAAATATATCATTTAAAAAATCATATTTTGAAGAAATTGAATCAAACATTTCCTCTATAGCTTTTGAATTACCAGGCCTCATATAAATCTAAGAAATTCTTTACTCGCACAAAAAACTTAATGTGGAGAAATTTATTTTACATCTTTTAGTGCAAATATTAATCATTCAATTGGTCTGATAAGTAAATTTTCATTAATTAGATATTCTTTGATTTCGCTGATAGTTAATTGTCCATCATGTAATAAAGATGCCAAGAGAGCAGCTGAAGATTTACCAAGAGTAAAAGCCTCTTTAATGTGTCTCAAGCAACCAGCTCCTCCAGAAGCTATTACAGGAATTGGTACCTTTTCAGAAATAGATTTAGTCAGTTCTAAGTCATACCCATTTTGAGTTCCGTCACCATCCATGGAAGTTAATAGGATTTCTCCTGCTCCTAGCTCAAATACTTTTTCTGCCCATTCAATCGCATCCAAACCGGTATTATCACGTCCACCACTCACATAAACGTCCCACTTATTAGGAAAATTTTTGTTCTTTTTTGCATCTATTGCAACCACAATACATTGAGATCCAAAAAGATTAGCCCCTTGAGAAATCAACGAAGGGTCTCTAACAGCACTGGAATTTAAACTTACTTTGTCAGCTCCTGCTCGTAACAATTCATTTATTCCATTAATAGAACTTATCCCACCTCCAACAGTGAAAGGAATGGTTACAGCCTCGGATGTTCGTCTAACCATGTCAACCAAAGTTGATCTTTTCTCGTGAGTGGCTGTTATGTCTAAAAAGACCAATTCATCAGCTCCAGCCTTGCTGTATCTACATCCCAGCTCAACGGGATCACCTGCATCACGCAATCCAACAAAGTTAACCCCCTTCACTACTCGTCCATTTGAAACATCAAGACAAGGGATCAATCTTAAAGCAACCATGATTTTTAAACAGAGGAACTGTTATGGTTGCCCAAACTTAAGCATTTTGATGCCATGGCTAAGCCAACCTCCCTTTCAAGGATAGGTTCAAAAATTAAGATCAATATTGAACGTGTAAGAGATCGCATACCTTCTTATTTAATCAACCAACTATCTGAGGACCCCAGAGGTACTGTAATCGATTACAAGATGACTGATGGGAGAGGCGGCATTGGTGTGGTAATTAAAATGAATGATGGAAGCAAACATTGGTTCTTCGAAGATGAAGTTTCTTAACCCTGAGATAAAAAAGTGAGCGATGCTAGGCAACTCCTTGGAATAAAAGGAGGTTCTGAAACAAAAAACATTTGGAAGCTTCGTTTGCAATTAATGAAGCCCATCACATGGATTCCTTTGCTATGGGGAGTCATATGTGGAGCAGCTGCCAGTGGTAATTATCACTGGGAATTAAGCAACATTCTTGCTTCGATAAGTTGCATGTTTATGAGCGGGCCACTCTTAACTGGATATACCCAAACAATAAATGATTATTTTGATAGAGAAATTGATGCAATAAATGAACCTAATCGACCAATACCTTCAGGAGCAATTTCACTTTTCCAAGTAAAGTGTCAAATTTGGGTTTTATTAATTGCCGGTCTTGGCGTTGCCTATTTATTAGATTTGTGGGCACATCACACAATTCCTTCCGTCCTTCTTTTGGCATTAGGAGGTTCATTTGTAAGTTTTATTTACTCAGCACCACCTCTAAAACTTAAACAAAATGGTTGGCTTGGGAATTATGCACTTGGTGCAAGCTATATAGCTCTTCCCTGGTGGGCTGGACAGGCTCTATTTGGACATTTAACGTGGACAACTGCTCTGCTTACTCTTGCCTATAGCTTGTCAGGCTTAGGAATTGCTGTGATAAATGATTTTAAAAGCGTGGAAGGGGATAAAAGCCTTGGACTTGAATCACTTCCTGTTGTTTTTGGTATTAAAAATGCAAGTCGTATCAGCGCAGGAATGATAGATATCTTTCAACTAGCGATGGTAGTAGTTTTAATAGCAATAGGACAACATTTTGCATCTGTCATTCTGGTTTTGCTAATAATTCCTCAAATCACATTTCAAGACATATGGCTATTACGTGATCCATTAAAATTTGATGTTAAATACCAAGCCAGTGCACAACCATTTCTAATTTTAGGAATGCTTGTGACTGCAATAGCTATAGGACATAGTTCATTGATTAGTTTATAAACTTAAATCTAAAAATAGAATCATAACTATTAAAAAAAAGGTTAACACCCTATATCCTTTGACTGATTTTTCAATTTATTTAAAACAGCAATATAAAAACCATCTCCATTACCTTCCTCACCAGGCCATATCTGTCTTTCATATTCCAATAAGAACTCGGACTTTAATTGAAGAAAATTTTTTATCTGATTAAAATTTTCTTCAGGATGAATTGTACATGTGGAATAGACCAGTGTTCCTCCATTTTTTAATAAAGGGGCTAACGAATTGAGAAGCTGACTTTGAAGTAAAACAAGCTGCTGGATATTGTCCTTATTCATCCTCCATCTTGCATCAGGATGGCGAGCAAGAGTACCCAATCCTGAGCATGGTGCATCTATTAATATTCGATCAAAAAAATTTTTCCATTCTGGATGTTTGACTAATAACTCATTGGAATCTGCGACCATTAGTTGCAAACAGTTAGTCCCTAACCTCTCTGAGTTAGCGAAGATTTTTTTAGATCTTCTGGAAGACCTATCAACCGACCAAATCTTGCCCTCATTATTCATTAATTCAGCAATATGTGTTGATTTACCACCTGGTGCAGCACAAGCATCAAGGATGTTTTCTCCAGGCAAAGGCCCTAATGATGGGGCAATTAGCTGTGAAGATCTATCTTGAACACTCCATTTACCTTCTTGATAACCAGGCCATTTCCTAGGTTCACCTAAACCAGCTCGTACTTCCAATCCGGATGGATAATTTGGGATTACTTGATTTTGAATACCACAGGAATCAAAAAGTTCTTTTACATCTTTTAAATCTGCACGCAATTTATTCACTCTTATATCAATAGGACTAACACTGTTGAATGCTTTAGCAATCTGCTTAGCATGTTCGAATCCCTTCCAAGCAATCAATTCCTCTGCCAACCAAATAGGAAGAGACTCGTTCTTTGCCAATTCCAAACTCGGATTATTTGATTTAGGTAGTGGAAGACCTTTCTCTTTGCTTCTAAGAGCAGATCGCAAGATCCCATTAACAACAGGGGCAAGCTTTTTTAAATGATGGGTTTTCGCAAGCTCGACAGTTGTATTAATTGCCGCAGCAGGAGGAATCCGCTTCATTTTCAAAATTTGATAAAGCCCAAGATGTAATAACCATCTCAATAAAGGAGGTTGTTTGTGCGCCGGTACTTTCCCTAAAAAATCAATCCAACAATCTAAGAAATATCTTTGGCGAATTGCACCATAAGAAAGTTCAGTTATCAGCGCTTTATCTAACGATTTAAAAGAATAGAAATTAAAGATCCTTTCCAAAGCCACATCTGCGAATGCTCCTCCACCCACTGCTTGGATAACCTCCCAAGCAGCTTTTCTGGCATCTAAGCCTTTTATGGATGAAAGGTTTTCACTCAAAAGCAATCATTTAAAAATTCAGTTCACAGAAAAGTGTTTATTGCAATAATCATAGCTCAAAATCCCTAAAAAGTCTTTTACCGCAGTGACTTTCGAAGGGGCAGTCGGGAGTAGGCCAACTCATAAGGTGTAACATAAGTTACTTTTACTTCCTCTTAGGATAGTTACATTCGATACAACTTCTCTAATGTGTGAGGACACTATGAAGCTTTTTTCACGTTTATTAGTAGCTCCTGCAGCTTTGGGCCTAATGGCTCCAGTTGCAGCTAATGCAGACACTGCATTTTCATCTACAACAACTCTTTCTGGTTCTGCTGTTTTCACAACAGGTTCAGTTGCAGATGGCGGAACATCTGATACAGAAGAAGAGCTATATATGCAGTATGCATATGGCCTTGATATAAATTCTAGCTTCACAGGAGAAGACCTTTTCTCTGCTGGTCTTGTAGCTGGTAATGCTAGTGGCCCTCTTGCAAGCATGGATAGTGCTGAATCAGGTGATCTAAACGTTACTTCTCTTTTCTACAACTTCCCTGTTGGCGATCTTTCAGTAACTGTTGGACCTTTGGTAGATCAGGATGATGTTGTTGCTGCAACAACTTCTGCTTATTCAGACGCTTTCAGACTAGGCAGCATGCCTTATTCTTTAGCTGGTGACGAAACTGGTCCTGGAGTTGGTGTTGCTTACTCTAATGACAACGGCGTAGTTGCTTCTGTAAGTTTCGTTTCTGTTGGTGGTGCTTCTTCTACAGTAGGAATTGGTGCTGATGATGGTGATGATGTTTCAACTTTCACTCTTGGCTATAACGGCGACGGCTTTGGTGGCGGTCTTGTAATCGCTTCTAACGACGGTGAAGGCGGAACGACTGGATACGACACATTCGGTGGTGGTATTTACTACAGCCCAGAGTCAATTGATGCAACATTCAGCGTTGCTTATGACACAACAGATCCAGAAACAGGTGCTGATGCAACTGACTTGTTCGTTGGTGTTGACTACGAAGTTGGTCCAGGAACATTAAGTGCTGCTTACAATTCAACTGATGTTGATGGTAGTGATTCTTTAGATTCAACAGGATTTGAAGTTTCTTACACTTATTCATTGAACGACAACGTTACACTTACTCCTGGTTTCTTCACTGTTGAAGACACAAGTACTGGTG
Organism: Prochlorococcus sp. AG-402-L09; assembly: GCA_003216715.1. Taxonomy (GTDB): domain Bacteria; phylum Cyanobacteriota; class Cyanobacteriia; order PCC-6307; family Cyanobiaceae; genus Prochlorococcus_B. Next base: position 7,862 of record QCIK01000015.1, on the reverse strand, counting down.
ATGACGACACAGGTGTTGTTGTTGAAACTGCATTTAGCTTCTAAATTTAATAGAATCTAATTCTTAGTTAAATAAAAAGCTCCTGCCTATCGGGCAGGAGCTTTTTATTTGGAGATTTATCAAATATTTTTTAAAATCACTGCTATGTATTTTTTATATATGAAATAAATACCACTATCATCATCAAAGAGTCCCAACTGTTTCAGAAGTCATAAGAAATGCCTCTACTACCTAGACGTTTTGAACGTATAAAATCAGTACTAAATAGAAGGATTTCCGATCTCACCGTCTTAATTGAGAATGTTGAAAAGCCTCATAATCTATCAGCAATAATACGAAGTTGTGACGCAGTTGGTGTTCTTGAGGCATATGCAATCTTCAACAAAGAAAAATTTTTAACATTTAATAGCACGGCTCAAGGAAGTCAAAAATGGGTACAAGTAAACCAATATAAAGAAACCACTGAGGCAATAAAAGTTCTTAAAAACAGGGGATTTAAATTGTATGGCACAAACTTGAATCCCAAATCAATTGACTATAGAAAATGTAATTTCAAGGGCCCAACAGCATTTGTACTAGGTGCCGAGAAATGGGGTATCAGCGAAGAAGCCGCGAGTCTAATGGATGAGCATATTCATATTCCAATGAGAGGTATGGTTGAATCTTTAAATGTATCAGTTGCAGCATCGGCATTATTATTTGAAGCACTAAGACAACGACAAGTAGCAAATATAATTCCTGAATCTGGAGAAGGTATGAGCGAAGAAACATACAAAGAAAAGATCTTTGAGTGGGCTTACCCAGAGGTTGCCGAATGGTGTAAAAGCGAAGGTAGAGAATATCCAGAAATTAATGAAAAAGGTGAAATTATAGATGATCTCCCAAGAACAGAAAAAATGAGGTATTAAATTCCAAACCTCAAGTACAATTCAATCCTGCAAACCAGTTTCACTGATAAATTTCTCTAAGCCTTCTCCAATAAAAGAAAGACCCAACACTAAAACGAACATAGCCATCCCAGGATAGATCGCTGTCCACCAGATCCCAGTAGGTAATGCAACTAATGCCATATTTAAATCACTTCCCCATTCTGGAATATTCTCAGGAAGACCCAATCCAAGAAATCCTAATCCCCCAAGAACCAATACAGCATCTGCGGCATTAAGTGTTAAGACCACAGGAACAGAAGTAAGGACATTTTTAAGAAGGTACTTTCTTATCACCCAAATAGGGGAAGCCCCCATTGATTTTGCTGCCTCTATATAAAGTTCTGATTTAACTTGTGAAGTCTGGTTTCTGACAAGTCGAAAATATTGAGGAATATAAACGACACACAATGCTATTGAGGCATTTAATATGCCTCTTCCCAATAAAAATGCCATCACAACAGAAAGGAGCAGGACAGGAATGGTATAAAGAGTATCCATGAAAAGAACTAAAATCCTATCCAAAAGCCCACCAATATAGCCACTCAAAAGTCCCAAAGGTAATCCTACGAGAACCGCAAGAGATACGGCAACAAAAACAACCTGTAAGGCAACTCCACTCGCAGCCAAAGTTCTAATACAAACATCTCTTCCTAATCGATCTGTTCCACACCAGTGATCTATGGATGGAGCTGAAAAAATCGGATTCCCTAACCCAAATTCACCATTGGGTATAATCTTTAATGAGATTAATAATGGCATAAAAATAGAGATGCCTATATATACAGATAGAATTATCAGCCCAGCGAACAATAACCGTGTCGATAAATTCTTTCGTCTTAAAAAACCTCTCAGATTCAATAGTCAAATAATAAGACCTAATTAAATTTAGCGGTAAAAGGTAGAAATAAAAAAAAACATTGCTTAAATAAATGAATACATACAATTTAAGATGCATTTAAAAAATGATGGTCTCACCGTAGGGGAGCTCTCAATAACCGTCGCAGCATTAATAATTATAGGCTTTATATGGACAAACCTAACCAAAGAGAAAGGGAATCAGGAAGTCTCAATGTTTATAAACAATTCAAGTGAAATAAGCTATACAAAGCAAACATAGATCAAAAAAACATCTATTAATCATTATTTAATTTCAATACAGCCATAAAAGCCTCTTGGGGAACATCTACTTTCCCCATAGATTTCATTCGTTTTTTTCCTTTTGCCTGTTTCTTCAATAATTTCTTTTTTCTAGAAATATCGCCTCCGTAGCACTTGGACAAAACATCTTTTCGTAATGCACTAATACCTTCACTTGCAATAATTCGACTCCCAATGGAAGCCTGTAAAGGAATCTTAAATTGCTGTTTTGGAATAAGTTCTTTTAATTTCTCAACAAGTCCTTTCCCGACACCATAAGCGTTATCTTTATGAACAATTGTCGTTAAAGGATCTGCTCGCTCTGAATTAATTAAAACGTCTAATCTGACTAAATCATTTTCTCTATAACCAATCAAGTGATATTCCATAGAAGCATATCCCTTGGTTCTACTTTTCATCTGATCAAAAAAGTCCGTGACAACTTCTGCTAGAGGTATTTCATAAATAAGAGTGACTCGATCAGTCGTTATGTACTTCATATCAATAAAATCTCCTCTTCTGTCCTGACAAAGTCCCATCAAAGTTCCGTTGTAATCATTAGGAGCATAAATTTCCATTCGGACATAGGGTTCTTCTATAGTTTCACGTTTTTGAGGGTCTGGAAGTGTAGCTGGATTATCAATCATCAAAACTTCTCCATCAGTCATTTTCACTTTATAAATAACTGAGGGTGCAGTAACAATTAAATCCAAATCATATTCGCGTTCTAAACGCTCTTGAACAATTTCCATATGCAATAAACCTAAGAATCCACAACGAAAGCCAAATCCCATTGCACTACTTGTTTCAGGTTCATATTTCAATGCAGCATCAGATAGTTGTAATTTATCTAGAGCTTCTCTTAGATCTGGATATTGATCTGCATCAGTAGGGAACAACCCACAAAAAACCATTGGTTTGGCTTCGGTATAACCTGGTAAAGCCACTTCAGCAGGTCTATCCTGCAACGTGATTGTATCTCCGACCCTGGCATCAGCAACTGCTTTGATTGATGCAGCTAAATATCCAACCTCACCTGCATGAAGAGAATTTACTTTTACTTGATCAGGAGCCATAACACCTATTTCATCTAGCTCATAACTTTTTTTACTAGCCATAAGCAAAATCTTGTCTTTCTTACTTATGCCACCACTCATTATTCGAAAATAGACAATCACCCCTCTATAAGGGTCGTAATAAGAATCAAAGATAAGTGCTTTTGTAGCTTGATCAGCATTATCTTTCGGAGAAGGTATCCTATCTACTACTGCTTGCAGTATTTCTGGAATGCCAACCCCTGTTTTAGCAGAACAAGAAATTGCCTTAGATGTATCTAAACCAATAATTGATTCAATCTCATTTTTGATTTTTTCAGGATCAGCACCAGGTAAATCAACTTTATTTAGAACAGGAATAATTTCTAAATCATTTTCCAAAGCAAGATAAACATTGGCCAAAGTTTGAGCCTCAACGCCTTGACTAGCATCAACAACCAGCAAGGCACCCTCACAAGCCTGCAATGACCGACTCACCTCATAAGAAAAGTCAACATGACCAGGTGTATCAATCAAATTCAATACATATTCCTCTCCATCATCAGCTTTATAATTCATCCTCGCAGCCTGCAATTTTATAGTTATCCCTCTCTCTCTCTCAAGGTCCATATTGTCCAAAAATTGTTCTTGCATGTCTCTAGAAGAGACAGTACCAGTGTCCTGAAGAAGCCTATCTGCCAAGGTTGATTTGCCATGGTCAATATGAGCAATTATGCAGAAGTTCCTCAAACGAGAAATGGGCACATTAGTCATGCGAAACAACTTAAAGGAACAAGATCTTCATTTATCAATTCAACTCTTAATAAAGATTAAATATAACTCACCAGTACTGAAGTTTTAAATTAATTTAAGTAAGAAATCGTTTCTTTTGCGAATTGCCAAAAGTGCCTCTTGATTTGAATTAATGTCTGTCCCAATACTGGGGAAAAGCTCTAACATTTTATTTTGCCATTTCCTCGATTTCATTTTTTCATGCCAGCAACGGTTTAAAACTTCAATCATTATTGTTACTGCTGTGCTTGCACCTGGAGAAGCTCCAAGCAAAGCAGCTAATGATCCATCCGATGAAGTAACAACTTCTGTCCCCATTTTTAAAACCCCACCTTTAGAGGTTTGTTTAATGATTTGAACACGCTGGCCAGCTATTGAAAGTTTCCATTCATTAGGTGAAACCAAAGGAAGAAATCTTTTTAAAGTTTCTATTCGATCTTCATGTGTTTGTATTAATTGATTTAATAAGTATTTTCCTAAATCAATATTGTCTAAACCTGCTTGCATCATAGATAAAAGATTAGTTGACTTTATTGATCTGAATAAATCCAATTTTGATCCATATTTTAAAAAATTTGAACTAAATCCGGCAAAAGGACCAAACAAAAGAGATCTTTTCCCGTCTATCCATCGTGTGTCTAAGTGCGGCACAGACATTGGTGGTGCTCCAACAGCAGCGTTTCCATAAACCTTTGCATTATGTGTTTTTGTTGATTTTTCCTCTTCACAGATCAACCATTTGCCGCTGACAGGAAAACCTGCATATGACAATCCTTCTGGAATCCCTGATCTTTGCAAAAGAGTCAAAGCTCCTCCTCCTGCACCAAGGAAAACAAACTTTGATCTAACAATTCTATTTTTTTTTGCTCCTCCTTCTAAAGATAAATACCAATCTCCTTCACTATCTTGTTGAAGATTTTCAACATTAGTAGAGTAATTAATCTCTATAGATTTTGCCCCTTCAATTTCATTGATATATGAGCGAGTTAAATTGCCAAAATCAATATCAGTTCCTCTTTCAATCCTAGTCGCAGCCAGCTTTTCAGTCTTTTTCCTTCCATCCATTATCAATGGAATCCAATCTTTTAATTCACCATGATCCTTAGTGAATTCCATTTGTGCAAAAGCGGCATGAGAGCTAAGTTCAGAAAACCTTTTTTTAAGAAAAGAAATATCTTTGTCACCAAAGACAAGACTAATGTGTGGCAACTTATTTAAAAAAGTTTTTGGCATTAATTTCCCTTTTTCTGCCAAATACGCCCAAAATTCAAGGCTTTGCTCAAAGGATTTATTTATTTCAAAAGCCTTGGTAGTACTAATGGATCCATCCTCTTGGATTGGAGTGTAATTAAGCTCACAGTTAGCAGCATGTCCAGTTCCAGCATTATTCTTGGCGCAGCTACTTTCCAACCCAGCAGAAGATAATCTTTCAACAACTAGCAATTTCAAATCTGGCTCAAGCTCATGCAGAAGTACTGCAAGAGTTGAGCTCATGATTCCTGCACCTACTAATATTGCGTCATAAGTATTTTCCGAATCTGAGGCACTGGTATTAAACAAAATCTTTATCAAGATTACATACAGACTATCCTGCAATTAACTAAGCTAAGCAAATTAAATTAAGTGAGCTAAAATGAGCGACGAAACTCTTGCACTTACGACTGAAAACGTTGAAAAGGTACTTGATGAATTAAGACCTTTTCTTATGGCTGATGGAGGGAATGTTGAGATAGCTGAAATAGATGGACCAATCGTCAAAGTCAGGCTTCAAGGGGCTTGCGGAAGTTGCCCAAGTAGCACAATGACTCTTAAAATGGGTATTGAAAGAAAACTCAGGGAAATGATTCCAGAGGTTAGCGAGGTAATACAAGTTTTATAAATTAACCTTCCAATCAACCTTTATTTTTTAATTTAGAGAACTTAATTCCCTTTCAATTGCAGACTTATAATTAAGACAATCTAAAGGAAGGCCATTATAAATGAGATAACCGATTGGAGCCATTAACCCAACTGTAAAAATAAGGTTAGAGACATCTAAACCTATGTTTCTTAGTAAATAAGTTATTCCATATATCCCTAAAAGATAAACATGCAGAATCAAAAATTCCTTAGTATTTTGAACAGGCCATCTAAAAATAGAACCTAAAAAAAACAAAATACCTTTCATCTATTTTATTTATAGTTGAATGATCATACATAACCTTTAATCATTTTCACCGATAAATATGTATCTAAAGACGGAAAATGATGTATCAATTAATTTTTGAGTTTTGATTTATTTTGAGAATATTCTTTTTTAAGTTTTCTCATTCTTCTTGCCCAAATCAGAGTAGCAACAACAACCCATAAAAAGAAGCCGCCTAAGGCAAGAAGGCTAGCAGTGTAATTCATTAGACAAGACCTTTAAAAAGTTAAAATCGAAGTTTTTTGAAGCCAAAATATTCCTGTCACAATTGATAGTCCTCCTATTAATCGCATCAAGAAAGGATAAAACATTTTATTCGCTTTACTAGTTGCAAAAGATATGCCTAAAACAACGCATCCCATTGCAAAAACTGATCCAAGTAAATATGCAAATAGATAAGCCAACGCTCCAAATAAAGGTAATGCTAATGCAGGAATAATTGCAACCAAATGACTAGCTCCAGCAAAACCATGCAAAACGCCTAATCCTGTTGCCGCATGAGTATGACTTCTGTGAAGTTTATTTCCAGCCGAATGAAAATGAAAATGTTTATGAGGTGTTTCTTCTCCATGCATATGCTGATGCATGTGAATATTTACTTTCAAGGAAGTCCTAATAGCTATAAAGCCCACAATCAAAAGGCTTATGCCAACAAGAAACTCTGCATAAGAAGACATTAATTCAATATTTATTATGTCCTTAGCCAAAATCCCTAATATTGACAGGATCAACACACCCGCTGAGTGTCCAATCCCCCATGCCAAGCCATCAATCAAAGCCACCTTAGGTTTCCTGATAGAGGAAGGAGCCATTGCGACCATATGATCAGCTCCACTTATTACATGGACTGCCCCAGCAGCAAATCCAGTCAAGATACTGATCAACATGAGAATGGATCAAATGAATTTTCGTTAATGAAAAAAAATATTCTCTTCATCCAAAGGAATAAGTTTAGATAACTTCAATAATTAGATATTACATCCAAGTAGTTTAAATAACTTGAAGAGAGATTTTTAAAAATAAATTTTATCTAAATTTAGTAAGAACTCAATTTTACGAAATTTGATCCTTTTGAAGTTTTCCAGACATCTCGTAGGCCTCTGAACTCCCACCATGTCCATGAGCAATACCTAATTCATGCATTTTTGCGTGTTCGTCAATAGTATCTCTGAGCTCTTTTGATCCTGAGCCAAATGTTGAATAGACTCCATAGGCTACTGAGCCAGCTAATAGAACAACTATTCCTCCTATGAGCATTAATAAAGTTGGATCAGTAGTTGCGGTTTCCATTGATATTAATTAATTCATTAGATCATACTGCATGAATACAGACATCGAGAGCGAAAAAGGAAACTACTTAAATTGGCCTAGTGTAATCTTCGAGTTCATTAATCATAAAGTCAAAAGGTGTTTTATGATTAACTGATTTTTAAGTAATAAATAATAAATAATAGAAAATAATTTAATTATATAATAATTAAATTACTAATTAACATCTTATTAGAGAGTAGAATTATAGGCTAAAAGCCCAAAAAAACCCAATATCAAGAGTATGCTAGCAATCCTGCTAAAAGTTACAGGACCAAAATCAATTTTCATCTTCAGACATAATTAGGACTTGCATCTTAATATAAAAACCAACAAAAAGTGAAGCAGTTTAAATAGAAAGAAGTTCAAAAGTTTAACTAAAATATCATTTTTACTAATTTGCCCGATGGAACAAACATCTAATCACTATTCACTCTTTTGATTATCAACTTCCAAATGATGCTCATAAGCATCAAT
>QCIK01000014.1 GCA_003216715.1 Prochlorococcus sp. AG-402-L09 | reverse complement strand
TAATATCCAAAACAAAAATTGAATAATAGTCCTTCTATTGAAGAAATAATTTCAGTCACACTTAGCTGTACCTTAATTAGGATGACTGAAATAAATAGAATAGACAGATCCGTTCTTTATCAAGAATTTAAAGAATGGATTGTAAATTCTGGTGAAAATGAAAAGAGCCTAGAAATTTTATGCCTAAGGTACTTAAAAGATGATAGGAAGATTAATTAGATCAACTTATAATTACTATTTGATAATCTTACAGAAAAAATTTTTCAAATCCTCATTAAAGAATAAAAAGCTCTAAGATGAAGTAAATCTAAAGAAATGTTTACTTCTTTATTTTCTCTATTTTTCTCAACTTTACTTTGGGTTCAAGTGCCTCAGTGGAATGATAATTGGTCAAAATGTGCCGTGGATGTTCCCGACTCTGCTTGCCATTGGTACATAGTTTCTCCAGACAATACTTTCGGGAAAGGATTCGATTGGGCTACAGCTCCTTGGTTTGATGCAAACGGTCTGAATGATGTTGCAGAAATTTCTTCTGAAACAGTTGTAGAAAAATTACAATCAAAAGAAATCACCACAAAATTAATATCTTGATTTTTTCTAATACAATAATTAGTTCATAAAAAAGAAATAAATTTTCAACCAGAAATAACTAATTTCTTATTTCACCTAATACTCTTAGTGCTTCATTTACATGAGCGGGACCATTTAAAAGGTCATTAAAAATGTGCCTAATGACACCTTTTGCATCAATTATATACGTCACACGGCCATCAAGTAATCCAAGAACTTTTGGGACACCAAAAGTTCTTCTTAAAGAATTATCTGTATCACACAATAACGGAAAAGGGAGTTTATTTTTGTCTGCAAAAGATCTGTGACTTGCTTCATCATCTCCACTTACCCCCCAAACTTCTGCTCCAAATAGTTTAAAAAGATCGTATTTATCTCTAAAGCCACAATTTTCAGCTGTACACCCAGGGGTATCATCTTTTGGATAAAAAAATAGAACTAATGGTCGACCTTTAGCTTGCTTATTTGTCCTAGAGACTCCTAGTTGATCAGAGAGTGAGAAATCAGGTATTTGATCGCCTAACTTTAAAGGCATTTGAATCCTAAAACTTTATAATCCTATTATATAAAAAATTAGGGCATATTGGAGGTAACCAGAGTTAATAAAATCGTATTAATTCTGTTATATATAAATCAAATGAAAGAACTATGGATGTGAAACTATAGTTTTATTAAGCTAAAATAATAAGATTTGTAGTTTTAGTATAATTCTAGTAATTCATGAAAAATCATTGAGTGGTTTCGGGAAAAAGAAAAAGGAGAATAAGGGCTCTTCTAAAAAACTACGAAAGCTTTCAGAAAAGGAGCTGAAAGCAAAATCAATCAATAATCACATTAAAGGTAATTTAGATGAGGCAGAAAAAGGTTATATAGCTTTTTTAAAAAATGGATATTCTGATGCAGATATACTTTCAAATTATGCTTTGATATGTGAAGAAAAAGAAGAAAATAATAAAGCTATACAATTATACGAAAAATGTTCTAAAAGTTATCCAAGTCATATTTACTCAAAATTGAATTTATCTTTTTTATATTATAAATTAAATAATTTAGAAAAAGCAGAAAAAATCATTGAAGAAGCACTCAAAATAAAACCAGGAATACCAAATGGATATTGCATTAGAGGATTAATTTTAAAAAGTTTATATAAATTTGATCAGGCTAAATTATCATTTGAGAAAGCAATCGAACTAGATACGAATTACTTTGATGCATATATCAATTTGGGATTATTATATAAAGATTCTAATAAATATAATGAAGCAGAAGAATATTATTTAAAAGCATTAGAAATAAACAATAAATCTGCAATTGCTCATTTAAATCTAGGTGCATGTTATAAAGAGAAACAAGATATAGATAAGGCAATTTTGCATACTGAAATAGCAATAGAGCTAGACAAAAGATTAGAAAATTGTTATTTAAATTTAGCTACAATCTACAATCAAAAAGGTGATTATAATAGATCACTCTCACTTGCAAAAAAAGAACTTTTATTTAATAAAAGCAGTGTTTTAAGCTATCAACTTATATGTGAATTAATAAAGAAAGGAGAATTATTAAACACATTAGAGAAAGATAATAGAGAATTACTTGCCAATATATTAAATAGAAAAGATATTTCCCATCGAGAACTATTTGGCAATATAAATAGCCTAATCTCAAAAGAAGTATTAGAAAAATTATCTATTTTAGAATCAAAATTGTATGAAAATCATGAATTTAATATTCTTATTGAGGACAAGGAATTAATAAAAGCACTATCACTACTAACATTTTGCTCACCATTATGGGAAAAAGTTTTAGGAAATATACGTAAAATAATTCTTATGAATTATTCAGATAAAGACAAGGTAAGTAATAATATTTTTAATTTCATTGTCGCTATTGGATCACAATGTTTCTTAAATGAGTATGTCTATTATATATCCAGAGAAGAAAAAGATAAACTAATCGAACTTACGAAAACAATCAATAATAAAAATAAAAACCAAGACTATAAACTAGCCGTAATATCATGCTACCAATCACTATCTTCAATAAATAATAAAATCATTAATTTAAATAATTATGTATCAAATAAAGACGAATTTAATAATCTACTTGATTTACAATTTAAAGAGTTAAATGATGAAAAAAAGATTTCAACAGGAATTAAAAAGTTAGGAAATATAAAAGATTCAATATCTAAAGAAGTGAAAAATCAGTATGAATTAAACCCATATCCTAGATGGAGATATAATTCATATGCTAATGAAAACAAATTGAACTTTTTATCTGTTATTAATTCTGAAATTTATCCAAATGAAATCACATCTGATTCAGCTCAATCACAAAATAAAAAAATAAATATACTTATAGCTGGTTGTGGAACAGGGATTCAAATAATTGAAGCATCTAGATATAGTAATTGTAAAATAACAGCGATCGATTTAAGCAATTCAAGTATCTCATATGCAAAAAGAAAGGTCGATGAATATGGCTTAAAAAATGTCGATTTTATAGAGATGGATTTACTTGAATTAACATCACTAAATAAAAGATTTGATTTAATAGAATGTTCAGGTGTTCTTCACCATATGAATGATCCTATCAAGGGATTATCAAATCTATTTGATGTATTAGAACCAAAAGGTTTTATAAAATTAGGTTTGTATAGCAAGTATGCAAGAGAAGAAATAATTAAAGCGAGAGAACTAATCAAAGAAAAAGATATCAAACCAAACGTTGATGGAATAAGAAGCTTCCGAAATGACGTTATTAATGGGGAGATAAAACAGTTAAATGAAATAACTAAGTGGTCAGATTTCTACTCAACTTCAATGTGTAGAGATCTTTGCTTTCATAGTCACGAAAACTGTTACTCGTTAATAGAAATTAAAAAGATGTTAAAAGTATCTAATCTGGAATTCCTTGGTTTTACTCTTTCAAAAGATATAAAAGATAAATATCAGAGAAATAATAAAAATATAGACTCTTTAAAAGATTTAGAGTTATGGGATAAATTTGAAAAATCAAATCCTAATTCTTTTAGAGAAATGTATCAATTCTGGGCTAGGAAATCAATTAAATAGTTGTTCTTCCAACCCTGGAATAAACATTTTACATAGAGTAAAAATAAATAATATTGCTAGAACATTACCTAGCATTGCTATTGCAAAGCGAATTCTTAGATCCTTAGCAAAGGGTAATAGATTTTCCCAAAGTTGTAATAATGGTCCGCCTGCCATTGGATATTAATGTTTAATTACTAGTAGCTTACAGTGGGACTACCTTATTGGCTATAGAAAAACCAAGATTTAAAGTAAAAAGATTCTATTAAAATCTTCTACTTTAATTTGCTTCTCATAACAAATAGAAGTATTAACCCTATCAATATTAGGGCTAGAGGATAAAGACATACAAATAATAAATCTGTTAAGCTTTCTGGTCTATTCACAATAAATAAACCTACTATAAAAATTAATATTGGTAAAAGTATAAGTGACTTTATTAATAGTCCTTCATTCCATTTTTTAATCACATTATCTTCATCTAATAAAGTTTCTAATTTATCCTTTAAAGCTTTATCATTAAAATCAGAATGATCACTCATAACATTTTGATCCTACTAATATAGGGTAGAACTATAATATAATAATTTTTTTATTAATATATAGTTTTGATCTATATCATTCCTATTAAAAAAAAAGAATGAATCACTTTAATTATATAGATTTATTTGGTTTTTTAGCTGCTTTACTAACTACCATAGCTTTTTTACCCCAGCTATATAAGACATGGAAAACAAAATCAGCTGATGATGTTTCATTAATTATGTTGATTCTATTTATAACAGGTCTTATTTGTTGGATTATTTACGGTCTAAAAATTCATTCAATTCCTATTCTAGTTGCTAATATTGTTACCTTTATTTTTAATTTTTTGATTTTAATTTTAAAGCTTAGTTATAATAAAAAAAATAATAAGTAGATTCTTTTATATATATTAAATTATTTTTTTTTGGCTTCTTTACAAGCTATAGTTAATTCAGAATTAAACTAATTAAATGTCAGGAGAAGAGCTTCAACTTATTGGCAGATCTTTAGCTCTGCATCCACCTGTAATGATAATCACACTTGGGCTATTCATGTATATTAGAGGCAAAGCTATTGCAAGTAGTAATCCAACTAAAAAAGTTACTCCCTTTTTCCCATTTAGAAACGTCTAAAAATATAATTAACTTTCAAGAGCTATAAAATTACAGAGTATTGTCAAATTAAGTTTTAACCAAATGGATTGGTCCCTTTAAGTGGTCCAACGAATAGGAACTCAATAACAGCTCCTGTTATTGCAACAGGAAAGACCCAAATAGACATAAATCTAATTCCCATAAATTTCATTCCACCTTTACCGGCGAAAGCATCTTTAGTCATTGTATAAACAGTTTCAGTATCACTCACCTCGTAAGAATCATTAATGCCAGATTCATAAGGCTTCACGAAATCCATTCTGCTAAATAAATTTCTAATTTTATTTACCGCAATAATTGGCCAAACCCATAAGAAAAAGATTCTAGACCCTAATCTATTAGCATCAGATTGTGGATTTCCCAGATCTTTATCACTATTTTTCTTTGGAAGTGCATCTTCAATGATTGAAGCTATTTGCTCTTGGTCAGTTGGAAAATCAACCACAGTATTTTCAGAATCCATCAAGAACTTAAAATTTGGGATAATTATAAGATGAATTGATTATTTTTGTATTAAAGAAATAATTTAATATTTATTGGTAACAAAGACCATTAAAAAAAGACCCAATATTAATTAGGTCTTTTTTATAGTTAATTTTTAAAAAGAAATTATGATAACTGTTATTTTTTATGCGTTTATCACACCGCGGCGGATAAATTGCATTGCAAAAATTGCTCCAAGGAAGAACACTGTTGGAATTCCTAATGCATTCACTGCCAAAGTTCTAACAGTAAATACAGGGTATCCATCTCCTGGTCTTCCTTTATCTGCAACAATTGCTGTGTCTTCCCAAACCTGCTGGTTTTGAATAGTAGGACCATTATCCCAGACAAATACTCCCCATCTTCTCAACCAATAATCAGTAAAGGCAACTGAAAAAATGACTGGGGTTAGTACCAAGAGTAATTTGAGGTTGATCATCCATCTATATATTTATCCAATAAATCTTGGCATATGAGAGCCAAAAAGGCTGATTGATTGAATGAGCTTATGAATTCTGTAACAAATCGGCCCGATTTTAGAAGCTTTGATAACTCTCTAAGTTGTCTCGCTTTACTTCTGATAGGGTGGAATCATTGCCCTTAAAGGCTTAAATTAATTGGTTTGATTTATGGAATTCGGTTTTAAAGAAATTCTCTTCGGATTAGCTGGAGTAAGCATGATTGCTTGGGCTGGAGTAATAGGCCTTTGGCACACATATATGTTCCCAAGATTTTTCAGAGAAGATTCAAGTCGAATTAATAGTGCTTCTTCATTAACTTCAGGGATATCCGAAGCCAAGTCAGCTCCTGAGAACAATAGCCCCAACAAACCTTGGTTCCTTGATGATGAAGGCGGCACTCTTACACCTCAGTCAGCCTTGGGAGCTATAGGACTTAGTGATAGAGGTAAGTACAGCAAAAAATCTTTTGTAGTGGCTGACTTCAATCCTGTTGAAGCGGGTTATGGAGTTAATAGGCTTTACACCTCGGTTTTAATTGGCTTGGCTATAAGTACTTTTGTGATAATTTCCTTTGGACTGCAAAGTGGATTTGGGTTGATGGGACCAACCTTATAAACCATATGAATTGAAAAATCTACAGAATGATTCTGTAAAATTAATTTTTTTTTAATCACCCAATAGCCTTTAATAAAATCAATACAAATGTTTTCAGATAAAGATCTTTAATAAGACCCTTTTTGACCAATTTTTAAATCTTTTGTCTCAAGTTAATTAAAAATAGGTAGCAATTAATTTTTTATTCTAATATTTTTGAAGATTTTTGCTTGAGAAGCCCTTTGGTCACTGAATTTAAGAATCGTGATCGATAAAAAAAACAATATAAGAACTTGGTTTCTTAGATAGAAGATCAGTAAATATTGACTTATTTATGTATCAAAAATCAATATTGAATAGACAAGAAAATTTAAAAAAAACCAAATTCACTCTAAATGTGCAAAGCTGCTTTAAAATATTCTTGATTTTAAATTGCTCCATGACTGTAGGAATCTACTTCGCTACAACGACAGGTAAAACCGAAGATATAGCTGAACGGCTTCACGGATTACTTGACTCTGCTGAAGGTCCAAAGGATATTTCAGACGTCGATGACCTTAGTGAATTAGCTGGACATGATGGGGTTATTTGTGGCATCCCTACATGGAATACCGGTGCTGACTCTGAGAGATCAGGAACTGCTTGGGATTCAATCCTTGAAGACATTGGAGAGCTAAATCTCAGTGGTAAAAAAGTTGCAATTTTTGGTTTAGGAGATTCTTCTACTTACACCGAAAACTATTGCGATGCAATGGAAGAACTTCATAGGTACTTCCAGCAAGCAGGTGCTTCAATGGTTGGTTACACTTCAAAGGCTGATTACACTTTTGACGAGTCAAAAAGTGTAGTTGGGGAAGAATTTTGCGGATTACCTCTTGACGAAGACAGTGAATCAGACATGACTGATGAAAGGCTTTCAGGATGGGCTGAAAAACTAAAAGGCGAGATGTTTTAAGTCTTAAACAAAAATTTTAAATCTTCCGAAGTAGTTACTTCGGAAGATTTTTTTTGTTCATTTTTTATGAGATTAAAAATTCCGAAAATATAAATTAAAAATTGCCTAAAAAATTCATTTTCTGAAGCTATTTAAGAAAAGCCCCCAAACGGCCACGCAATATCTTAATGTTTTCTTTATGAACTCAAACAATTGCTCAGGTCGAAACGTCTCTATCAATGTAAATCTCTCTTTAAAAGATGAGACATTGCGTATGTTGATTGAGATGGCAAATGATATGGGCGCAAGTCTTGAGGATGTAATAAGTTCAATTACAGAGGACTCGGTTATTGATCTAGAGAGACTTCAGGATGATTTAGGCATTGTTATCATCCCCGAAAAATGTAGTAAGCAAGATTTAATAAATTCTATTCAATAGATATTGGGCACTTTTTTCAAAACCTTTCCGGTCTAGGATTTTTCCAAGTAGAAATAACACCATCTTTTTTCAAAGATAGTGCTCGTCTTTCAAGAATTTCTCTATTAAGTCTCCAAACACTATATACACCAAAATTTCCCAATACTTTTGGATTAAGTCCTTTCCAGTAAGATTTTCCCACTGACCTTTTATCAATAATTAAAAGAGTAGTTTCTGAGCCCTTAGATCCATAGATAGGTCTTCCTTCCCATCCTCTTCGCTTCTCATTTTTAAGTCGATCTGAAACATTTACCAAAGCATTTTTAGATCGACCTTCAAAAACAATGACCTGATTGGTATAAAAATGAATCGAAGGTTTCATGGCTCCTACCATAACTAAAGGCTCGTTTCTGTTTTGAGAATTTAAAAGTAATTCTGAGGCTTGTCTTAAGGGGAGTTGTCTTAATCTATCTGCTAAATCAAACGTTGGTAACACAATCAGAAAATGGGAGAAAACTATAGGGATTTGCAAAATTATTAGTTTTCCAGATATTTTTCTAGAGGAAAATATGATTCCCAGAAAAGCAATTAAAAGGAAAATAAATCCAGCTTTTTCAATTAAAAAGCTATTGGTTAATTCATCTGAGAAATTGGGAATCTCAGGATCATTAAGAAGCTGAATCCATAACTTTGAAGAGAAGAGAACTATGGAAAAGAGTATTGATAAAAATATTGTAAATTTCCAAGCCAAAGATTTTAAAAATTCCTCTTTAACATGATTGGTTAAGGAAAGAGATATTAAAACTGATGCCGCAGGTGTCGCAGGAAGCCAATAGCTAGGAAGCTTTGTAGCTGAAATAGTAAAGAAGACAAATACAGCGATTAACCAAAAAAATGAAAACTCAAATAATGACTTCTCTGGTTTTTTAATAAGCCTTCTAGACCATTTAGATATATTGCAAAAATTTTTCCAAATACTTATTAATAAAAATGGGGTAAGAGGAAAAGAGGCTATACATAATACTATTAAAAAAAACCACCAAGGTTCCCCATGAGAATTTACTACTGAGGTAAATCTTTGAAGATTATGATACCCAAAAAAACTTTCTAAAAAAGGTTTGCCCTCTATTAATAATTCAATTAAATACCAAGGGAAGCTAATAATAAAAACAATAAAAAGTCCTGGGATTATCCTCAATGTTTTTAAAATTCCAGGAAAATTATTTTGGAATAAAGCAAAAAATAAAATTGTTAGCCCAGTTAAAACCAAAGCGACAGGACCTTTGGTTAAAACTGCCAATGACAAAAGAACCCAAGGTAACCACCAAACTTCACCATCTGGATTGGCATATCTTCTCCATATAAGAAGTAA
The DNA here is from genome assembly GCA_003216715.1 of Prochlorococcus sp. AG-402-L09. Lineage (GTDB taxonomy): Bacteria > Cyanobacteriota > Cyanobacteriia > PCC-6307 > Cyanobiaceae > Prochlorococcus_B. The sequence continues at coordinate 15,277 of QCIK01000014.1, read as the reverse complement.
GCAAATTCCTAAATTGCTGCAAAGCAATGCATCGCTTACAGCAATTCTTCCCCAAATCATGACCAAAGGCGACAACGCAAATGCCATCGCAGCCAAAACTGCTGTTCTTCTATTGAAATTATTTTCTTCTTGGGGATATCTCATCATTGTGTCCCCTAAAACAAGCATTAAAAAAATTGTTGATAATGCAGAAGGAAGTCTGGCGGCCCAAGTCCCTAGAGGATCCCAAAAAATATTACCTGGGATAGAAAATCCTATCCCCATCAACCAATAAACCAAAGGAGGTTTATCAAAACGAGGTAATCCATTTACTTGAGGAGTTAACCAATTATCCGTTTCGGCCATTGCTCTACTCGCTGCCGCAAACAAAGGTGGTGTTTCATCAACTAAACCAGTTTTCCCTAATTGCCAAACAAAAATTATTAATCCAATAAATAAAATACAAAGAAGACCACGTCTTCTTTGTTTTAATGTTGGGGAGGATGAGTTCGTTAAACTTTTCAATTAATCTTGAAAGTCTGCAGAGATTTTTTATTTAAGCCTTTATTAACCCAACTCTCCACTCGTTCTGCAAATACTTTGTTAGTGGCATTTTTTTCAAACCAATTCCTACAATTGTTTCTTTTGATTTCTGAAATTGATTTTGTTGCTTTTATCAATCCTTCAATATCATTGGGCTTTACCAAAAAACCATTGAATCCATCTTGGATCAATTCCCCCGGACCTCCAAGATCATAGGCAATAACAGGGACGCCACAAGCCATCGCTTCAACAATAACGTTACCGTAGGCTTCATTCCATTTAGGGGTGTTTATCAAAGCTCTACATTGTCCTAATTGTTCCTGAAATTCATTCGTTGGCAGAAATCCTCTCCACTCAATAATTTCTTTTTTGAAAGAATTTTCAATTTTTGATGCATATTCTATATCTTCTTTAAGTCCCCAAACTAATAATTTTTCATCTAAAGAATTCGCCACCTTGACTGCATCTTCTAAACCTTTTTCTGGTGCAATTCTTCCAGCCCAACCTAGTGGGCCATTCACATTTTCATTGAAGAAATAATTTTCCATATCAAAACCATTACCAACAATAGTTGGATCAGTTTTTAAGGAATAATCTTTAGATTGTATTTTAGTATGAAAAGCTAATTGCAATGGAAATAATTGACTTATTTCATTAATGATTTCTCTCATTATTATTGATTCATCACCCATACTAATTAAATGAAAAATTTTAATTACTTTAGTTTTTGTTAACCATAATGGAAGCCAATCATATGCAAAATTAATAACTGCATCGGATTGATCAGCTATATCAATTACATCTTCCCATAAGCTTGGCAAAACACTTTTAGATGGAATTAAAATCGGGTCTGTTCTCTTTTGATGTTGCCAACTTGGTTGATCAATTCCATCGATTAATCTTATTTCAAGTAATTCACTTTCAAAAGGTAATTTTGATCCTTTTGGTGCAATTAAAATAATTTTATGGCCTAAAAAAATTAATCCTTTTACAAGAGAAATAATAGTAAGTTCAACTCCTCCACCTTTGCCACTTCCCAAATAACCTATAGGTGTACTTACAAGAATAAGTTTTAATTGCTTATTTTTCACCTAACTTAAGCCTCTTTTATTAACTCATTATTTCTTTCATCTCCCCAAAATCTTCTCCTCTGACTTACAAATAGTACTGAGATTAAAACCAAAACCACTCCAATCCACTGAAGGAGTAAGAGTCTCTCACCTAACCAAATCCCACCAGTAATCAAAGCAAATACAGGTGTTAAGAATGCAAGAGTACTAAAGCTTGTTAATTCTTTACGGCTTGCAAACCAAAAAAATAATCCATAAGCCAGTGCACTACCAAACAAACTTGAATAAGACATCAAAGTCCATTCGAAAGCAGACCAATCTGGAAATAAAGGCCAATTTTTATCAAACACATGCCAAATAAGAAGAGGAAAACTTCCTAAAACCATATGCCATCCCGTTACAGCAACAGGATCACTATTTCTGCAGGCAAAGCGAATAAGCACCGTTCCTAAAGCCATCGAAGTTGCTGCGCATATCATCCATACTTCTCCATGGCTTAAAAAATTACTTCCTGATTCAAATTTGCCAAGCAAAAACCAATTCCCTAGTAACTCTGTAGGTACTCCGAGACAAATTATTCCAACCAAGCCAAGCACCAAGCCAAGCCATCCAATGGGATTTATTGCATCTCCAAACAAAATTCTTGCTAATAAAGCAACCATCAATGGTTGGGAATCAATAAGAACGGAGCCCAGTCCTGCCCCAGTTTCCATTAAACCTTTGGCTAGAAAAATTTGAAAAAGGGTTGCGTCAATCAAAGTAAATACTAAAAACCACACCAAATCATCTTTTGAAATATTCCAACTCCTCTTCAAGAAAGGCACAGAAGCTAAGACTACTAGACCTGCTGGCAAAAGCCTTAGTGAGGCAACAATCTCAGGTCCAGCTGCATTAACCAAAGGTGCCATAGCCGCCATCGAGGTACCCCAAAGAGCGAACGGCAAAATCATCAAAAACCAATTCCAAATGACAAACATAAGGTCAGAAAGCAATCTCCTTTTTAAGATCAATAAAGTTATGCATAATTTGAATGATTTGGCCCTTGAGACGAAAATCCAAAAAAAGGATGGCACGAATCTGTATTGAAGGTCCTATCAATGCAGAAACCCGAAAAAGTGTTCTAAAAGCATTAAAGCAAATTGAGGAAAGAGAATTTCCCGCCCTATTACTTCGCATTGATAGTCCTGGGGGAACTGTTGGTGATAGCCAAGAAATCCATAGCGCTCTCTTAAGGCTAAGAGAAAAAGGTTGTCATGTTGTAGCTAGTTTTGGCAATATCTCAGCCTCAGGTGGGGTATATATAGGGGTAGGTGCTGAAAAAATTGTTGCCAATCCCGGAACAATAACAGGATCTATTGGCGTGATTTTAAGAGGAAACAACCTATCTAAGTTATTAGAAAAGGTTGGCATTAAATTTGAGACTGTAAAAAGCGGAATTTATAAAGACATTCTTTCCCCTGATCGCCCATTGTCAGCAGAAGAGAGAGCACTATTACAATCTTTGATTGATAGCAGCTACGAACAATTTGTTTTAGCAGTTTCAAAAGGAAGAAATTTAACCCCAGAGGTTGTTAAGAGCTTTGCCGATGGAAGAGTCTTTACTGGAGAGCAAGCTAAAGAGTTTGGACTCGTGGATGAAATTGGTGATGAAAATGATGCAAAATTACTTGCTATAAAAATTGCAAACCTAGATGAAAAAACAAAGCCTATTACTTTTGGCAAAGCCAAAAAGAAATTATTGGGGTTTTTACCAGGAGGGAAATTAATCCACAATCTTATAAATACATTAAATCTAGAATTGGAAGGGAATGGACAAATCCTTTGGCTTTATAAGCCATGAATTTTCAAAATGAATTCACACATGTGAGTGCATTGAGAGGAGCCACGACTTGTGAAAACAATTCTGTTGAGTCAATCACTTCGGCAGTAGAGGAATTGCTTGTTGAATTAGTTTCTAGAAATAATTTGATCCCTGATCAAATTATTTCTATTACTTTTTCTGTCACCTCAGACTTAGATGCTTGTTTTCCCGCTTCTATTGCTAGAAAAAAAACAGGCTGGGAAAAAATCGCTCTTTTAGACTGCCAACAAATGTTTGTTAAAGACGACTTATCGAATTGTATTCGTCTACTTGCTTACGTTTCTTTACCAAAAGAGCAAATACCCAAAAATCCTTATCTTGGTAAAGCAAAAAATTTGCGTCCAGACCGATAAATCCAGATTTTTTTCCAACAAACGCTTATATTCATCAAAGATCATGCAAATGCACTTGAAGATATTCAAGTGATTAATAGTCCTGAAAATTTCAAATTATGTTCAAGAAGAAATTATTATCAACCTTCAAGAAAGTTTTTTTTATTGGATTTTCAGCTTTTGTATTTGGAACAGGTGCTTCTATTTTAGCCCCACATTCTTCGGCTTCACCAGGATTTTTTGAATACCAATGGGATCCAGAGCCTGGATATAAAAGACTTAAGTATTATCAATCCTCTTCTGAAAGGAATGAAAGATCGACTTATTACTTTTTCCTTAGAAGTAAAGAAAGAAAAGAAGATATTGAAAAATTGACGATTGCAGTACCTGATTATTTTGACGCAAAAATTAAAACAAAAAAATTAAGCCTGTGTAAAGTAAAAGTTGGTGGATATACCGAAAGGACACGTTGTATTGAAACCATTCCTTCTCTGATTGAGGTTAATGATAAACAAACTATTATTGAAATCTTTCCAGAAAAACCAATTCCAAATAACAGGGATAATTACGCTTTGGTAATGAAAATTTTCAACCCTAGAAAAAGAGGTATGTTTCAATTTCGAGCGCTATCCCAAAAAGGTGGCGACATTCCTATCTCAACATATTTAGGTACTTGGAACGTAGACGTACAGTGAACTGATAAATTAACCTTTATATCAAATCCAATACGAGCATAGATAGAAATGACAAAAAGGACCTTTGGAGGAACTAGCAGAAAAAGGAAAAGAGTTTCTGGTTTCAGAGTGAGAATGAGATCTCATACTGGAAGGAGAGTTATAAGAACCCGAAGAAAACGTGGAAGATCTCGTTTGACTGTTTAAAAAATGGCTTTGAAATAAAGGATACTTACAACAAAAGTTTCTTCTAATGGTTTTGCCAAAACATATGAGACTAAAAGGTCATAGATGTTTTGACTTCATCTATAGGGAGGGCTCAAGGTTCTATAGTCCTTCAATGGTTTTAAGAGTTACCAAGGCAAATACAAAACTTCAAATCAAAGGAGTTAACTCACAGATGAAGCCATCTATAAAATGTGCAATATCAATAAGTAATAAAGTAAGCAAAAGATCAGTTACAAGAAATAAGCTTCGACGGTTATTCCACCACCATTTATCCTGCAGACTTTCTAATATCAAATTCAATGATGAAGTATGGGCTTTTATTTCTTTGAAACCCTCCTGCATGAAAAATTCCAACAGCACTCTACTTAAAGAGTGTGACAAACTACTCATCAAGGCTGGAATAACACAATGACAATTAGTCCTAATGAAGACATTTTTTATGAAGGTGGTCCTGCCATCGGTGACTTATTAATAAATTTATTAGCTGGGATAACACTTATAGGACTACCTTTTACCTTCGGAGCTTTAGTTAGGGCGTTATGGGTTAGATACAAAATAACTAATCGTAGAATATCTGTTACTGGTGGTTGGCTAGGAAGGGATAAAACTCAAGTTGTTTATAGTCAAATTGCTGAGATCAGAGCCATTCCAAGAGGATTAGGATCTTACGGTGATATGGTTTTAGTCTTAAAAGATGGAGCTCGCCTTGAAATCAGATCACTCCCAAACTTTCGAGAAACAGAATCTTTCATCCTAGAAAAAATAGAAAAATCACCCACCAATAAACCCGATAAAAATGTTTATGGCTTTTCAAACTAATGAATCCTCTCAAATATTTGAGACAAGAACACATCCTCTAAGGCAAACTGGCCTAACAACCTCAAACTTTCTACATAAAAAACCGTGATCGGGTACATCTCAGACAATCTACTTATCCCGATCCTAGATTTTTTCTACGGATTAGTACCAAGTTATGGACTAGCGATTGTCGCATTAACCATAGTTATCCGCTTAGCCCTTTTCCCTCTTAGCGCTGGCTCCATTAGAAGCGCAAGGAGGATGAAAATAGCTCAACCTGTCATGCAAAAAAGACAGGCTGAGATTAAAAGCCGCTATGCAAGCAACCCTCAAAAGCAGCAGGAAGAATTAGGGAAATTAATGGGCGAATTTGGGAGTCCCCTCGCTGGATGTCTTCCTTTACTTGTTCAAATGCCTATTCTGTTTGCGTTATTCGCAACTTTGAGAGGTTCACCTTTTGCTGATGTGCCTTATCTTGTCAATCTCAAAGTTCTACCATCAGACCAAATAGCCGCTGTAGAGCCAAAACCTTTCAAGACAGCGAAGCACTCAATATTCATAACTGAAAAAAATCATTTCCCTGTTATTGCAGCTCTTCCAGGCGGTACAAAAATTGGATCAGGTGATTCAGTTAAAATTAATTTGCAAACCTTAAGCGGAGATTCATACGTCAATGAATTGAAGAAATATGAAAATGGATCAAAATTTTCTCCTTCTTGGAAAGTCACAAAAGGAGAAGATATTGTAAAAGTATCATCTGATGGGACTGTAAATGCACTTAATCCTGGTGATGCTACTGTTGAAGCCAAGATTCCTGGTTTAGCTGCTAAAAGCGGTTTCTTATTTATAAAAGCTTTAGGAAATGTTGGCTTTTATGTAGATGGCGCCATTCATTGGGACATTGCAATTCTAGTAGCAGGTTTCGGTTTAACATTGGTCATTTCTCAGGTGCTCTCAGGAAGAGGAATGCCTGTAAACAAACAACAATCAACTGCAAATAAAATCACACCGGTAATGATTACTGGAATGTTTTTATTCTTCCCTTTGCCTGCTGGTGTTTTGCTATATATGGTGATTGCAAATATTTTTCAAGGTTTACAAACTTTTCTGCTTAGCAGAGAATCCTTACCAGATAATCTACAAAAAATACTTGACGATCAACTTAAACAACAAGATAACCCCACTGTTTCTGTTTCTTCAGAAGTAATATCTGATTCAGATAGATTACCCTTTGAACCAAAAAGTAATAAATAATTATAAGAAGAACTTATTATATAAATACAGCCTTATCTAGAATCAAATCTATAACTGATGTCTAATTGGGAAGAAAAACTTGATCTACTAATTCGAGCCAGAACTCCCATTATTTGGATAAGGAGTAATGAAGAAGAGAGAGTTGAAACTCTTTTAAAGAATGCTACTAAAAGGCTTTCTCCAAGAAGACTGGCTACTTGGGATTACATAGATGGAATTAGTAATGTTCTCAATTCCAATCATATTGCTTCTAGGCAGCCGATGGCCGTCCTTGAATGGCTTAAAAAACTGGATGAAAGTTCTCCAACCATTCTTTTATTAAAAGATTTTCACCATTTCTGTGAAGATCCAGGCATTCTAAGAATGCTAAAAAATTTAACTATTAATCTTCGCTCAAAGCCTCATTCAATAATTATTAGTTCTGGATTATGGAGCCCTTCCAATGATTTAGAAGAAGATCTAACAATTCTTGATCTTCCCCTACCCAAGGAAAATGAAATCAAGACACTTTTATCAAATATTGCTGAAGCTAGTAATTCTCAACTAGATGAAAACGTCCTGAAGGAACTTACAAATGCATGCGGAGGGCTGAGTGAATCAAGGATCCGTAAAGTGGCCGCTAGAGCTCTTGCGCAAAGAGGTCAAATTGGTAAAGAAGATTTAATAGAAGTACTGGAAGAGAAACGCCAATCTATTGCACGCAGCGAGGTATTGGAATATTGCAAAACAAACAAGTCGCCAAATGATGTTGGTGGTTTACAAATATTGAAAGATTGGTTGAAGCAAAGGAAACAAGCCTTCTCAGAAGAAGCAAAAGATTTTGGATTGTCTTTGCCCAAAGGAGTTTTGCTAGTTGGCCCTCAAGGGACGGGCAAAACTCTAGTAGCGAAAGCAATAGCCAATAGCTGGTCTATGCCCTTGTTAAGACTTGATGTAGGAAGATTATTTGCTGGATTAGTAGGAGCTAGTGAAGCTCGGACAAGAGAGACAATTCAAAGAGCTGAAGCTATGGCACCTTGTATTTTATGGATTGACGAAATTGACAAAGCTTTTGGCGGAGATGGTAGAAGCGATGGAGGAACGAGTCAAAGAGTGCTTGCAAATATTCTCACGTGGATGTCAGAGAAAACTTCCTCTGTTTTTCTTGTCGCCACTGCAAATGGAATAGATAAGCTCCCTGCTGAGTTACTTAGGAAAGGAAGATTTGATGAAATTTTCATGCTGGAATTACCCTCAAGAAACGAAAGACATAGCATTCTTGAACTTCATCTTCAAAAACGAAGACCTAATTTAAAAATTAATTTAAATGCTGCTGTAGATAGAACAGAAGGATTTTCTGGTGCAGAATTAGAACAATCAGTTATTGAGGCAATGTACTTTGCATTTGCAGAGAAAAGAGAGCTTCTTGAAGGTGATTTAATTCTTGCGACAAGTCAACTAGTTCCACTTTCAAGAACTGCAAGAGAGCAACTTGAATCTCTAAGGGAATGGGCTTCTAGCGGAAGAGCAAGAGCTTCATCTCCAAAACTTTTTTAGATTTTTCTTGTGTCTTTTATTTTAATCAAAAAAAAATTATTCTTGATTTAGAAGAAATTAACAAGAGTGATTATTTTTAGGAACAATAAACGATTAGGCTAAAAGGACTTAAATATTAAGATAGTGATAGACCAAAGACTATTGAGAGAGAATCCTAATTTAATCGCGGAAGGTCTTAAATCAAGAGGCATGGATGTTGATTTAGAACCTCTTCAAAAGTTCTGCAAAGATCTTAAAGATCTTGAAGAAAAGAGAAATTCTCTACAAGCTAAGGGGAATTCAATTGGGAAAGAGGTTGGACAAAAGATAAAACAAGGTCTTTCTCAAGATTCTGAGGAGATTACAAATCTTCGCATTAAGGGCAATCAAATAAAACAGCAAGTTGGGATTATTGAAGAAGAAGAAAAATCGATTTCACAAATATTAAAAGAACAAATACTTTGCTTCCCTAACCTTCCAGAAGAAGATTCAATTAAAGGAAAAAACGAAAACGACAACAAAGAAATAAGAAGATGGGGTAAACCTTTTACAGGCAATGATCTAAAAGAGCACTGGGAAATTGCTAATCAATTAAACCTCTGGGATAGTGATAGATCATCATTAATAGCCAAAAGTCGATTTGTAACCCTTTTCAACCAAGCTGCAAAACTAGAGAGATCACTTATAAATTTCATGCTTGATTTGCATGTTAAGAAAGGATATTTAGAAGTTCTCCCTCCTGCTCTTGTAAACACCAAAAGTCTTACTGGATCTGGTCAGCTACCAAAATTTGCAGAAGAAAGTTTTCGATGTGCTGATGATGATTTATGGCTTACTCCTACTGCTGAAGTTCCATTAACGTCTCTTCATAGAGGTGAGATCATTCCTAAAGATTTGCTCCCATTAAAATACGTTGCTTATAGTCCTTGCTTTAGAAGAGAAGCAGGTAGTTACGGTAGAGACACTAGAGGCTTAATAAGACTTCATCAATTCAATAAAGTAGAACTTTATTGGTTCTCAAGTCCTGAAAAATCTAAAGAAGCTTTAGAACAAATCACTATTGATGCAGAATCTGTTCTGCAAAAACTAGAACTCCCTTATAGAGTAATACAACTTTGCACAGGAGATTTAGGTTTCTCAGCAAAAAAAACATATGATCTGGAGGTTTGGCTTCCAGGTGCAAATACCTTTAGAGAAATATCTAGTTGCAGTAATTGTGGAGACTTTCAAGCCAGACGATCTTCAATACGAACAAAAGATAACAATAAAAAGAATATACTTTTGCATACTTTAAATGGAAGCGGACTGGCGATAGGCCGTACTATGGCTGCGATTCTGGAAAATGGGCAACAATCTGATGGAAGTATCAATTTACCAAAAGCCTTAATACCTTACTTCGGTTCGAACAAATTACAGCCAGAATAACTCAATCAAAATCTAATTAATGAACGTTCTCTTATCTATAGCTGTACTAGGCCTACTGATTTTTTTTCATGAGGCTGGTCACTTTTTAGCAGCTTTACTTCAAAAAATTAAAGTCAGTGGGTTTTCAATTGGTTTTGGACCAGCTCTTTTTAAAAAGGAAATAAATGGAATTACTTATTCACTCAGATCTCTTCCTTTAGGTGGGTTCGTCTCCTTTCCTGATGAAGAAACAGATTCTCTAGTCAAACCGAATGACCCTGATCTTTTAAAGAACAGACCAATTCACCAAAGAGCAATAGTTATTTCAGCAGGGGTGATCGCAAATTTATTACTTGCTTGGGTAGTACTTATTGGTCAAGCAAGCTTTGTGGGGATTCCTAATCAACCTGAGCCAGGAGTGATAATCATGGGAATTCAGCCAGATGAGCCTGCATTTAAGTCAGGATTAGTTGCTGGAGACAGAATAATGAGCGTAAACGGTCAACCATTAGGTAGAGGGAAAGAAGGGATCATGAATTTAGTCAATATTATTCAGACATCTTCAGGAGAAGAGTTACTTTTCGAGAGAGTTAATCAAGATGAAAGCGAAACAGTTTCTATAATCCCCGCTGACAATGAAGGTAATGGAAGGATAGGAGCTCAATTACAACCTAATCTTCCAAATGAGTTATCTAAAGCAAAGAATATTGGTGAAATAGTTAATAGCTCAAATTCACAATTTTATGAATTACTAAGTCGAACAGTTATTGGCTATAAAAGTTTGATTACTAATTTTGCCTCAACTGCCCAGCAGTTAAGTGGACCAGTGAAAATTGTTGAAATTGGTGCCCAGCTTTCAGAACAAGGCGGATCAGGGCTTGTCCTTTTTTCTGCATTAGTTTCAATTAATCTTGCAGTTCTAAACTCGTTACCTCTACCACTTCTGGATGGAGGACAACTAGTTCTACTTATTTTAGAAAGTGTTCGTGGAAAACCAGTGCCTGAGAAAATTCAACTAGCTTTTATGCAATCAGGCTTTGTATTACTTGTAGGATTAAGTGTGGTTTTAATAATCCGTGATACAACACAATTATCTTTAGTTCAGCAATTGGTTCACAGATAATTATTCTAAAAATAAAGATATTTTCTTTTGTTGCCAAAATATTTTAAAAATAAATTTCAGGCAATGTATTAAAACAATCATGCAAGGAGTTAAAATGCTAATCAAATGAGCTTAATAAGCCCCTTAATGGCCAAAAAGTCAATGATAGCGCGTGATGTAAAGCGCAAAAAACTCGTAGAAAGATACGCAGCAAAGCGTAAAAATCTTATTGATGCTTTCAAATCAGCTAAAGATCCTATGGAAAGACTAGAAATCCATAGAAAGATTCAAGCTTTACCTAGAAATTGCGCACCAAATAGAATTAGAAATCGTTGCTGGGCGACAGGAAAGCCAAGAGGTGTTTATAGAGATTTTGGCCTTTGCAGAAATCAACTTAGATCAAGAGCTCATAATGGTGAATTACCTGGAGTAGTTAAATCAAGCTGGTAAAAATTAACAGTAAAATCATTTACACCAAATAAGTGGGAAAGATTAAATCTCCCACTTTTTTTTTAGTTTTATAGTTTCAGTAATTGTGGTAAATGTTTCCTCTAGGAAACAAATCTATCAAGATTTTTACTCAATTAGTCCCATTAAGTGTAAGAATGTCTGAAGACAAAAAGCTATAAAGTCACGTGCAAGGTCAGACAAAATCCGTTTCCTTCGATGGTAGAGAGATAAAGCTCACTACAGGGAGATTTGCTCCACAGGCTGGTGGTTCAGTGATGATTGAATGCGGGGACACATCCGTTCTTGTAACAGCAACAAAATCGACAGGACGAGAAGGGGTTGATTTCCTACCTTTAATGTGTGATTACGAAGAAAGGCTATATGCAGCAGGAAGGATTCCTGGAAGCTTTATGCGACGAGAGGGACGTCCCCCTGAGCGAGCAACTTTAATTTCAAGACTTATTGATCGCCCGATGAGACCTCTTTTCCCTGGTTGGATGAGAGACGATATACAAATAGTTGCGACATGTCTCTCCCTAGATGAAAGAGTTCCTGCAGATGTTTTGGCTGTAACTGGAGCTTCAATGGCAACATTAATGGCAGGGATACCTTTCCAAGGTCCTATGGCTGCTGTTCGAGTAGGTCTATTAGGAGATGACTTTGTTCTTAATCCAAGTTATAGAGAAATCGAAAGAGGTGATCTTGATCTTGTAGTCGCAGGAACTCCAGATGGTGTAGTAATGGTTGAAGCAGGAGCCAATCAACTTTCAGAACAAGACGTTATTGAAGCTATTGATTTTGGATACGAAGCCATAACTGAACTAATCAATGCTCAAAAGGAAGTTTTAAAAGAAGCAGAAATCAAACAAGAGATGCCCGAAGCACCTCAAGTAGATGACACAATTCCAAACTATTTAGATAAAAATTGTACAAAATCAATTAGTGAAGTTTTAAAAGACTTCGATCAAACAAAAGAGGAGAGAGACAATAAAATTGAAGAAATAAAAATAAGTATTTCTTCAAAAATCGATGGATTAAAAGATGATAATGCTGTTAAAAAATGCCTTTCCTTAAATAACAAGTTGTTAGAGAATAGTTATAAAGCTTTAACTAAAAAGTTAATGAGAAATCAGATAATTAAAGAAGGTAAAAGAGTCGATGGAAGAGAATTAAATGAAGTCAGGAAAATTGATGCTGATGCTGCAGTTTTACCCAACAGAGTTCATGGATCAGCTTTGTTTCAAAGAGGTTTAACTCAAGTTCTCTCTACGGCAACATTAGGCACTCCAAGTGATGCCCAAGAAATGGACGATTTGAACCCTAACACCGATAAGACATACATACATCACTACAATTTCCCACCTTACTCAGTGGGAGAAACTAAACCAATGAGAACTCCTGGAAGAAGAGAAGTTGGTCATGGAGCTTTAGCAGAAAGGGCCTTAATTCCTGTTCTCCCAGCAAAAGATACTTTCCCTTATGTTCTTAGAGTTGTTAGTGAAGTCTTGAGTTCAAACGGCTCTACTTCAATGGCTTCAGTATGTGGTAGTACTTTAGCCTTGATGGATGCGGGAGTTCCTTTAAAAGCTCCTGTTGGTGGAGCCGCGATGGGACTAATTAAAGAAGGAAAAGAAGTTAGAATTTTAACTGATATCCAAGGGATAGAAGATTTTCTGGGAGATATGGATTTCAAAGTTGCAGGAACAGAAAAAGGAATTACTGCCTTGCAAATGGATATGAAGATAACTGGACTACCAATTGAGACAATTGGGGAGGCTATCAATCAAGCACTTCCTGCAAGGACACACATATTAGGAAAAATGTTAGAGGCAATTGAGACACCAAAAGACAATCTTTCGCCTCATGCTCCGAGACTATTAAGTTTCAGAATAGATCCAGAACTCATAGGAACTGTAATTGGCCCTGGAGGAAGAACAATAAAAGGGATCACTGAAAGAACCAACACAAAAATAGATATAGAAGATGGAGGGATCGTAACGATTGCATCCCATGATGGAGCAGCTGCAGAAGAAGCTCAAAGAATTATTGAGGGTTTAACAAGAAAAGTACACGAAGGCGAAATTTTCTCTGGATCTATTACTAGAATCATTCCAATTGGTGCCTTTGTAGAAATTCTTCCTGGCAAAGAAGGAATGATACATATTTCTCAATTATCTGAAGCAAGAGTTGAAAAAGTTGAAGATGTTGTAAAAGTTGGAGACCAAGTGACTGTAAGGGTAAGAGAGATAGACAATAGAGGACGTATCAATTTAACTTTAAGAGGAGTACCTCAAAACGGCGGAATGAACAATTATCCTGAGCCAACCCCTACTCCTGTTGCTCCTCTTACTTAAAAATTAGACTTTATATTTAGGTTCTTCAACAGAGAAAAACTCCATAGCTTTTTGACAAATCTTTTTATGGGATTTCCCATGGCTTGCTATTAAACAACCAGGTTGAGAATAATTTGTTTTTTTGTAAATCAAATTTGTTCCATCTGCATGAGAGAAAATTCCACCAGCTGCTTCAATAAGTGCATGAGGAGCGGCCATATCCCAATCTTTTGGAGAAGTTTTACCAGATAGAGAGATGTAAACATCTGCGTCTCCTCTCAAAATTGATGCGACTTTACAACCGACACTGCCTATCTTTTTCGTCTCAGCAAAGGACAAAGTTGATAAAAGATTAACAAGTTTTGATTCTTGATGATTTTTACTTGAAACGAGAACCAATTCAGAGAGATCTAGCCTGTCACTAAAAGAAACGAACTTTTTGGAACTATCACGATTTTCATACCAAGCACCACTTCCAATAATTCCAAACCATAACTCATCTTTTTCAGGAATCAAAACCATCCCAATTTTTGGCTTTTGCTTGTATGCCAAAGCAATATGAACTGCATAATTTTCAGATCCTTGAAGAAAATCCTTTGTTCCATCTAGTGGATCAATAATCCAGCACCAATCTTTTTTATACTCGGCTCTCTGAAAAGTTGCCTCCTTAGAAGTTTCTTCACTTAAAATATCCCATTCTTTATAAATGAGGTTATTCTTCAACCCAGTTGTCAATATTTCATTCACTGCCATATCAGCGGCTGATACTGGGCCATCACCACCTTCTTCTACCGTCAAATGCATTGGGAACCCAAAGGGAGGTTCTTCTCCTCTCGCATAGGCCATTAAAACATCTGCAGCAGCCCAGCTAAGCTTCCTAAGTTCATCCAATAAAGTCGTTAAGTCGACCTCTTCTGGCACAACAAGATCAATTGACATAATGGATTTAATTGATGATCACCAGCCTCAACAAGAAAGATCAGAACCTTGTCCAGGGACTCTTTACATAGTAGGTACACCAATAGGTAACTTAGGTGATTTGTCTCCAAGGGCAAAGTCAATTCTAAAGAATGTATCACTAGTAGCCTGTGAAGATACTCGAAGGAGTGGAAAACTAATGAAAATAATAGGATCTGAAGTAGCTCTCCTTAGCTATCACAAACACAATTTCAGAAGTAGACAATCTCAATTATTGAAAATTTTAGAAAGTAGTGGAAGTCTTGCATTAATTAGTGATGCTGGATTACCAGGTATTAATGATCCTGGACAAGAACTTGTTCATGCTGCAAGGTCTAATAGTTATGAAGTAATTTGCATCCCTGGACCATGTGCAGCGATAACAGCCTTAGTAATAAGTGGATTACCCTCAGAAAGGTTTTGCTTTGAAGGGTTTCTTCCAAAAAAACAAAGTATTCGAAAAAAACGTTTAGAAGATATTTCCCTAGAACAAAGAACTACAGTAATTTATGAATCACCACATCAATTAATAAAGCTTTTAGAGGATTTATCTATTTTATGCGGACAAGACCGTCCTATTCAAATCGCCCGAGAACTTACCAAAAGATATGAAGAGTCAATAGGAAAGACTATTGAAGAGGTCCTAAAATATTTTATTAAAAATAAGCCTAAAGGTGAATTTACAATAGTTTTAGGAGGAAATAATAATAAGAAAAAAAATAATATAATAGGTAAACCTGAAGCATTAAATAAGCTCAATGAATTAATCAAGCAAGG
>QCIK01000013.1 GCA_003216715.1 Prochlorococcus sp. AG-402-L09 | reverse complement strand
TTTTAACTTTCTTCTTTTCAATTCTTGTTGTTCTTACGATTACCCCCCATAAAGTAAACGCAAAAACAACTGATCTGCCAGATTGTGTTGTCATAACTCACTGCGTGAGAGAAGACTTTAAAGTAAATGACTTAGAAAATGCTTTTAAGAAAGCAACCAAAATAGTTTCTGAGACAGCTAGAACAAAAATAGTTGAAAAGACTGATTCATTTATTCATGCTGAAGCAAAGACCAAATGGAAAAGATATACCGATGATCTACTGCTCAAAGCAATTCCAGAAAAAGGTATTATTCAAGTCAGATCAGAATCAAGAGTAGGAATTGGAGATAATGGAGTGAATCAGAAGAGGGTTGATGATTTTGCCTATCGTCTAATGACCGAAAGAGACATCACTAACTGACACTCAAAAAATCAACTTTCAATAACCCTGTAAAGTCATTGATTTTGAACATAATAAATTATTCGATTAAGTTTGTTTGCGAAGGTATGGCTTAAGGATAAAAAGTAAGTGATTTTTTAAACAAATTGCTTTTCTTTTTATGCTTCTAGCAGCATTTGAACCTGGTAGAGAAATGGCCATCGCCAACTTTTTCCTAGCCATTTTTTGTCTGTTTACCGTTGCCCTTCCTTTCTTACTCATCACCCGTGGAGACAAAACAGAAGCAAATCGGGACTTCATTGCAGCAACAGTTAACCCATGGTCTCAAGTTGTTAAAGAAGCTGAGTTAGCACAAGTGGTCCTATCAGAGATCACCTCGCCAGTAAAAATGGAACCCAACCTGGAAATGGCTTCCGATCTAAATGTCGAGCCGAATCCAGAATCAGGAGAATTCATTTCATTAGAAATAAAGGGTAGTGATGAATTGGATGAGTCAACAACTCAAATATTACCAGCGGAGGAAGAACTATTAGCTGCTTGAATATATAAACTCTACTAAGAAATTCTCATTATCAGACGATTATCATGGGGCTTTAGTTGCCCCTTGATAATCGTTTTAATTTTTGGATTTCATCTGATTCATATATAGAACATGAGGTAGTTTATTTCCACCTTCAATAGATTCTATCCATTCTTTGTATTCCTCTCTTAATGCTTGACTATCTTTCTCACCTAATTCTTTTATCCTTTGAAAAGTGTCCTTCATAGTCACGTCAAGTGTTCTTTTTAAACTTATCGAAGGTATCTTCATACTAAATTACTCACCAAAGAATCATTAATGAAAGTAAAAACCACAAATGAAAATGTCATTGCCAAGGGTTTTTGAAATAATTCATTGTGTGAGTTCATTTAAATATCTATCAACTAGAGAAGAATGCTAATGAAGCACAATAAATACAAAGCATTTTAAATGGTTGGCGTATAAAAACGGAGAGGTAAAGTTGACTTAATTCCACTTAATTAATCATCTAAACATTTTATAACTGCTGCGTGTTCGGATTCCTCATATGACATTGAATATAAATGGGTTGTGAAAATTAGCTACATCGCCATTATGAAAATATGAAACGCTTATTTCCTCTATTATTAATATCCTTGTTTCTCTTATTTTCTTCAGTCATATCAGCTAGTGCTGAGTCGGAATTTGAGATGTATTTAACTGATTTTTATCAAAAACAAGAGAAAGCAAGCAAAATACTTAAAGAAATTGAGACAGATTTAAAAGATGGTTCCAGAGACAGAGTTTGTGCAAGGCAAAGAGAAGCTGCTAGCTATGGAATCGAAGCTACGGAGTCGTTGATCAAAGCATTTAAAACAAATGGTTCTAAAACTGAAATGGAGAATCTTCAAGCAGGGCTAGATAAATGGAGAGAGTTGAGGGACTATTGCTAACAACTTTTCTCTTGTGAATAAATGAATGTATTAGTTATTGTTTTTTTTATTGCCGCAATTTGGCTCATAAGAAAATTTGCATGGAATGTAGAAGAGGGAACCAATGAACAAAGAGAACGGAATCCAGAGTTAAATACAAAAAACTTCGATATGCATGAAAGAAGACTTGAACAATTTTCAAAGTCAAAATACAAAAACCGTATGTTCTATATTGGGGCTGATGGTACTTGCTACTATTACTCAGCCACTGGAAGGAAAATTTTTTGCTAATGGATGAAATATCTCAATGGGTTATTGCTGCTTTAATTGGAACATCTATTGCCGCCTTCTTGGCTTGGTTTAACAAATCCGGTTCGGACTTTAAAGACGGATTTGAGCAAAAAAGCAAGAAGACGAAAATGAAAAAATAAATTGCATCTTCTAGAAAATCAAAAAGCTTTGTACTTACACCATTTAGAACTCAATGAACGTAGAGGCAACAAGCATCTGACGTATTACTAGAGCAATTACAGTAAAAATAATCAATCTACTTAAAACGAAAAAAGGTAAATTATTCACATGAATAAGCGACTGAATATTTTTCAATCCCAGATTAATCAGTATTATTTACTTCCCACTCCAGTAAAAACAAATCCATTAAGAATACAGAAATCATATGCAAAAAGCTTTAAATTATTTGGCATCTCAATCCATTTCATTTCCTCAATTTTATTTAATTGCTCTGAACTTAGATTCTCAGCTTTAGCATATTCCAACATCATCTTTGACCAAATATCAGAGTAAAAATCTACGTAAAAAGCCTTTTGATTTTGATCAAAGAAATTAATTTTATCTTGCTTTGTCCTAACCATTTTTGACAGTTGCTTATAGTATTCAATGTCCGATGTCATGATTATTTGTTTATTTAAAAATCTAACCTAATAAATTTATTTTTAAATAGTGATGATATGTTCAAAATCTATACATTGAGTAGTCTGCGAAATCAAACGTTAAAGTGATTTTCCGTTTGAAGTGGAAAAGATAAAGTACAAAACTAATTTAACTTAGAAACCATGAGAACTTCACCATTTTAATTATTAATCCCACTGTGGGGTAACACGTCTCCATCCGGTTGACAATAATTCCCTCCATAGTCTTATTGCCAACCCTCTTCTTATCCTCTGACGATTTTTTAAAAGTGGGGGTCCATTTGATTCAAGCCTTCCCCTCTCAATCCAAACCTTAGGGTTTTGATCCCAGCTCTCCCAATCATATCGAAACCTCAGTATCCATGGTCCATTTACTTCCCTAATCCAACCATCTCGCTTCATACGACCAAGCAACTAACAGTACAAACATACTATAAAACGTTGTTGATATTTTAATGTGACTTTTTGGATGAAACTTTATTTTTTAGTTTTGGTAGAGCTGTCATATCAGGCTTAGGAATGCTGAATGGTGTAAACAATTTCGTAGTATTGAGGATAAGTTTGATATTTCAAATTTATGGTCAACAAAAAAATTAATGAATGAGTGAAACTACCCTAAAAATATTCGCATTGCACTACAACATACGATGTGTAGTAGTAGCCAATTTTTTCTAATGCAAAATGAAAATGTTTACTCCTTACTATGTAATCATGTTTAGAATTTTATTAATAACAGGTTTTGCATCAATTTATGAGATGCCATAAGGAGAAAACGAATTAAGAAAAAATCAAGCAGAGATTTCAAAATCAAAATTCGACTTAAACAATTATCAAAGTATTTTTGAATAGAAAACTATTTAAGCAAAGCAAGTCCAATCTAGATTTCGATGATTTGTTAAAAACGGAGCTGGTGTGCAAACCTTCTCACCATCTGGTGTTACGTAGCACCTTTCAATTCCCCAACTTCGTTCAATGATTTTCACCTCAGTAGAGCCCTTTAGTAAAAGAGGTACCGCAATTTGAGATCTGGTCATATTAATCTGTAACTATACATTTTTAGCTCCTGAAAAAGTTTTATCAATCAGCAAATAAATCCATTGACATTGAATCAAGTGCAAAACATACAAACTTAATAAAAATAAATTTTAAGGTCAAAGCTAGCTTTTATTTTTGTAATTTTAGACAGCCAATTTAATTGGTAGATAGATATCGAACTTTAAAACCAACTCAAAGACAGCGGATCATATAAATGCTTCTCATGACGACCTTCACTAAACAAGCAACTCAGCTCAGATGCAAATACTCCCACTACTAATAAAATTCCTGAAATACCCATAAACTGGCTTTAATTTAAAGGGCAAAGAATCTAAGACGTTTCAAAAGAAAAATTCATGGTATTAAGTGAAAGGGAAACGACACCTCTCCTCCTATAGCTATAGTCAGAGAGTGAATTAGAATTTTTTTTACAAAGAAGCGAAATGAAAAGAATAAAGCTCAATCAAGAATCTGAGGAAGTTGGAAACACTTATAAAGTGATCGCAATATCTTTAACAGTTGGACTAAATATAATTATCTTTACTTGGTTCTTTCTCTTTTCAGGGTTGACCAAATAAATTATCTAAAAAAAATACGTGCATATATGAATTTAATCAGAGTATCAATAAGTCAACGTAAGCGGGATAAGAAAACTTAAATCACCCAAAGGATTAGCTTTATTTACTTATTCAGGTATATTTTTTACATACAAATCACAAACAAACGAGTCAAAAGAAAATACGCAGTTTTTTTTTATAAGGTTCAGAAATAATCCAAAAAAAAAATGCAAGTAGATCTAAATGAACTAGTAAATTCATACGAGGTCGTTCCAGTATCTCTTAGTGATCCTTTTAAATCATTAGTTGCCGAACCTTCCACGATGGAAGTACTTAGATTCATACCCATTATTGCCTTCATTGCATTAATAATTACAGCTATATGGAGACAGGGCATGAAGTTCCCAGTAAAAGCAACTGGCGATTTAAAAAAAGACAGCCAGCAAGATTAAATCATTGAGTAGATTTAAACGATTTTTTGTAATTTCTAATGGGTGTAGGATTAATTAAATATCATTGAGATCATTTAACAGCTACTAAAATCAGAGGTTAGAGGAGTAATTAGCTAACTCATTCGTCAACTCAATTAATTTTTTAGAAATTCCAATCTCTTTCATTGAGTGTCCTGCACTATCGATTACATAAAGTTTTGAAGAGGGCAATGATTTATTAAGATCCCATGCACTTCTCATGGGACAAACCACGTCATATCTTCCCTGAACAATCGAAACAGGAATATCTTTTAGCTTAGTAATGTTTTTTAAAATATAATTTTCCTCTAAAAAAATGTTATTAACAAAATAATGACATTCTATACGCGCAAAAGAATCTGAGAAATTATCATTTGCAGCTTTTTTAATGGTTAATTCTTTTGGCATGAGAAAGCTTGTTGACATTTCCCATCTCGTCCAAGCATGTGCCGCTTTGGCTCTCTCAGACCTATCTTGACTGGTTAATCTCTTATAGAAAGCATTAATCAAATCGCCTCTCTCATTTTGCGGAATAACAGACTGATAAAGATCAAATTCTTCAGGAAAAATCTCACTTGCACCTTTTTGATAGAACCAACTTAATTCGGTTTTTCTGCACAAAAAAATACCCCTAAGAGTAAGACTTAAAACTTTTTCCGTGTGTTGAATGGCATAAATCAAGCTTAATGTTGAGCCCCATGAGCCCCCAAAGACATGCCATGATTCAATTTTTAATAGTTGTCGTAATTTCTCAATGTCTTCAATTAAATGATGTGTCGTATTCTCTTTCAACTCAGAATGAGGAGAAGAGTTACCGCATCCTCGTTGATCAAATTGCACAATATTGAATTTCTTTGGGTCAAAATATCTTCTATATGAAGGACTACTCCCACCCCCGGGGCCTCCATGAACAATCAAGACAGAGGATCCATTTGGATTGCCGCTTCTTTCCCAGTAGATTGAGTGTAGAGGGCTCACTTGCAATATCCCTTGTTCCTTAGGTTCTATTTCTGGAAATAACATTTTTAATTAAATTTTCGTCTTTGCTTTTGAGACATTTCATTCAACTCAAGCATACATAACAAAATTAGCTATAAAGGATTATTAAAAAGAATTGATCAATGCCTAAGAAAAATTGGCTCAAAAGCTTTCGATTAAATATTCATGCCCCTGGAACAGGTTTTGCCTTAATGGTCTTGGCTTTAACTCAAGTCCCAGTAGGAATAAAGAATGCAGCTGAAGTTGTTTGTATTGGTCAAACATCAAATAAGATTTGGAAATCAGAAAAGAATCATGCGGGTGCAAACATGCTTGCAGTTCAAAGATGCAATGGAAGAAATTAACTGGAATCATGTGTTCGAATTCAAGCAAAATTAGATAAAAAACTAAAAAATGTAACGTTGGTCTAGAACTTACTTTTTAACACGATAAAAAGATGAATGTTTGAAAATTCTTCTTTTTTATGACTTCATCGCTAAAAATAATCGATCAAGAACTATCTCAGTTTGGCTGGGTTGAGTCAATAGCTACTAATTCAATAAATGATTTTAAGTCACCCAAGATAGATATTGAAGAACAAACAACTAATGAAAAAGAATCTGATCTCATAGACACATTCATATGTCATCTGATTTTCTATGTGGTTTTTTGCTATTCCCTATTTTTATATATTTTTATTGATTTGGGTTTTGGTTCCTTTTTAAAAAATAAAGTAAATACATTTTTTAACTCCAAAAAACATTTGAACCGCCTTCCTTTATGAATGCTAATTACAATTAATACTGACTAGGCTTGTTCTTAAACAAATTATTTGGGTATTCCTTACTATCGCAGTAATTAAAATAATGTATTTACATAGGTAAGAAGTAATTCACTAACGGTCTGAGTCTGCACAGACCGTTTTTTCATTTAAATTCAAAAATTTTACGCCAAACTATCAAAATATTTTTAGGGAATTGAAGTTGGTCAATTCTATGAAAAGCCCATAGAGGACGATTACTTATATCCAGATTGGTAAATAGGCGTCAAATGCGTTTATCATCGTTCAATCCTAGATTTTTCATTACTACACAACCATTTTAAAAATGAGACAATCAATTGATTTTCGACTGATAAAAACTATTTTTTTAACTTGGTAAGGCTTTAAGCAAAGCTTCTACTACTATAATTCTTATCTTTGATTCGTTAATCGACTACTAGTTAATTCTATTGAGTAAAAGCCGAGGTGTATAAATTTAATAAGATCGATTAGAACATCTATACACAGATATGGAGGGTTATGAAACTAAAAACTCCTTTGAACATAATCAAATATGCATTAAGTGATATTCGAACAATGCATGATTTCTCTTATACGGTTCCCAATGAAACTAGAGATGAGTTTTGGGAAAAAGAATGTAGTAATCATCCAACAGCATCTACATGCAAAGTTTATGAGGGCTAACAAAAATAAACTTTGTACGAGTTAATAGCTTTTCAACCAAACAAGAGTCATCTAAGCAAAAAAAAGCCCTGCCAAGCAGGGCCTTTAAAAAAGAGTTAACAACTAATGCTTATAGCGGTGACCGCGATAAGCCAATTGAGAATTTAGCTCAGCCTTAGCATCGTTTCTGCATGTGTTGTAGTGATTACGCCTGTAAGTCAGTTCAACACAATCCTTTTGCGCTTTTTGCTCTTTGTGCTGGACATAGTTTTGTCCACGATATAGAAGAGTTGTCATCATCCATACTCCGAATGTTGATTTAAGTCCCCGTTCCTTGGCTTAAATCGAGATGCGGCTCGCTATGTAACGAGTTGAACGTTTTGGTAGCGGTTGCTACAAAAACTATTATGTTATGCATGATTGCTGCATGTAGTTCATAGTGATACAAAACTCTCTAGTGGTATATACTCAAATATCAAAATCTTTTTTTCTTAAATATCAACTCAAAGAGAATTCGGTTAACTTTTTTAAACTTTAAGAGGTCTCCCATAAGGGTTTCTTAGAGACTTCCCAACCTGTTTCCACTGACGACCTCCATAGTTCTCTTGCTTTTTCATAAGTTAGCTTCTCACTTTCATGTAACTGAACATGAGGAGTAATACCGTGTAGGAATCTGAGCTTGCAGCTAGCCAAGTGAACCCTTATGTATATAGTTCCGTCTTCATCAGGGTATTTATTTTTAAAAAACCTCATTGCCCAGACTCGATCTTTTTTCACAAGCCAACTTTCATTTTGCATTTTTAGTAGGAGCTTGGATTATCTCTTTTATGTTGCCGAGCCTTTGAATGACAATTATCTGGTGACCAACGATTTTTAACAACTTCAAGGAAATCATATATGAATTCATCTGGGCAATCAAGTTCATCCTGCAATTCAGCTAATTCATCAATAAAGAATTCGAATGTTCTACTTATTAAACCTGACTTTTGATTTTGGGACGGAATCCATTTGTCCATAAATAGTAAAACAATAAATTAGCTGAAGTAATAATAAAACTATTACTGCAAAACCTATAAGGCAAGCAGTACACAAAAAGTTCGGGTATTCCTCGTTACATGTGCTTAATTGGCAAATAAGAAAAAGTATCCTAAAAATTTGCCTTAACAGAGGCAATTGGATAATTAACTAGCTGTCATTTGATTAGTAGACGAGTTGAAGGTGGTTTAACAACAATCACAACCTTTTTCGCTTGTAATTGCATTTTCTTCAAAAGTATCGGCAACATCTCAAAGCATTATGCGATAAATGCAGGAGAAAATTGAGCTCACTGGCATACTTAGCGTATTGCTGAACAATTCCCTGCATTGCTGAAATAATGATGTTATCGATTTGATCTTCAGTGGTGGACCACTTCGTTTCACATTTTCAAGTCATAGCTTGCAGTCACCTAACAACAAAACCATAAATAGATTTTGCATGGAGTCAATGTATTAAATCCAATTACCACTTGCTCAAGCATTTGATCAAACGACACCTAATTTCATTCCACTTTTTACCTTGGCAAGAATCTTGTCGTCTAAGTCATTGTCTGTTTGCAGAACTAGCCACTCAATTGCACTAATAATAAAAGCTTTCATTTGCTTCTTGAAAAATTTTTTCAACATCAAAAATAGTACTGGCTTAAGTATTAAGAAAAGGAAACTAACCATTGCATACCAATTTATTCAATATGGTTGTACCTCATATTCTCAAATATTGGTGTAACCACCCCCAAAAACTTCGCATTGCACTACAACATCGACTTAGTTCATTAGTTAGATTCTAAAGACTTTACGTTTTATCATGCTTACTTCATATCACATAATTTTATTCGCAATCCTTTTAGTAGTTAGTTCTGCTTCAATTTTTCAAATGTCTACTGCAGAGCAAAGCTGATGACATCATTTTTCATAATTGCTATGGCTGGTTATTTCTACTTGATGGCCTGCTTATGGAGAGATTTAAGAAGAACCAAAACAAGTTGATATTCACTTAATATTTTAATTTTCAAAATTGCTTGGTAACTTCTAAGAAGACTCAAACAAAATCTTCTTCATTATCTAGCAAAACGCATGAATAGCATTACAAGATTTTCAACTATTGGTATACCCGCGATAATTGGAATGGGAATTGCCTGGGTCGGTAATCGAATTATTAAAAATGAAAAAAGACTCAAAGATCGTGAATTAGAACTTAAGCTTCAACTAAACAACAAATTCGATTGAACATTTTGATTAGAAAAACTCAATAATGAATAATATTGGCCTAATTTTATTTGATATCGATGGGGTTATTCGTGACGTAACCAACAGCTATCGATTAGCTATCCAAGAAACTGTGAATTTTTTTAGTGGGTGGAGACCCTCGATAGAAGACATTGATTCTATAAAAAGTGAAGGATGTTGGAACAATGATTGGGATTTGAGCATAGAAATGATAAATAGACATGTACAAAAAAACAATCTTTCTTTTTCAGCTCCGTCTAGAAAAATATTAATTGAATGCTTTGAAAACTATTATTTTGGTGGAGATCCAAACCATGACTCTAGTGAATGGTCAGGTTTTATTAAAGACGAAACGTTATTAGTCAAACAAAAACTTTTTGAGGACTTAACTCAGCGAAGAATTGGTTGGGGTTTCGTAAGTGGAGCTGAATTACCATCAGCGAAATTCGTCTTAGAGCAGAGGCTCGGCCTAGCCTCTGCTCCCTTGATTGCAATGGGTGAAGCGCCTGAAAAACCTGATCCAACAGGATTCATTTCACTATCTTCTAAACTTTCAAAAAAACCTTTAGGCCTTTCCAACCCTCCAATTGCATATATTGGAGATACTGTTGCAGATGTTAAAACAGTTATAAATGCTCGAATTAAGATCCCTGATCAGAAATTTATCAGTCTCGCTATTGCCCCCCCACATTTACATGTAGCTTCAAGTCAAGAGAAACGTCTAAGATATGAGGCAGAGTTGAGAAACGCAGGCGCAGACTTGATTATTAAATCGATGGACAATTTAAGAAATGAAATTGTAAATTTGTTCATAAACCAATAGATAATTCAATAAACTAATTTTCTAATTCTCGCAATTGTTCAGCCTCCCATAGAAAAATCAAAATAATATATTTTGTCAAATTGAATTTGTTAAAAGGTGCTAAAAAGTTAATTATGATTAAAACTCATCTTTAGCACGAAACTGCAAAACAAAATCAAGCTGAAACTGTTTCAGCATTAATAACATCATCGTCAGACATGTTTAAGTCATCATCATTTGATTTCTTATTTTGATAAATATAGTAAGCAGCTCCGCCTGCGACTGTTGTTGAGACAATTAATCCGGAAATAAGTGTAAGTGCAACAAGTCCGCCTATCAGGCCACCTTTCAAACGAAGAAGGTTTGATTTAATTAAAAGAAGTAAAAGTAATGTTGAAGTTGCTTTTAACGAAGCGATTCTTAAAGCTGTTAATGGCCAAAAAGGATTAAAGAAAAACATTTTAAAATTTCTTTCTTCAAATGTAGAGGCTTTTTTGACTTATTGAGGGAAAAACTAGAAAAAGGTGAAATTCCTTGTAGTTCCTAGAGATGTAACAAAGTCTTGTACAACTTCTTTTCTCATACATTCAGTTGGATATGAGATCACATTCTTTGCTGTGAATCCTGCACCAATGGCAACCACTCCTATTACAAAAATCAATTTAATCTTTCAATTGAAGTAAGTCTGTATATCATTTACGAAAAAACCATTTATTTTTATTCTGTCAAATAGTTTGAAAATTGGGTCAAAAGATATTGAGCGAGAGTTTTATCAGCATATTGAGAAGTCATTACTTAATAAATAAAAGCCACAATACAGTGAAGAGTTAAAATTTTTGGCAAAAAGTTTTCTGGATAATTCGAATCATAGTTGAATTCATTTTCTTTTCTTATTATTTCCAACGTATTCGTTCTGGATGATCTTTTTCAATTTTCCTAAGTATCAAAACAACACCTACAAGACTCAATGGTCCAATAACAAGAGAAACTTGGATAAAGGTTTTTATTAAAGGATCTAAAACCGCAAAACAATTCATAATCTCAACAACTGACGCAGCCCCATTACAACCAATAATCTTGAAAGTGAGTCTGGAGAAATCAAGAGCATATCTTTTTACAGATTTACTTGTTGCTTTTATCTTAGTATTAGCTTGAATATAAATATTCAAATTAATTATTTTTGGAATGTGCGGTCAGCGTCCAAATATTCGACTAGTCCGTCCTCGGCTGTTCTCTGTTAAACAACAAACCCGGTTTCAATCTCTGGTAAGTTTCTTTAAAAAATATTAACTATTGTATTAGAAAGATTTCAATTAAATTGCTAATTTTTTACTAGCTCAAAATTAATTTAATTGACCTTCAGATCATTATTGTTGTTAGCACATCTACAAGCATTTCTCATCCCTATCCTCATTGGAATTAAGTCCATAAACAGATTCAAGCAAATTAGATTTCCTCTGCTACCCCCTTTTGCCTTTATCTCATTAGGACTTGCCTCAATGTTTGAGATGTTTGATCATACGACTACGGATTGGATATACGTAGATCACTCATCAATATATAACTGGCTATTTTATTCATTTCTTTCTATTGGATTATCGTTCTTAACTATTTCAGTATCTAAAAATAAGTCGATTATAACTAGCAATATTTTATTAATAATTGCCGCGGTTTTTTCTTATTGGTTCCTAGGCAAGTCAACAACTCTTTTAATTCAAGTATTAATAAGTATTCTACTTATATCGCAATGGTGGAGCCGATTTAAAGATTGGATCTTTTTTGTTTATCCAATCACCGGAGTAATATTTACTACATTTTTTGGGATTCTACTTTCAAGTTCAGGCGAACAAATATGGCATGTATTTATAGGTCCATCTGGAACGATAAGTGTTTTAGCTTTTTACTCAGTTTTAAAGAGATCAAGAAAAAAAGAAATGATTTCTGCTTAATAAGATATTGATCAACATCAAGATCCGAATGATTTATTAAAATTACATTTGCAGTTATCTACTTAGATAATATGATTCATTCCATAACGTTAATTATTTTTTAAAAGCTAATGAGTCTGAGTTCTCATAGGCAACACAAAATTTATATTGCTGCAACGATGGGGTATGGACTTGGTTCTGAAGATCCAGAAGAATTGGCCCTTTATGAACTGATCAAGAGAGAAATAGAAAAAGGCAGCAAAAACAGAAATATGGGCATTCAAAGAACTGATTAGAGTCTCATTTCAGAAAGTGTCTAAAGATAGGGGTAGGCCATTTAACTTCGCTAACTTAAAGATCTGCGGGTGTAGTTCAGTGGTAGAACGTCAGCTTCCCAAGCTGAATGTCGCCAGTTCGAGTCTGGTCATCCGCTTAAAAGAAAATCGAAACTAAATGCTAATTGTGTGGTGTAACTCACAACAGCAAGTTCAGTCCACAGACAACTATTGATATCGACATAATTTGATTTTGGAGATTTTCATGGATAATCCCTCTAAGGAACAAATTCTTGCGGCATCCAGCGGATGGGTAGCTACAACATTAAATTTGCTTCCTGGCTTAGGTGCTGGATACCTTTATCAACGTCGCTGGATTCCTTACTTTTTAACTGGAGGCGCAGCTACAGTTTGGTTCGTTCTAGGAGCTATATTAAATGGTGATACAGAGCCAACAAAAGCCGAACAATTAATTGGAATAGTAGGCTTATTTTTGATCTCAATCACAACAATGGTTGAGGCTAAAATTGCTCATAAAAAAGCAAAGTCAGCAGTAGAAGAAAAGCTTCAGGCTAATACTCCAAAGAAAAAAGGAGGGCTTTTTAGATAATCAGCCATTTAGAAAATTATTAGTGATGACTGTAAATAATCATAATTGCGTTAAAAGAGATTGAAGATTTGATTTACGAGACAGAAATTTATATAAAAATATGCAATGTTTTTTGGGCTCCTAATCATCTGATCACTAAGTGGCTATTGAAACAACCCTATTCAGCTTTAAGATTATCTGTTTCGTTTGAACAATGGGCAGCGTTATATGACAGTGAAGAAAACAAACAACTTATGAAAGAAGAAAAAAATAATTTGTCTTTATAGATGGATAAAGAAAGAGGATCTAATTAGCGCCGTTGTTATAGAGCAAACTGAAGAAGGTAAATCAATCGCAATGTTTGCCAACCCTGGAGTTAGACCTTTAATTAAGGAAGCTGGACACATTTATGATTCAATCGTCATCACTAGTTACTTACAAAGTTAGTTAAAAGATGAAACACTTTCTTTCTCTTGTTTTATTTGCTGTATTTATTAGTGGCTGTAGCAAGAACACTTCTCGAGTCAGTTTCTTAAAACCAAATTTAATCTCTGAGACTCAAAGACAGAGAGATCTTTGCCTAGATTGGTATGCTTACAGAATTGAAACTGCTAAAGCAATTTCAGATCTAAATCTCAAAACAGAAAAAGAGTCGGATTTAATGGTTTATTGTGAGTTCTTTAAAAATGTAGCTGATACGAATTAACTTTTTAAATGGAATTGAATTAGTCCTGTAATTATATGTCTTGAAACTTTTTCAACGATACAGCTCAATCATAAATATTTGACTCTCCATTTTTTAGACTTATCGGCTAGTTAAAAACAAAATTTAAGAACATTAATTCTTTGAATCTATGCTAGAAATATAAATGACAAAATCATTAAATTAAAGACTTAACCAACTACATAAAGGTCTAAATGAGCAGTACTAAAGCTATGCAGATAACAAGAACTTTCTCTGAGTTTGCAAAACAAGCTGACTACTCATTCATGGATTCTCTCAAACCTGATCCACAGGCAACAGATGATGGTGACGACCACCTAACAAGAGAAGTCTTTTCTGGTCACTATGTACCTGTCACTCCAACAGCAATTCCAAAACCAGAATATGTCGCTCACAGTAAAATATTATTTAACGAGTTAGGCTTGAGCCAGGAACTTGTTATAGATGAACTTTTTCGTCGTCTATTCTCTGGCGACATAAGTGTTGCAACAACACCGATGCGACCAGTTGGCTGGGCTACCGGTTACGCACTATCTATCTACGGAACTGAATATACTCAGCAGTGTCCATTCGGGACAGGTAACGGCTATGGCGATGGGAGAGCTATTTCAATATTTGAAGGTCTCTTTAATGGCAAAAGATGGGAGATGCAACTTAAAGGAGGAGGCCCAACACCATACTGCAGAGGAGCAGATGGACGAGCAGTGCTTCGTTCAAGTGTTCGTGAGTTTTTAGCGCAGGAATATATGCAGTCACTCGGAGTACCAACATCACGCTCTCTCACACTATATGTCTCTAAATCTGAAACAGTCCGCAGGCCTTGGTATACAAAAGAATCCAATTCAATCGATCCAGACACATTAGTAGAGACAGCAGCTGCAATCTCAACACGAGTCGCACCATCATTTTTACGTGTAGGTCAGATAGAACTCTTTGCACGACGAGTACGCAACAATGAGCATCAAGATGCAATGAATGAGCTCGAGATGATTGTGAAGCACTTAATTGCAAGAAATTACAAGGAAGAAATTGAGCCGACTCTTAGCATTAGCAATCAAGTCATTGAGCTCGCAAGTTCATTCCGAGAACGACTCACATCATTAGTAGCCAATTGGATGCGGGTTGGCTACTGCCAAGGAAATTTCAATAGTGACAACTGCGCTGCAGGGGGGTTCACACTCGATTACGGTCCATTTGGATTTTGCGAACTTTTCGATCCCAGATTCCAACCTTGGACAGGAGGTGGTGAACATTTTGCATTCTTTAACCAACAAGTAGCTGCCGAAGCAAATTATCAAATGTTTTGTGCGTCACTTCGACCTCTGCTTACTGGCGATTCAGTTGCTCTGGAAAGACTGGATAGCATCCGAGAGGGATTCACTACAGTCATGAATCAGAAACTGGAGAACATGTGGGTAAAGAAACTTGGCCTAGTCAGCTATGACGCACATCTAGTAAATAAAATGCTGCAGCTCATGGTTCACACAAAGGTTGACTACACAATTTTTTTCCGAAAACTTACAAATATTCCAAGCAAGGTCAAGGACTTAAAAGATAGTTTCTATCTACCAATCTCAGAAGAGATCGAGAACGAATGGATCAGTTGGCTAAAACAATGGCGAGAGCACATAAATAACAAGGGTAATCAAAGAGAAATATCGACAGAATTGAAAGGTATTAATCCTAAATACACATGGCGGGAATGGCTTATCACACCAGCATACGAAAAAGCAGAAAATGGTGACTATAGCCTCATAAAGGAGCTCCAAGCTGTTTTAGACAAACCTTACGATGAGCAATCATTAGAAATACAGAAAAAATATGACAGACTCAAGCCAAAGAAATTCTTTGGCGCTGGCGGTATTTCCCATTATAGCTGTTCATCATGAATCAGGATCAGAATTTCATTTCATGTAATCGGGATTAGTGAATTTATAAACAACTCGTAATTTTCTTCTCTATAGAGAATAATCATAAAAAGAATCTTTGGATGTCTTTTTATATAGGTAACCGAACTAATTATTCTCTCGATAATGGAAGAATTAGCGCAATATAAATAAATAAATAAATTAAAATTATGTCAGAAGAAATCAAATCCAAAATCAGAGTATTTCTTCCCTTTAGTTGGTTCATTCCTGCTTTGATTTCTTTTGGAATTATCAATTTTCATCAACTATCAGCTGGGCTTTCACCCATATCCATTTAGTACCATTACATCACACATACCTGAATTTATGAACAATCGTTGAAGCATCCAATAGAGGTGAGTTGTGCGGACTAGATCAATTTGCAAGAAATTTAAATCAACCAGAAATCAATTTTAATTTCTCTTTTTATAAATAATGGATATTTTCGAAAAAATAAATCCATTAAGCGCGGATAATAGAGAGTTACTTTCTAATTTAAAATACACTTTTGACTTGGGAACCCTTAATATTATAGAAAGAGATGAAGATGAAATTTCAGAAGATCTCTCAGATTTAATATAAGAATCACATGTAGATTAGATATTTAATCAAGACCTAAATAAAAATAGTCAATAAATAAAATATATTGGTAATCTCAGGAGAACTAAAAGATAATTATGTCAACTGTTAATTTTTTGCCAAATAATTTCAGCATCTCTTAGAAGATAAATTGCTTCTTTTCTACCTACGGCACTTTCAGCATCATTCATCAACTTAATATACCTCTCTCTCAAAGCCTGCTTTTCCATCACAACTTTGGTAAACATCTGTAGCTTCTCATATCGCTCGTTTACCTTAGTTTTATGGAAATTTTTTATGAATCGATGTTGAGATTTCACTCTTACTCGAACATTGTGCCTACTCATTTAACTAAATCTTTGTGACTGATTTTTCTTTTTAATATTCTGCGAAGGGATATCATCAACTGCGTGTAGGGTTAACCTCAACGACCCCCTCATGAAACTTTACTAATTTCAATTCCATAATCTTTAGCAAGTTCAATCAACTCTTGCATTGATAAATCAAAGAGATACTTTCGTATACATTGATATGCGTTAAAACTCTCAATACTTTTACTCTCATCAAAGATTGCACGAGAGATTCTTAGAGATAAGGCTTCTTTAGTGAAGAAATCACACATTCGACTATCAAAATACAATTCATCTTTTGAATATATTTGCGTATAAAGCTTCTTAAATAAACAAAAAGAAGAAACATAATCTGTACATTAAAGTCACAGTCAGAAAATTGACCTTATAACATTTTTGTTTAACTCAAACATATATGGGAGAAGCAAAAAAACAAAAGAAACTTGGATTTCTCCCGAAGACATCAAAGACTTCTAAAAAAAAGGAGATAATCAAAGAACCCAAAGGGAGGCTTATTTCATGGTCTCCCTGGCCACCCGCTAATTTCAAAACTCGTTACCCAGCTTTCCCTTTAGTTACTACTGTTTTAATTTTAATAATTTTACGTTGGCTAACTTTGGCTAATTAGCTAAGTAACCAGTTAAAAAATAAAAAATCAAGTAAGGAAAGTGTATTTCAAAAGTGAAAATAAGGTATTTCTCTTGGGGGCACAGGACGAGTAGAACAGATGCCAAATTGCAAGCACTCCATCACATCATCATCATATTTTGGCTTGTGATTAGAAAATAAATCAGAAATTTCGCTAGATTGCTTCAAACCTCCTGAGAAATTTCTAAATAATTGTTTTGAGAAGGGCATAGTTAAACCTCTAAACAACTTATTTAATTTCTACTCACTATGGTTTAAGAAATCTATGGGGATGAACACTCAAGTATTTATACTGTCAAGGTCCCAATTGAACATACAACGTCAATTAAAGAACTATTAATTAGTACTTCATTGATATGTAGATTAACAATATTGATGCGAAGGAAGTTTGTCTCCACTTTTTAGTTTGACTTTTCTAGTTTGATCAAAATAAATAATTAATGCACAAAATATGGATAAGGCAAACAAATTCGGAATAATTCAACCTATTACTTCAAATTGATCAATAATTTCCATTATTTTGATTTGTCTCTTTGACTAAAACCATCAGGAGATTGAAGATATGAAGTTTGCCCTAAATAAGGATCTTCGCCAAAAAGATCATTCATTTGCTTTTGTGTCATTTGCTTAGGAGCTACAAGAATTTCACTATGGTCTTCTGATTCATTAAGCGATGGATCTATTTCACCTGCCTTGAGCGAAGAAGGACAAATAATCAAAAGAAGAACAAGAGAGAGAGAAACAATTCGAATTGGCAATGAGTTATTCATTTTTTGAACTCACTTATCAGAAGAATCGGGACTTTCAACTTGATCAATAGTCTCATCTTGAATTTCTTTGTTCTTCTTGGAAAAGGAGCATCCACCTTCACCCCATGCCAAAACAGGAGCTACAGTAACAGAAAGGGCAAATACTACAGATAGAATTTTATTCATAAGAAAAATTGAAAGCTCTGAGATATTAAATCCTTTTCTGAAAATTCGTTTAACTTAATTAATTCATATCCATTCCTATTTCCTTTTCAATCTTTGAAACCACGCTCTGTTCATCAACAAATGGTTCTTCACTAATCTCCGGTAATATTTTTTCGCTGACTTCAGGTAAAGATGGTTCAATAACAATCCCTAGAGAATTATGTCCATTGTCTTCAAGAATTGATGACTCAGTTAATTGAGACTTGTCTTTTAGATCTGTCAGCAACTCTGCTTCTGATAAAAGATTATTATTTTCATTAGCTTTTTCTTCACTTGTATCTTTTATAAGTATTTTTGAAAGATCAACAACATCAATGATTACAGTCTTCTGACTTTCATAAATATCTTGTATCACATTAATTATCTCACTGGATTTTGTAGGTTGGGAAATAAAGGCATAACCAGTCCAGCTAGCAAGAATAATCGAAATTAATACAATAGAAATAAAAGCAGCATAAATTGCTCTTATTATTCTTTTGATCATTCGGCAACTTCAGATATTGCTAAATCTAGACAGATCAATTGACACTTAAAACAGTCTCTTCACACCCTGTAAAGGCGCATAAATACTTGGGGGTTTACTCTCTAGAGTTTGCTAGTTGATTTGAGTAAAGGTATGTAATTGTAATCGGGAGAATTGATTAAGTCATTTAAGTATTCAAACCTTTAATCAAAAACATAAAAAAGTTAATCCTCACGAATGTTTCAATGAAGAAGCAAAGAAACAAAAAGGAACTGGAATTCTTATAGTTTGGCATCTTAATCTTTGCAAACCAAATCACCAAGACTAGGACAGTTGTTTATTAGGTAAAAACAATTCTTCTACTAAGCAGCTTCTAGAGGTTTTTCAATAAATTCATCTAAATCTTAAAATTTTCGTTGTAAATAAATGATGTTTTTCGTTTCAGTCATCTCTTCTGAAAAAATTTTACTGGTCAATGTGAAAGGAGATTGTCACCACTCATTAATAAATTTCCACTTAATATTGAATTTATAAAACCAATCAATATTAAAAAGCCAATCTCTAATACTATTTAAATATTTCATGCCTCACTTTTAAAATGATTGAAAGGATTACATTGGAAAAAGTTCTTATCCATATCCAATATCTAATTTCCGTCTAACTATTAAATAGACCGCATAAATACTTGAGTGTTTACTCTCTAGGTTCCATCACCCAATTAGGAGTAGAAATGAAATGTGGATCTACGAACTCCTATGTCCTACGGAAATCGGTTTGCTCAATTGACTACTGAAGCTGCTGAAAGTGCTGCTCGACTTGTTCTTAGTCAACTTACTGAAAGACTCAAATTTGCAAAGCTCCCATTAAAAAGCGATGAAGAAATGGAATGCTTACAATTTGGTATCTGTTCTTATCAAGCTCAACCACAAAGAATAATTTAACAGGCGTAATCACATGAAATACATTGAACTAATTTTGATATTTTCATCATTATCAATGACATTTTTAGGTTTTTCTTTCCTTGCTATTTAAAGAATGAAGAATGATCTAAGAGGATGAAGTTTAGATTACGTTCAGTTAATCATTTAATAAAATCATTTATTGTCAGAATCTTCCAAAAGATCTGAATATTCCGATGACTGTGAAATTGGCAACTCAGACGCGCTATTAGTTGATCTCACTAACAAAGAAATTAATTCTGCTGTCCTTTTATTATTAATTACATTACTACCATGGGCTGATACCGCTGCTCCAGCAACAAGGGCCGAAATTGGCTTCCACCAAGGTAGAGATTTTAGGTCATTCTTTTGAACTTCAGTCAAGAAGAATCCTATCCCAAACAAAACACCAAATACAGCTCCAGACCATAGGCATATTTCAGCCGAAATAGATTTGGCATTTTCGGCAACATTAATTTGATCTTCCATTAGGTAAAATTTCGAAAACTAGGAGAGTGGTTTCTCAATCATTATAAAAGCACTCTTTAAATATAATGAACATAAGTAATTAATCCAATATAAGTCAACTTAATAAGAAGGAGGTGAGAAGAGATCTAATAAAAAACAAGCAAAGAGATTCCTAAAAAAGAAAAGGACAAGGAGAAAAAAATCAAAAGTAATTCCGTTGTTTTCATAACCGTTCAGAATCTTCAAAAAGACTTGTATATTGTTCATAATTGAAGAAAATATCTTCTTCCAAAGTTTCTTCTAAAGAAATTCTACTGAAGTAGCTCATTTAATTTAAAGATCTAACCAATGATCTAGGAAAAGATAGAAAAACGTGAGTTATTGACATTCGGTTTACATGGTTCGGTTTCTTTCAATCATTACCCAACTCCTCTCACTTTCAGTTCAGGCCGGAGATAACTTTGAGCAAATCAATTATCTTATCTATATCATTCTCATCTAATAACATTTTTATTATTAGAAAAGTATTGGATAATTTCTTTTAAATTAATTGATTAAAGCTTATTTATTTCCTTGGTAGTTTCCTATTCAAGATCTAAAGTTAGAAGGATTTGTTGCTTTCCTCAGTATATTTAAAGCAGTTGTAAAACATACAATTTTGAAGGTTTTGAAGTAATCAAAAGAGTATTACCCCCCAAGAAGCCAATGAATGCGCAATTGTAAAAGTATCTGATAACAAAATTGATTGAAAAATTGTCAGACTTGGTCGAAGGTTCTGAGAATGATATTGAGGTTATTCTTGTAATTACGGATAGTGAGTATCTAAGTTATATAAAAATTCATTAGCAATCTACCCATCAAGTTATAGAGGGATTTAATAGACCACTACATTAAGTAGTAGTAGTAGTAGTAGTAGTGGTTAAAAAAAGATTAAAAGTTTTTCCTCGGAAACGTAATCATTAATAGACGTTATCGTATCAACTTAAGTGAAACACCTTATCGCTAAGTACAAAAATCAAAAGTCCTATAGAACTCATTGCGAGCAAGACGCCCCAAAAAATAAGAGTATTGTTTTTTTCGGGTTGTTCTTGTTCAAGAATTTTTTGAACTTTTTGAGAATTAGTTTTTTTGGGCTTCTTTTTCTTACTCATGAGCTTCTAGCTTCTTTAGTTAATGTAATGACCATATATATAAACACAATCTTTTAGTAGCTCTAACTAATTTCTTATACGATTTAATTCAACTTCTTATGATGTGATCTGACCGTCTTTGCAGTTTATTCCAGAATAACTAGCGTAAGGTCTAGTCTCCTAAATTGCATATCACATCCAACAGCTCACAGGCATCTCAATAATTTTTGCTAAGCCAATATCCCAAATTCAATAATTTCATATAAATTTTGGCAGCATAATTAATTAAAAATGCAAACTACAACATTAGCTTTGGCTTTTTCAGAGTGGGGGATTGGTAGATTTCCCTTGGATTTAATTGTTTTCCTATCAATAGTACTGATATTTGCTTTACCAGCGGGTATAAATAGAAAAAAGATTTTTGTAAAAGGTGATGCTTTTACTACTAGGTTGAAAAACAACTAAAGATAACCTTTGGCCCCCTCTAAATTTGCAACTATCAAGATTTAGATAGTGGTCATGTATGCAAGGAATCCAAAAGGAATGAATAAAAGGGCTGCAATCGTGAAGCGAACAAATTTACCTATTCTTGAATCTCTTGAGTAGCAAGTAAAATGTCTTGTATTGTTCCACTCGGAACAATTTTAAGGGTTCTCAGATGAAGTCATATTTCAAACGATTGAACTGTATGAGGAAGAAATCGATATAACAAGGTTGAACATCCCAGCCATCCGATGAAAAAAACATAAAAAAATTCTCCCCTTTATTTAGGTCGGTCGAGGTAGGGCTAACCGAGGGAAAGATCCTTCTAAAA
The DNA here is from genome assembly GCA_003216715.1 of Prochlorococcus sp. AG-402-L09. Lineage (GTDB taxonomy): Bacteria > Cyanobacteriota > Cyanobacteriia > PCC-6307 > Cyanobiaceae > Prochlorococcus_B. Next base: position 5,524 of record QCIK01000013.1, on the reverse strand, counting down.
ATTATTATTCCTTGTATGAAAAAGTTTATTTATCAATAAGCTCATTTGCCTTTTTCTTTTATTGACCATGACAAATACATTTACCACCCTTCCAAGCAGAACACTTTTTCTTTTTGCACTTCTTCTTTTTCTTCTTATCTCCCATAAGAATAAAAATCTATTTATTGATTTTAGTAAAAGAGTATGGGGGGCTGGAGGAAGATCAAGTTTAAAGATTTCACCCATTAAATATTTTTCAACATTATCATTAATAAGCTAGCTCCTCTAACAAATAAGTTGAATTCAATTTTTTATTGGTTGTAATACCTAACTAAATCAACAATTAAAAAAATCACAAAGCCAAAAGCTAGAACGATTGGCAATATTTGGTTTCTACGAAGTTTTTGAATAAAATTTGGTTTATCATCCTTCTTTTCTTTTTTTATTGCCCTGGGAGGTAAACCCTTTTCTTTTCTCCTTTTAGCTTCTCCCATGTTTTGTAAAAGTTCAACCACCTTCAATCATGCCGTCTCTATTTGGAAATTCCTCATTTATTAAATAACAAAACAAAGACTACAGAAAACCTTTATCGAATTGTGCTCTTGCCATATAAAAAGAATTTTCTGATTCAAAGATTTTTACCGACTTAATAAAGGCTATAACTGGTCTTACGAAAGAATAAGTTCATTCCGTAACATTAAATACAAACGAATTGATTTCTTTATTACATCCTTTAAAAAATTTATTGATGGCTATGACAAAAAAACTCACCTATCGATACGCATTTACTTTATTAAAAATGAAGAATGCTACAGGCAGAAATGAATATATGGATTTAGCAAAAGAAGCAAATCTCATTTGGCATCAAATAGTTTGCCAAAAATCTAAAAACACGCCACGAATTAACTGTCGTGCATAGATTTTTTATTATTAATATTTAACTAAGCTAAAGCGGGCTTTTTCTCAAAAAACATATTCTTTCCAATAGAAATCAACTGAATAAACTTATTTTTCACAAAGGTTCCAAGCCCTAAATCAATAATGATGTGCAAAACAAGGGAAAGGCAAAAAACCGCATAAAAAATTAAATGACAAATAAAAGTATTTATAAACTCATTCTTTTCCTTTTCAGCAAATTCTTCTGTTCCTATCGATTTTGATGGGATGAAATCAGCAAAAGAATTTACATTGGCTGTTTCAACCAGTCCAAGTGACTTTAAAGCCTTATCTTTTACTATTGGATTAGCAGTAGAAGTCATATCGGAAGCCTTAACTATATCCACCCTACTTTCTTATTAAGAAGATTGGCTTATTCCTCTATTCTTTCGTTTTAAATCTTGTTCAAAAAAACCCTTGTTTCAAGATCTTTTTGCATCATTACTGAAACTTTTGGGACATCAAACCTGTTCTTTATTTTAGAAAACTTTTTTTTCAAGAAACTAATGATGGACATAAAACATTTTTTAGATGTATCTATTAAATCGATAGTTCAAAAAGATTCAATACGTAAGAATTACCAACAAAGAAGGGGGCTACCGCCCCCTAGAGAAATCGGCTATAAATTTTGAATACTACTTTGTAAAAAGAGAGCTTTTTACTCCAGCTTGTTCCCACTTTTTAATTGTTGGTCTTAGGAATGACATTGGCAGAGCTGTCAAAATTGCAAATGAAACAACAAGGATTAAATCAGTAGTGAAATGATTTACGCCAAAATCAGTTCCAGAAAGCCATAGCCATGGGAAAGCAGAAACAAATAAAGTACCAATCATAAATTCTGGTCAATTGAGGCAAAGCTTAAAAGACCATTGTATTGAATGATTCTTTGCTTAGTAAAAATTATTAGTCCCTTTCCATTTTCAGGAATGGATTTACAGCGAGAGAAGAGTATGTAAATTCATTTGATCAACTGTTTTTACCTGTCAACAATCCATAGGTGCACAAAACTGGATTTGCTATTAGAACGATCCATGAAGGAGGCGGTGGGCCAGCATCACCAATAATATCTTCATTTATTGTGTTGAAGGCGGAAACAAATAATAACCAAAGCATTAACAACAACTCACCTAAAAAAACTTTTCTAGCAGATTCGAAATCACATATGCTACTAGAAATTATTAATAAAAAACCAATACCTATATTGTATGCGGCAACAACATCAGCAAAGCCTCTAACAAACAGCAATGTCTCTACTGAAACAGATGGGGCAATAGTTTCAACTGAGAAAGCTATTATACCTAGAAGTAGTACACCCAATAGCAAGTTTAGAGATGCTCATTCGTTTTTAGTATCGTCTTGATTTTCATCATGAGATTGTTTTCTATAGCCGAGTTTTTTTGATCAATGAAATTGTTTCTTCTAGATTTAAACAAGGTTGAATAGTTATATCCATTAATTTCCTCCAAGGATGCCAGAGTTTCCATATCGTATCTAAAGAATCTGCCTTAACAACACAGTGGCCTATACCATTTTGAATCATGAAAACCCATGATTGAACCTCATAGGTCTCTGGTCTATTCTCTACTCCTCCTGTTTCATACCATTTAACCAACATATCTCCACCCATTTCTTGATCTTCCCCATCATTAAATTCATAAGAGATCAGATATCGCTGCATGACTCAAGGAAAAACAAACATAACTACTTTGCTTAGAGTTTTCAAAATTTCAATTAAATATTTTCTTTCAAGAACTTTGAGATATTAACTTATGAACATGAAATATAAAAAATCTAGATTGAGCTATATAGAAATTAATTAGTAAGCACAACTATTTATAATAGCTTGTTTAATCAACTTATCATTAATAGGCTTTTCCAAATTTTTAACTTGTTTAGGTTCAGAATTTACTGGAAGTTTACTAAATAATCTATTCTCACAATCAATAACCATCAAATAGGAATCAGAATTTACAATTTTTTTATCTTCAGGATTAAACTCAGAGTGTTTAGTTCTAACTGAGAGAAAACCATTGTTATTATATTTTAGAGAATTAGGATCTATAAATAATAATTCATTATTAGTCTTAGATACTTCAATCCATTCAATCTCCTGAGCAAGTAGCCTAAAGGTATTAGAGAAAATTATTATAAGAGAAACACAACAGAAGACTAATGCCTGCTTTATACAATTACTTAGGGTCATTATTATTTGTAGCTGTTAGACTTATTTCTACTTAAGCCAACCAATAAAAAAAAGTCATCTACCTCTTATAGTAACTATACATAAATTATCTTTTCTTAAATGGTTGAATTCAGGAGACGTAACTTGTTAAGAAAATTATTTCAATAAAATTTATATCATTTAAAAAGGTCTTACGATACTTAATTAATTATAATTAAATGTCTAAACTGTTTTAATTCTTAGAAGCATCCAAGATTTAACACTTACTTATAAAGTTGATTATATGAAAAATGTTGCTCCATTTCTCTACCCAAAGAAAAAAGAACCTCATTAACTCTTTTCAACTGCTTTTCCAATTCACTTCTCTCGAATTGCAGATCGACAAATCTTCTTTGCATCTCTGCTTGAGACCTCCTTTCATAATCATCATTTTGATTACCTTGGGATGATGAAGATCGATTTCTCATAGTTATAACCTTTGGTAATTGAAGAAGGCAACCTAGGAAACAATCACTAACTTGCAATAGTTCTTGTGTTAGCTGTAGTGCCATATCTGATCTAATTGAATTAAGCCCAAAATGTAAATCCGTCTTAATGCGGGAGTATTATGACCTCATCTCACTTTTTTCAGTATTTAGCCCAAAAAATTCAAAAGGACTAATATGGCCTGTAATTACATATAAACATAAGCAAGAAATGATTCTAATTATAGTAGTCATACCATTATATTTCTCATTTTGTCTGCATTGAAATTCGGATATAGACATTGAGTAATAAATTCTTTCAATAAATTTTTTATGGATAAATAAATCAAAAAAAATAGTTTTAATTAAATCATAACAACTACAATAATGAGTCAGTAAAAGTTATTGCAACTATAAATAAAATAAATAACTACAAAACAAAGGTATTTGATAATACCTATAAAAGATAGACGCCTAAACACTGGCCTAGATTAGATAAGTTGTTTTAGAAGTGCAATTAATTTAGGATTACATTTTTTGGTGATTTTATAAATTGAAATCAATGCTAAGTCAAAAGAAGATAAACAAACCTCATTTTAAGGAGAGTATTCATGGGTTTTTCTTTTTGTTTAGTAATGATTACTTTTAGATTACACAAGTAGATCAGTTATATATATCAACTAAATTTAGATATACTTATTTTCAAGAGATATTACGTCAAAATGATAAGTGCTCATTAATAATAATCTTATTTTAATTACTATTAAATCTGATTTGAAATTAAAATTTAATAGTTAAACAAGACAAAAATTAATCTCAAATGGATCGATCAGCAAACACTTCATTCTTTGTGTTTTTTCTTTTTGGTTTTTTAAAGCTTATAGCCAAACTCAATTAGTTGATAATATGTCAATTTAGCTTGTAATGCACTTAAAGATAGACGTTTTTCATCATCTTTTTGAAGATAAAAGTTACCTTTATTATTATTATTTGTCTCAATAGTAATATATTCTTTTCCTTTCTTAAGGATCCAAGGCTCTTCAATAAATTTGTCGTCACCAACTTTCAAATCCCATGGAACAACTATTTGTTTTTTCTTTAATGGCATTTTAAAAAATACATACCATTTTTTTATATTACATGAAATTTCGAAATAATCCAGTTAATTCCCATAATTCTCAGGACAATTGTGATAATAGAGAGTACCAAGAAAAAGTGAATTGTGAATTTCAATCTGAATTTAAATTGATACTACTTAAACAGGACTTTTCTTTATTGGCTATTAATTGAGAGGCAATTGGATTCACTCTATTCTCATATTTTCTTGATCTATAAATATGAAATTTGCAAATATCGTCGCCACTGAGAAAACAATCGTCTATAAAATCATCAAGGACATGTGATGGCATTGAAAACAAAAAGAATTACACAATTAATGCGTCATTAGCGAAACTAAACAAGTGCGTCTTAACACCTAATTTTAATTGTCACTATAAACAACCATTTGATCGCTCCATAAGAACGTTGTAGCAATAAGCAAAGAAAGAGTTACCATAAATTTTTTTCATTTCTGTCTTTGTAGTTCTTCCTCATTATATTTAGTTGGATCTTTTTATGCTCATAACTACCTTTAGATAAAAGTGACATAATGAAGTTATGAAACAAGTAAACAATCCAAAAGATTTCCTTAGCAGCATATTTAATAAGCAAGCAGATAGAGGAAGAGATATGAAAAGGGTTTTCCAATGGAGAAGATATCTAGAATGGAAGGAATTAACATCTGAAGAAAAACTCTCAGCTAAAAGGTTTTTATTAATACCAATATTTGCTTATCTAATAATTTGGATCTTTAATCAGAACTTTTCATTAATTGTTCTGTTCCTGCTTGGTTACATCCTTTATAAAAAATTAGAAAAAGGAGGTATCGAAAAAAAATAAAAAACCTTTTTTTAATTAAAAAACC
>QCIK01000012.1 GCA_003216715.1 Prochlorococcus sp. AG-402-L09 | reverse complement strand
TGACTGATATTTTAGCCTTACCTTTATTAGGCCTTGTGCTAGAGGATGAACAGGTAATTGTAAGTACAAACCGAGGGGAGCCTTTAACATTAAATAGCGTTAATACCCCAGCAACTAAATGTTATCTAAATATTGCCAAGAGATTACAAGGAGAAGATATTCCACTTATTGATCCAGTAGAGGAGAGTTCTGGATTTGGTGCGAAATTTAGAAGACTAATGCAAACAAAAATTTTCTAAAGCAATGGCAATGACACTTAGAGACATTATCAACAAATTGCTTCGTAGACAGCCGGCTAGCGCAAGCACTGCAAGAGAGAGGCTGCAACTTGTTTTAGCTCATGATCGATCAGATCTCAGTACAGAGCTTTTAGATCAAATGAGAAAAGAAATACTTGAGGTCGTAGCAAAGTATGTAGAGATAGATGTGAATGAAGGTGCAGTAAGTCTTGAGACAGAAGATCGCATGACCGCATTAGTTGCAAACCTACCAATAAAAAGAACTATGACTGGTCAAATCAAACTTAAAGAGCCTAAGAATCAATCAGAAGAAAATCCTCAAGAAACTGAAGGCACAGATCAAAATTCTTAATCAATTTAAAGGTTACATTTATTAGTTGTATGAGATCAAAAATTATTTTAAAAAGTATTTTCAACAAATTTCTTATATGGATTAGCTTTTAGATTACTTTCTTAGGTAAGATAAAAAGATTGCCGGCTTAGCTCAGCGGTAGAGCAGCGCTTTTGTAAAGCGAAGGTCATCAGTTCAAATCTGTTAGCCGGCATTTTAAAACCAGGACTAAAAAGATCTATTTAGATTTACCAGAGATTATCCAAATTAAAAAAGCTGCAATAAATAGGTTCAAAAATTTTAATTGAAAAATCCAATCAAAACTCATTGTGGGGAGTCTGAAAAGCCACCAAAAAATAGCTTGCACCAACAAAACTATTAATAAGAGATAAATCATTGGTACTTTTTATGTCAAAACGACTGAACCAGGCCTTAACAAATTCCACTTTCCCTTTTCCCATTCAACAACTGTACTTGCCATGCCAGAAGAATTTGGCCAAGGAATCGGAGCTAGTATTGGAATCCCAGGGAATTGAATCGAAGCTTCTATTGCATCTTTAACAGGTTCTCCTCCAGAAATGTTTGCACTAGTAGTTGCAAGAGGACCAGTTTGCATAAGCAAATCTCTTGCAAGTCTTAGTGCAGGGACTCTGAAACCAACGGAATTAGAATGGCAATTCAGATGATCAGAAAAATTTCCTATTGTTGGCAAAACCATTGTTAATGCTCCAGGCCAATAGATTTTTGCCAATTTCAATCCTTCTTCCTTAGCAGAAGGATGAACAAATTCAAACAAATCATCCAAGCAGCCTCCCATTAAAATAAGTGGCTTACTTAAAGGCCTTTTCTTAACATTCCATATTTTTTTTGAGTATTTTGGATATGAACAGAGTGCTGGCAAAGTATCAGTAGGGAATAAAGCTAAAGATCCCTTTTTCAACTTTAAAGCCAAGTCAGAAATTCCAAATTGCTCGGTGATCATTTCATTTTTTACTACAAATTGCATAACGCTTGATACCACTTAAATCTTTTTCAAAAGAAACTTCTCCCATTCCAATCTCCTTCATAAAACTAGTTATCTTTTCACTTTGATCATAATGATGTTCAAGAATTAACCAACCTCCTTTAGCAAGTCCATTTAATGCCCCAAGGATAATTTTCCTAGAAGCATGCATTCCATCCTCTCCGCCATCCAAAGCTATAAGTGGCTCATGATTTTTAACAATTGGTTCTAACGCTTCAATTAAATCGGAGGGAATATAAGGGGGATTACTTAAAACCAAATCAAAGTTTCCCCTCCATCTTTTCAAAGGTTCCCACCAATCACCCAAAGAAAATTTCACATTTGCATTTGGCAAAATAGATTTTAAATTTCTTTTTGCTAGTTCTAATGCTTCATTACTAATATCAACTGCATGTCCATTCCAATTTGGAAGAGACTTAGCTAAAGATACTGCAATAGGTCCGGAGCCTGTACCTAGATCAGCCCATCTTCCAAAATCAATATTAGCAACTTTTTTCAAAGCAAAATCTATCAAAAATTCTGTTTCTTGCCTAGGGATCAGAGCATCTGCTGAAACCTCTAACTCAATATCTCTCCAGGGGCACTTAGAAACCAAATACTGAAGTGGGGTTTGATCTTTTAGATGAGATTCCCAAATAACTTCTAATTCTTCAGTTGAGATTTCTAAGGAAATAAAATTCTCAGGATTCAAGATAATGCTTTGCAATTTACCCCAACAGACGCCAGCAGCTATATCTAAAAGCCAATCGAAATCAACTTTCCTGCCGCCCTTCAATAGCATTTTTTTTCTCCATTGAAGAAAAGCACCACCAGTAATGGCTTTGAAAATCATAAATTATTCAATTCTTTAAACTTTTGGGCCTTCTTCTAGCATTAATAATATATTTTTAATTTGTACTGGCAATTCTTTTACTAATTTAATTGAGTCATTGATTTTTCTTACAACAACTAGTTCGATTTTTGCTTCTGCACCAATATCACCATTTGATTTTAAAAATAAAGTTTTACAAATAAGTCGTATTTTATTTTCCAGCTTAAATTGACTGGTTAAAAGAACCTCTTCTCCATGAATAAAAGATTTTTTATATCTAAGTTGAACTGAAATCACTGGTATTTCAAAACCCTTTTTAGATAATTTTGAATATGAAAGTCCAACTTTATCCAAAGCATCAATTCTCCCTTCTTCTAAAAAGTTTAAATAAGAGCCATGCCACATAACACCAGCATGATCGGTGTGCTGTGGAAGAACCGTTTTTATTAATTCCCAATGATTATTTATTGAGCTCATCAGAAATAAAGACCAAATATCTTAATTCTTTAATTTTATAAATTAAGGTTTTGAAGAGATCACCTTCAAAGATAAAACCTCATTAATAAATTTAGATCTCAAGAAGTATTGCTTGAGATCTTTAAAAATTAGAAAAAGTCCTAAATCACTTCTTAGGCTCAGGACTCAATCTACCCTTACTGGAATCTGAATAAAAGCTTGATTTCTCACCCTCACTTGTAGAAACAAATAAACCGATAAGAAAGATCGTTGGTACTCCAACAAACAAAAGACTTGCGGCAAAGCCAAAACTAGTGGTTTCCATAACCGGGGTTTTTACTCAGAACAAATTTTACTGAAATAAACTATATATCCCTTAAGCAGAAAAACCGGGATTTGAATCAAAGAGTCTGAGATTTTGTAATTTGCCGAAAAATAATGAGTTGAATTCGTCTTTTTTAATTTTTTGCATTTTAATAGCCTTAATTTTTTTTTGAATAGGTCGAATTTGAGCGAATTTAATCCTTGAATTTTCGTTTTTTCAAACTTATAGGATCGAAAAACAACTTAAAATTACAAAATCAATTGAATTTTGAAAAATTCTTTTTTTTCTTTTTTTTTTAATTTTTTCTTGTCTACCACTACTTATTTGCGAATTCAAGGTGCCCAAAACAAGCTAAATTTCATCCAAGAGTGTCAAAAGTCATTTCAGGTCTCTACATCCTGTGCATTAACTCAAGCAATACCATTTACGATCATGCGAGTCTTGCTGCATTAAGCAGCTTCGTTATACGAACCTGACCCATGGGATTGCCCTGGTATCGGGTGCACACAGTCGTCATCAACGACCCTGGCCGCCTCTTGGCCGTGCACCTCATGCATACTGCTTTGTTAGCCGGCTGGGCCGGCTCTATGGCCTTATATGAACTGGCCATTTTTGATCCTTCGGATCCAGTACTTAATCCAATGTGGCGCCAAGGCATGTATGTCATGCCCTTCATGGCACGCCTTGGAATCACAGGTAGCTGGAATGGATGGGATATAACCGGTGCAACCGGAGTTGACCCCGGTTTCTGGAGCTTCGAAGGTGTTGCTGCAGCTCATATAGTTTTCAGTGGTCTTTTGATGCTCGCTGCCGTATGGCACTGGACATACTGGGACCTTGAATTGTGGGAAGATTCCCGCACTGGAGAACCAGCTTTAGACCTTCCAAGAATATTTGGAATTCATCTTTTCTTAGCTGGTTTGACATGCTTTGGGTTTGGCGCATTTCACTGCTCAACCGTTGGCATATGGGTTTCCGACCCATATGGTCTAACTGGTCATGTAGAAAAAGTTGCTCCAGTTTGGGGTGCAGAAGGATTTAATCCATTCAATGCTGGAGGAATTGTCGCTAATCACATTGGGGCAGGACTTTTAGGAATAATTGGTGGAATATTCCATATCACCAATAGACCTGGAGAAAGGCTTTATAGAGCTTTAAAGCTAGGGAGCCTAGAAGGCGTTCTAGCAAGTGCTCTAGCTGCTGTTCTTTTTGTATCTTTCGTAGTCGCTGGAACCATGTGGTATGGATCAGCAACAACACCAGTTGAATTATTTGGTCCTACTAGATATCAATGGGATTCTGGGTATTTCAAAACCGAAATCAACCGCAGAGTTCAAGAGTCTATGAATGACGGTGCCTCAAAAGCTGATGCATATGGATCTATCCCTGAGCAACTTGCTTTCTATGACTATGTTGGAAATAGCCCTGCAAAAGGAGGTCTGTTCAGAGTAGGAGCGATGGTTAATGGCGATGGAGTTCCAAGCGGATGGCAAGGTCACATTTCATTTACTGATAGCGATGGTAATGACTTAGAAGTAAGAAGAATTCCAAATTTCTTTGAAAACTTCCCTGTCATCCTTGAAGACAAGGATGGGAATGTTAAAGCTGACATTCCTTTCCGTCGTGCCGAAGCTAAGTACTCCATTGAACAAACTGGAGTCACAGCTACTGTTTATGGTGGCGAATTAAATGGACAAACATTTACTGATCCAGTAATAGTTAAACGTCTAGCTAGAAAGTCTCAACTTGGAGAAGCCTTCAAGTTTGACAGAGATCGCTACAAGTCAGATGGTGTATTCAGGAGCTCTCCAAGAGCATGGTTCACTTATGCACACTTGTGCTTTGGCTTGTTATTCCTCTTCGGGCACTGGTGGCACGCTGCGAGAACTCTCTTTGGCGACAGATTCTCAGGTATCGATCCAGAGCTTGGGGATCAGGTTGAGTTTGGTCTCTTCAAAAAACTTGGAGACGAATCAACCCGCCGAGTTCCTGGTCGAGCCTAAATCAGGATTCTTTACCCCTTTATCCCGAGAACTTAGATGGAAGCTTTCTCTTACGTGCTAATCCTTACTTTGGCACTTGTAACGCTATTCTTTGCTGTCGCATTTCGCGATCCTCCGAAATACGACAAGTAAAAAACATAAAAAAAGCCCTGAGATTTCAGGGCTTTTTTTTATGTCTAAAACTTAATTTAAAAGTTTTTATTAACTTAGTCTTTAAATATAAATATGATTTTTATAAATAAAAAGTATTTTTATTTAATCTACCCCTTCTCAGAAGCCAAATAAATGTTTAAAGTTAGTTAAATCATTCAAAAGGGCTGCATGCAGTGCCCATCTTGTCAAAATACAGACAGTCGAGTTCTTGAATCTCGTTCCGCTGATTCAGGAAGAAGCGTAAGAAGAAGAAGGGAGTGCTTAAATTGCGACTTCCGATTTACTACCTATGAAAGAGTAGAAACAATCCCAATTACTGTTTTAAAGAGAAACGGAACGAAAGAACTATTTAATCGAAGTAAAATAATTAGTGGCCTAAACAGAGCATGTGAAAAGACACTTCTACATGGATCTAAAATTGAATTTATTGTTGATGAAATCGAACTACAACTTCACCAAGGAGTTCAAAAAGAGGTTAAAACAATTGAGATTGGGGAAATGGTTCTTAGACATTTAAAAGATATTAATGAAGTTGCATACATAAGATTTGCTTCTGTTTATAGACAATTTGATGGAATCAATGATTTCATAAAAACCCTTGAAGCATTAAAACCAATCAAAAAAGAACAATTGGCATCAGTTCTTTAACTAGAAAGACCTATCAATAAAGTAGAATTTAACTTCAATTTGGTCGGCGGGCCATTTTGTACCTCTATCGCACTGTCCTTAAAAGGCAGACCGCCATTCAAGCATGTCTGAAAATCCTGCAAGCAAAGTTCAAGAAAAAAATCCCGAAAAAGAAACATCAATATCTGAGGATAATATTTCAAATTCCGTAAGCGCAGAATTTGAAGAAAATGGAATTAGTGAACTAAAAGAAGACGATATTCCCCAAAATATTCCTGTAGCTGATGACTCTTCGAGCAGAGTCAACAAGAGTGATCTGGAAAGTGCAGGTTTTACTATTGATGAATTTGCATCTTTACTAAGTAAATATGACTACAACTTTAAACCTGGCGACATAGTGAATGGGACTGTTTTTGCTCTTGAATCAAAAGGGGCCATGATTGATATAGGTGCCAAAACAGCTGCTTTTATGCCTATGCAAGAAGTATCGATAAATAGAGTCGAAGGTCTTAGTGATGTTTTGCAACCTTCAGAAATCAGAGAATTTTTCATAATGACTGAGGAGAATGAGGATGGTCAATTATCCTTATCAATTAGAAGAATTGAATACCAACGAGCTTGGGAAAGAGTTAGACAATTACAAAAAGAAGATGCAACAATCTACTCAGAGGTTTTTGCAACAAATAGAGGAGGTGCTCTTGTTAGAGTTGAAGGCCTGAGAGGCTTTATTCCTGGATCTCACATAAGCACTAGGAAGGCAAAAGAAGAACTAGTTGCTGATTTCCTACCATTAAAATTCTTAGAAGTTGATGAAGAGAGAAATAGACTTGTTCTAAGTCATCGCAGGGCTTTGGTTGAAAGAAAAATGAATCGCCTTGAAGTTGGTGAGGTTGTTGTAGGAGCAGTAAGAGGTATTAAACCTTATGGTGCATTTATAGACATTGGAGGTGTAAGTGGACTTCTTCATATTTCTGAAATAAGTCATGAGCATATTGAAACCCCTCACTCTGTCTTAAATGTCAATGATCAAATGAAAGTAATGATAATAGACCTTGACGCGGAAAGAGGTAGGATTTCACTATCAACAAAAGCACTTGAACCAGAACCTGGAGATATGCTGACAGACCCTCAAAAAGTTTTTGATAAAGCTGAAGAGATGGCAGCAAGATATAAACAAATGCTGCTTGAGCAAGCTGAAGAAGGAGAAGATCCTATTGCAGTAATGACTATTTGATGATTTACTTTTATAGAAATGGCAGAGCTGTTAATAAAAAATAGTTCTGCTGGTTTTATTAATGCAATAATATTTGATAAGGATGGAACATTATCTAATAGCGAGGAATACTTATTAGAACTGGCAAAAATAAGAATAGAGTTTGCGGTTTCTAAATTTAAAAAATTAAAAATAAATAATTTTAAAATTTTTCTATTAAGAAAATTACTTAATCTTATTTATGGATTAAACAACCAAGCTCTTTCAGCTAATGCATGTCTAGCGATAGCTTCGAAAGAGCAAAATATTATTTCCACAGCAACAATATTAACTTTATTTGGTTTTGATTGGTTTAAATCAATTTCAATAAGTCAAACAATCTTCGATGAAGCAGATATTTTCCTTTCTAATAATCAAGACAATTTACAGAAAAAAAGGGCTTTAATTTCAGGAGCATTTGATCTATTAGTTTCTTTAAAAAGTAATGGAGTGAGTATTGCCTTAATGACAAATGATACACAAGCAGGAATAGAAGAATTTATTTACAGCAATAAATTAGAAGGTATATTTGATTGTCTTTGGAGTGCTGAGAATAAACCGTCAAAACCTAACCCAAAAGCAGTTATAGAACTTTGCAAAAGAATGAAGATAAATCCTGCAAAATGTGCACTAATTTCAGATGCCGATACTGATTTAAAAATGGCCAAAGAAGCTGGCGTAGCAATAATAATAGGCTTTACTGGTGGATGGAAAAATCCTCCCACTCTTACTGAAAAACAATTCATTATCGAAAAATTAAATGAATTAAATATACAGATAAACACCTAAAGTAGTATTCAATTCAGATTTCCAATGAGTAGATACGTTTTCACCTCTGAATCGGTAACAGAAGGACATCCTGATAAAATTTGCGATCAAATAAGTGATGCTGTTTTAGATGCTCTTTTGACTGAAGATCCAACAAGTAGGGTTGCATGTGAGGCAGTAGTAAATACTGGCTTATGTCTAATAACTGGAGAAATAACTTCTAAAGCTGAGGTTGATTTCAATAAGCTTGTTAGAGAAGTCATCAAAAGCATTGGCTATGAAAGTGCAAGTGCTGGTGGATTTGATGCTAATAGTTGCGCAGTCCTAGTTGCACTTGACCAACAATCTTCTGATATTGCTCAAGGAGTAGACGAAGCTGAAGACCATTCAACAGATCCATTAGATCAAGTGGGTGCTGGTGATCAAGGAATTATGTTTGGTTTTGCATGTGACGAGACTCCTGAACTGATGCCATTGCCAATTAGTCTTGCTCATCGTTTAGCAAGACGGTTGGCATCAGTTAGGCATCAAAAATTAATTGATTATCTTTTACCTGACGGAAAGACCCAAGTAAGTGTCTCATACGAAAACGGAGTCCCCTGCTCCATAGACACAATACTAATTTCTACTCAGCACAAATCAGAAGTCGATGGAATAACTCTTGAAGAGGAAATCCAAAAAAGAATTGCAAAAGACTTATGGAAATTGGTAGTCGAGCCAGCCACAGAGGATCTAGCTTTAAAGCCTGCATTAGCAACTACACGTTTTCTAGTTAATCCAACAGGGAAATTTGTCATTGGTGGACCTCAAGGAGATGCAGGACTCACAGGTCGAAAAATAATTGTAGACACTTATGGTGGATATGCTCGCCATGGGGGTGGTGCTTTTTCTGGAAAGGATCCTACAAAAGTTGATAGATCGGCAGCTTACGCGGCAAGATTTGTCGCGAAAACTTTGGTTGCTGCAAATCTTGCAAAAAAAGTTGAAGTCCAACTAAGTTATGCAATTGGTGTAGCCAAACCAGTATCAATACTTGTTGAGTCTTATGGCACCGGTAAAGTTTCAGACGCTGAATTAACTCAAATTGTTCAAGAACACTTTGATTTAAGGCCAGGAGCGATTATGAAATCTTTTAACCTTCAAGAACTTCCTAAGCAAAGAGGAGGACGTTTTTATAGAGATATTGCAGCTTATGGTCATTTTGGAAGAACTGATATTTCTCTTCCATGGGAAGATGTATCCCAAAAAGCAAAAGAACTAAGTTTGCTAATATAAATAGATTTTAATCAAAAAAATGTTAAATAATTCTCTTGTACTTGGTATTGATCTTGGCACATCGGGTGTAAGAATTGCAATCATTAATACTAAAAAAAAAATACTATTTACATCAGCAAAAACATACTCTAAAGGTCTTGAAATCTCGGAAGACTGGATAAATAGCATCAAAACTCTAATACAAGAAATTCCAAAAGATCTAAAAGAAAAATTGGTTTCTTGTTCAGTAGCAGGGACATCTGGAACGCTTTTAGCATGTAAAAAAAATGGAGAACCTATCGGAAAAGCTCTACCTTATTTCTTATCCTGTGTGGAATATTCATACGAAATTGAAAATCTATTTACAAAAGAATGTGCCGGATCAAGCATAAGTGGAAGTGTAGGCAGAGCATTACAACTTTTAGAGTTACACGGTAATGAAATAATCTTAAGGCACCAAGCAGATTGGATTAGTGGATGGCTTATAAATAATTGGGAGTATGGGGAAGAAGGTAACAATATTAGGATGGGTTGGGATATATCAAATAGTTCATGGCCAGAAAGTTTTAAAAACTTAAAATGGTTAAAATGTCTACCTAAAATAATTCCTTCAGGTCAAATAATGGGAAATATATGCCCTAAAAAAGCCAATGAATTAAGTTTACCAAAAAATCTTCAAGTAATAGCAGGGACGACAGATTCTAATGCTGGTGTTTTAGCCACTTTTCCTAATAAAAATGATGGGATAACAATTCTGGGTAGCACAATAGTAATTAAGAAGTTTGTGAACAAGCCATTTGCGGGGAAAGGTATATCAAATCATAAATTATTAGGAAATTGGCTGTCTGGTGGAGCATCTAATACAGGGGCTGCGATACTACTAGATTTTTTTAATCTTGAATATATTGAAGAATTAAGCAAACAAATAAATCCTAATAAATCAACAGGTTTAAATCTTCTTCCATTGTCAAGTCAAGGAGAAAGATTTCCAATAGATGATCCTAATTTACAACCAAAACTTGGGCCAAGACCAGTCAGTGATTCTCTTTATCTTCATGCAATATTTGAAGGTTTAGCCAGAATTGAAGCTAGAGGCTGGCAAAAGCTTCATGAATTAGGAGCTGATTTGCCAAGACAAATAATTACCATTGGTGGAGGTGCAAAAAATATTACCTGGAAGAAAATAAGAGAAAGAGAAATTGGTATCCCAATAAAAATATGTAACAGACCACCTGCAGCAGGAGTAGCTAATATTGCTTTAAAAGCCTTATTATGAAAAAGAATTAAAATCTCGAAATTTTTAAAATCAATAGATAAAAATCTAAATAACTTATTAATTAATAGTTGAATTAATTATCCAAAAAAATTCATGAATTCCGAACCCATCACTCAAGAGTCAAGTCAACGAATATGTAATCATATGAATAAGGACCACCAAGATGCGGTAAATGCATATGCAGAATATTACGGGAAAATCAAACGTTTTAGGTCAGCAAGAATGATTAGCCTCTGTCCAGAATCAGTTCAGCTTAAAGTTGACGATAAAACATTAGATATTAAATTTGATCATATTCTTAAAGACTGTTCAGATGCACATAAAACATTGGTTAAGATGATCAAAGCTATTCCGTCAGAATAAATTCACTTCAAAAGAAAGAGAAAAAGGCCAGATTTCTCACGATTTTCAAATTACCTTCCAATGAGAGGGAAGGAAATTAAGGAGATTTCAATTTATTTTTCAATAAGGTACTTATTAATTGGTACATTATTAGAAGACTAAGCCGGGATAGCTCAGTTGGTAGAGCAGGCGACTGAAAATCGCCGTGTCCCCAGTTCAAATCTGGGTCCTGGCACCATTCAAATAAGAAACAATTTGAATATTAAAAGCACCTTCAACAAGGTGCTTTTTCAATGTCTAAAAGCAGACTGAACAATCAAGATAAAAATGAAGAAGGGCTATCAAAGAGGTCTCTCCAAAGCATAAAAATGGTAAGGGAGTGTTATGGAAGTTCAGAAAGAGGAAATATCTTCTTTTTACCTTGTTGCGATTGCATGAAAAAGTCAATAAAAAAATTATAATTAAATCTCTAATTTTATTTAATTATAAAAGTGAAGCCATACTCAGGAACTTATTAAATACTTCCATACAAACAAAATTAAACAAGGAGTACATTAAAATAATTTGTAGAGCAACTTTTATAAATAAATATCCAAGAATACCAATCTTTTTACTTTATTAAAAGTTACCAAGAATATCTTTATCAATATCAAAGAGTATTTTCATATTATAAGATCTTTTTTTTGATTTTACTTTGCACCTTATTCAAGTCACTTTGAGTATCAACAGAAATTGTATTATCGTTAATAATACAGGAAAATATAGTAAATTCATTTTCCAAACCTCTAATTAATTCTATCCCCTCTGCCCTCTCTAATTTACCAACTGGTAGACTTGCAAATTTTTTTATTGATTCTACTGAAAACGCATAAAGACCCAATTGTTTAAAATAAGCTGGCTCTGATGAGCCTTCTATATTATTAATTAGTGGCTGTCTTGATAAATATATTATCTTAGAATTTTGATTAATTAAAGCACATTTTGCTTCATTTAGATCCAAAGCCTCTTGAGAATTAATTGGTTCAACTCCACTAATAATAGAATTCTCTTTAGTCTTTAGAATTGATAGCATCGATACAATTTTATTTAAAGAATTTGAGCCAATAAGTGGTTCGTCACCTTGAAGATTAATTACATAGTCTGTTTCAATTTGATTTATTGCAATAGCAACTCTATCTGTTCCCGAATTACATTCAGGAGTCAAAATAACATTTATAAAATAGCTCTCACATACAGATTTTATTTCTTCCGAGTCTGTACATACATATACTGGCAAGCCTGTCTTTATTGCATTTTTCGCACAACAAATAACCATTGGGATTCCATTAATTAAGGCTAATGGTTTACGAGGAAACCTTGTACTCATAAGTCTCGCAGGAATAAGAATAGAAGTATTTATTTTCATGAATAATTAATATATCCGACAAATATTCTATAAGAACATCTTTATGAGAATTTAGTTAGTTAGAAAACTATTCTAATTTCTTCAATTAATTTAAGATTAAATAACTAATAAATTTTTTATGGTAATTCTTTTTATGGAAGACATCTTTTGTACTGATTAGGCACAATAAACCTCTCAGATAATTCATTGGCGGCATGAAAAGGAAACCATGGGTCTCTTATTAATTGACGACCCAATGCGACCATATCTGCTTTACCAGCTTGAACAATTTCATTTGCTTGATGGGGAGTTGTAATCATTCCCGCTGTCCGAATTGGTATTTTCACGGCAGCTTTAACTTTGTCTGCCAAATGAACCTGATAACAAGGTCCAAACTTTAATTTCGTAACTGGTAAAATCCCTCCGCTAGATATACACAAATAGCTAACACCACGATCTTTCAATTCATGTGCAAGTCTAATGCAATCGTCAATTGTCCATCCCCCGTCAAGGCAATCGTCTCCTGTTAGGCGCACACCAAGAAGATTTTCTCTTGGAAGTATTTCCCTAACTCTTTCAATGACTTGAAAGGGAAACCTACATCGATTTAAAAAATCACCTCCAAATTTATCCTTACGCTGATTCGATATGGGCGAAAGGAATTGATGAAGAAGATAACCATGTGCCATATGAACTTCGACACCTTGAAAGCCAGCGATACAAGCTCTTCTTGTTGCTAAAGCAAAATCGTTTACAGTCTCTTTTATTTCATCAATATTCATTTGACGGGGTTTTTGCCAACCTTTATCTCTGGCAATAGAAGATGCTGATATTGTTTCCCATCCTCCCTGATTTTGATCTAACGAGCTGCCATTCTTTTCCCATGGGACATTTACGGATCCTTTCCTGCCCGCATGAGAAATTTGAAGCGCAATCGGAATATCTGATAAAGTTTTTATCTCTTTCAAGAGGTTGGAAAAAGCAAAAACTTGTTTTTCATTTTCTAAAACAAGGTCTTTCGAGGATATTCTTGCTTTCCTAGAAACTGCTGTAGATTCAACCATAAGCATGCCAACACCTGAAATAGCCAAAGTTCCTAAATGACGGCGATGCCAAGCTGATGGCTCTCCATTTGTAGAGGAGTATTGGCACATCGGGGCGGCAACTAAACGATTTTTCAGATATTGCCCAGCTATATTTATCGGTTTAAATAAATTTTCGCTCAACGACTTAACTCAACAACAAATTCATTGTGTGGATGAAATATTGCATGTTCATACGCCCAATAAGTCTCAACAAAATATAGACCTAACGCTTTTCCAAGCTTAGGTAGATGAGGGATCCCATCACTATCTATCATTGAATTCATTGGTGTAGCAAAACGCAACCATTCTCCAGTAGGTTGCTCTGCATAGTGTAAACGGCACAACAAAGCTATTTCTGGAGAAACAAGACCTAAGCCATGAGTTGATAAACGACTATAAATTTCGCTTAATGTTGTTGGTTCTTCGAATCCAAGTAAGGAAAGGTTAACTCGAGCTAATTTAACGGGAAGTTTCATATTAAATTTCTTATTAAGCTCTGTAGAAAAAATATCTTGTACCCACTCACTCACTCTATATCCCTTAGATAAGAGCAAATCAACTCCTTCTGCACCATTTTTAAATTCTAAATTCGTAAAAACTTTCCATTCTTCAATTTCCTTCATAAATAGAAATCTCATATAGAAAACAAATGACTAATAGTCATTATTAATAATCTACATATACCAATATATTAACTTTAACTATATTAGCAAAATCAACATATTTGCCAATATAAAGGAATCTGAAGTTAAAATTTGATAAGAATTTTTTAATCTCTTTATTAAAGCTTTGCAAAATTAATTTCGTATATTTAGCTCTTAATCCTCTGAACTGTGCTAAAAAACAAAAAGAAGAACTTATTTACAAAAAGGAAGATTTTATTTTGTCAAAGACTTTTGTAATGAAAGAATGCTTACTGCATGATAGTCAAGCTTTAAAAAAAGCTTCAGAAAAACTTGATAGAGAGATTTGTGAGGATGCACTGAAAGCTTTAAATTATACATATGAGAATAAGGGTAAATTATTACTTTCAGGTGTAGGAAAGAGTGGAATTGTAGCGAGAAAGATTGCTGCAACATTTACATCACTTGGATATCCTGCTTTGTTTTTAAATCCAACTGATGCATTACATGGTGATCTTGGAATTGCAATGAAAAATGACATATCATTAATATTGTCTAATAGTGGTGAAACCGCAGAAATTTTATCGTTATTACCCCATTTAAGAAAAAAAGTAGGTTGTATAATATCTATCACTTCAAATTCAGATTCTTCTCTCAGGAAGGCTTCTCATATTCATTTTGAATGTAGTATTGATAGAGAGTCATGCCCACTTAATCTTGCACCAACTACAAGTACAACTTTATCATTAGCACTTGGAGATGCATTAGCCGCTCAATGGGCAATATTTAGGGGTATAACTAATGAAACTTTTGCTATAAATCATCCTGCAGGTATTATTGGGAAAAGGCTAACACTTACTGTAGAAGACATTATGATTAATGCTTCTGAACTACCAAATGTTTCAGAAAATTCTAATCTGAAAGTTATAATTCTATCAATTACTTCTAAATTAGAAAATAAAAAAGGTGTTGGTTTTACATTAGTAAAAACTAATGATAAAAATTCTGTTAAAGGTATTATTACAGATGGAGATTTACGAAGAGCACTTTCCTCTAACGAATCTAGTGATTGGAATGAAATAATTGCCAAAGATATTTGCACAAAAAAGCCTAAGACTATTGATAAAGAGGCAACAGTAATAGAAGCTTTGGAAAAAATGGAAAATAATAAAACTGGTGCAATTTCATGTCTAGGTGTAACTTATAATGAGAAGATTATAGGTTTTATAACAATGCACGATATCCTCCAAATAAATAATTAGATGTTCAAAATGTTTCAATCAAAAAAATTAACAATAATAGCTGGTCCATGTAGTCTCGAAAGCGAAGAAATGTGTATGAAGGTTGCAGAGTTTGCGTTAAACGCAACCTCAGATTTAGGAATAGAGTATATATTTAAAGGCAGTTTTGACAAGGCTAATAGAACATCTGCAGATTCTTTTAGAGGTAATGGATTAGAAAAAGGAATATCAATATTAGCAAAAATAAAAGAGGAATTTGATATCCCTGTCTTAACTGATGTTCATGAAACATTTCAGGTTGAGTCAGTTGCAAGTATTGTTGATGTAATTCAAATACCGGCTTATCTTTGCAGACAAACAAATTTAATCGAGGCCGCTGTAAATGTAGTTAGTAATAAAAAATATAACTCATCAGCTTTAAATATAAAAAAAGGACAATTTTTAGCTCCATGGGACTGCGAAATGCTAGTTAAAAAAGCTAAAAGCTTTAATCCAAATTTAAAAAGAAATGAATTATGGTTAACTGAAAGAGGTTCTACTTTTGGATATAACAATTTAGTAGTAGACATGAAAGGCATTCATTATTTAAAAGAGACAGGTTGTCCAGTCATTATTGATGCAACTCATGCTGTACAAGAACCAGGCGGAAAAGGAACAAGCTCAGGAGGTAAAAGATTCTTAGTTCCATTAATAGCAAGAGCAGGGGTTGCAACAGGAGTAGATGGTGTATTTATGGAAATCCATCCTGATCCAGACTCTGCATTAAGTGATGGTCCAAACATGCTTAATCTAAAGCAATTTAATTCATTGATTAATGAATTAAATAAAATTCATGAATTAGTAGATAGTTTTGAATAAATAATGAAATTTAAGTTATTTCTATATAGAAAAAGATTAAAGCAAAAGATATTAAATATTAAACTAATAGCATGTGATGTTGATGGAGTACTGACAAATGGTAAAATTGGATATGGAAATGAAGTTAGTGGCCTTAAATTATTTAATGTTAAAGATGGTTTAGCAGTAAAAATACTACAATCCAATGAAATAAATTTAGCTCTTATTAGTGGAGGTGATTCAATAGCAACAAAACGCAGAGCCAAAAGCCTAATGATTAATGAATGTCATACTAATATTATAAATAAATATAAAACTCTAGAGGAAATACAGAATAGACTTAATATTCCTCCGGAATCAACTTTATATATAGGAGATGATATAAATGATCTTGAAGTTTTGCCTAAAGTAAGTCTTTTCGCAGTGCCTAATGATTGCAATTATCAATTAAAAAGAAAAGCAGATATAAAATTAAAAGCAAAAGGAGGGGAAGGGGTACTTAGAGAAATGTGCGATATTATTTTATTCATTAAAAGTAAAAATTTTCAAGAATCAGAATAATAATTTATAAGACTCCTTGCGTATTCTAATTGATCTTTATTATCTACTGAAATTACCTCTTCAAAATGCTCAAATGCATACATATTAATATCATGGTCTAACCATCTTAATTGTTCAAGTGATTCAACTTCTTCTAAATAACTAATTGATAGTTTAGACCATAATTTAAGAATATCGAACCTGTATGCATATACTCCAATATGACAATTAAGAAAATATTCCTTTGAAGACTGAATATTATTAATATTAAATGAATTATAAAAAGGAATTATAGATCGACTAAAGTATAATACTCTATTACTTTTTTTTGAGATTGTAACTTTAACTAAATCAGAGCCAAAATCAATAGAGTTATATTTTTTTTTATAAAATGAGGTAACCAACTCAGGATTACCCATCTTGTTAATATTAGAAATAAATTCATTAACAATAGCTTTACTAATAAAAGGCTGATCAGCCTGTATATTTATAAGATAAAGGTTCTCTAGACCAATGGAATTATCGAACCTTAGATCTTCTAAAATTTCTGGAATACTATTATTTATTCTATCTGTACCGGAAGAAAAATTACCTGATTTAAAAATAACATTAATTGGTAATTCAGCAGCCTCATTTGCAATTAACCTATTATCAGTACATAAGAAAGTTTTCTCAATATTTGGAATATTAATAGTTCTATTCATTACGTGTTTAATCATTGTACTCTCTCCTATTTTCTCCAATACCTTGGCTGGCAATCTTTTGGAACTCAATCTGGCGGGTATGGCAATAACAAACTTATTTTTAGGCATAATTATTTAAGATATTTTGTCCATTCTTCCAAATGATTCTTCCCAAAGACAAGTCCATCTGCGTCACAGCTTTTGCAAGGGGAGCCAGCACAACTTCTCCCATTGATTAAGTTTTTTCTATATTCATTCATCCTTTTGCTAAACCAAATACTTTCAATACTTTCAGAAAAAATATTGCCAAATTTTAATTTTTTATGCCAATCCTGAACACAAAGCAAAACATCTCCATTCCAATCAATTGTAAGAGAGTAATGAGGATATGCACAAGGTCTAGATAATTCAATATTTGACATTTCATTATTCAATATTCCCGCCCTATTTGTTAGTTTTATTCCATAACCTTCTTCCTTACTATACCATCTTTTTCTTATATTAAATAAACTATCTGAAATTTCAGATTCTATCATTAATTTCGAAAACTTAGGTATTTGATGAGGACCATCGTAAGCGCTTATGACAAGCTGAGAAAGACCAGATTCATATAATTGTTTAATCAAATGTAATTTAAGCAAATCACCATTTGTAACTATTTCAACATGCGCTACTTTAGAGAGAGTTCTTACAATATCGCAAATCTCAGGGTGAGCTAAAGGCTCGCCATAACCACATATATTTATTATTCCTTGAAACCTTAAATCATACAAATCATCTGCCATTTTTTTAGCCAAAGACAGACTCATAAAAAGATTCTGGTTAGGATATAAAGAGGAATCATATCTTGGGCAGAAACTACACTTTCTATTGCAGTATTCACCAGTATTTAAATCGATAAAAGATGGAATAGGGCCAAACTTAGTTGCAGATATCTTATCTATTATGCTCCTCTTCCTGTCTATATTATCAATAAGTGTCTGTTCCATTTATCTATTATATAGCATATATTTTAATAAGTACCATTTAAGAGTATATTATGAATATCTTTTTCCATAAAATAATTTTTCATATATTAAAAATCAACAATACCATAAAAAGGAGAGTCTCATGAAATTTATAATATCTCCTTAATATTAAAAGTTGAAGCAAATACAATCCTATTTCTAGGAATATAAATCATATTTTCTCTACATAATTGATTTAATTTTGTATCATCATTTGTTTCTTTGTTCAAGAATCCTCTACTTGCATTTTGATCATTATCAATAGGAAGAATCCTTGCAAAACCGCTTCCTTTTGATATCGTAAAACCAATATTGTTTATTTTGACTAATTCCAAAAGATATACACATATATTATCCAAATTATTTAATATCAATTCAAAATTTAAATTCTTTAATTTTATCAACTGTTTAAACAATAATTCAATCTGAGCAGGATTACCTGAAAATGTACCTCCCCAAAAAATATTCTTTTGACGAATTTTTTCAGTATACCTTTCATCGACTAAAACCAATCCAATAGGATAGCCTCCCCCTATAGATTTACCAAATACCACTATGTCAGGTTTACATCCTCTAGAGTTTCTTGAAGAGCCATAACAATCTCTACAGCCTGTAATTATTTCATCAAATATAAGTAGAATATCCAAATTCCTAATCCTTTCGCGAATATTTACATCTAACAAATCTTTGACTAAATTTTTACTTGGATTAGACCCTTGGGATGGCTCTATTAATATTGCTGCGAATTCTTCTATATTTGAACTAGAGAGAAAGGAGGCTATTGATTCAAACCATACATAGTTTTGAGAAGGTTGAATAGCAAGTCCATCAGATATAAAATCATAATTTCTTTTAAACAAAAACTCATCTTCAGACCCATGCCAAAAATCTCCTATCAACGCAATTAATCTTCTGCCCGTAATTGCTCGTGCAACTCTACATGCTCTAGTAATTGCGGATGAACCACTGGTTTGAATTCCAATAGCCCCTACTTCGAAATCTACCAATGAATCGATTAGATTTATATTATTTTTGAGAGAGATATCCCCTTCAGGTAACATTTTATTTATATTTTTATAGGTTAATTTTTCGTGACCATACAATAAGCTTCCAGAACCTAACCAGCAATCAAAGAGAAAATTATCGTCTATATCAATCAACCAAGGTCCATCACAATCTTTAATTGAGAAGTCTTCTATTAAATTAGAATTGAAATAGTGCATTTTATGAATTATAATTAGAATAAAAAAAATTAATAAAAATCATAAGTTTTTGTACCTGGAGGAAGAAAAACTTTCGATATTATAAAATAACAAATTTAACTATTATTTTATAGTAAAATGAATATAAGTTCAATAAAAAATTTGTTTATTTAGTATGAAGTTTATTTAGATCTCATAAGACAAACTCATTTTTTCAACTCCTCCTTTATTTCATTTAATGGTTCATCCCAAACACCAAATTCATTTTGTCTGAAAAGTTTCATTGAAGAGAACCAATAGCAGTAAGTCTCCTTAGAACCGTAGGGCCAATAACAAGAGGTGGGAAGTAAAACATTCGTCTTTACACCTAAGGATGCTGCAAGTATTGATATCATATTTTCAATAGTAATAACCTCATCACAGGCAGTTATTAATGAAGATAAACCATCAATATCATTGAAATTATCAATCTCTTCAACCTCATGTACACAAATACCATGTTTTAGCCTTAAGTTATTGATTTCCTCCTTAACATCTCCGTACTGAAGACTGACAAAGCAAATATTAGATGAATAAATAGCTAAAATCAACTTCTCTAATGACAAAGCACTTTGAAGAAATTCTTTGGTTTTTGTATTCCATGAAATCCCAAAAAGCTTTGTTTGTTGACCTTTTAACAGATTGTCTCTTAATTCCTTAGATCTTTTCTTATTAGACTCTAAATACTTTTTTTCTGAGTATTTAAAACTTTGAAGAGTTGGTCTTAGAATTCTTGGTAAAGATCCCATGGATATTTGGGAATCATATTCAGCCTCATCTATTAAATGATCTCTTTCTTTATATTCAATTTTTTGATTAAAAGATCTTCTCAAAAGTGGAATTAATCTTTTATCCGTTTGAACAATTAATTTATCTACTAACTCTAACATTTCTGGTAATAAAGATAAAAATAATATTTCATCACCTAGCCCTTGCTCGGGCCATAGTAAAACC
Organism: Prochlorococcus sp. AG-402-L09; assembly: GCA_003216715.1. Taxonomy (GTDB): domain Bacteria; phylum Cyanobacteriota; class Cyanobacteriia; order PCC-6307; family Cyanobiaceae; genus Prochlorococcus_B. The sequence goes on along the minus strand of QCIK01000012.1, from coordinate 11,835 downwards.
CGTTGTTTCATATCTCTTTTCCATTCAGGTTTAGATGTCTTTAATTTATTTTTGACTTTAAAGTTTCTAATTATTTTCCATCTCCATTCATATTGATCCCAACCTTCTAGTAATTTCAAAGATCTAAGAAGAATATGAGAGAGATTTAAATGAGCATCTATAAATTCTGGTTCAATTTCAAGAGCTTTACGAGTAAATAATTCTGCTTCGTTTAATTTATTCAAATCAAGCATTATACCGCCAAGATTAGCGTATGCTTTTGAACTATTAGGCTTAATTGCGATTGCTTTACGTATAGATAATTCAGCTTCTTTTATTTTTCCCATATATTTTAATATAACTCCCAGATTAGTATACGCCATTGCAAAATTAGGTTTGATTTCAATTGCTTTACGAGTGTATAATTCTGCTTCTTGTAATTTGCCAAGATCTTTCAATATGTTTCCCAGATTGGAATATGATATTGCATGATTAGGATTTAATTCTATAGCCTTACGTGTTAACAATTCAGCCCTTTCTAAATTCCCTTGTTCTCTTAAAATAGATCCTAGAGATGAATAGAAAATACCATCATTAGGCCTTAATTTTATTGCCATTAAAGCAGAATTTTCAGCTTCTTTTAGCTTCCCAATGTCTTTCAGTATGTTACCTAAATTATAATGAGCTTCAGGAAGATTAGGATCTAAATTAATAGCTTTAGTGCAGTATATTTCTGCTTCCTCTAATTTACTAAATTCTTGTAAAATAGTAGCAAGATTACAGTAAGCTTTTGGATAATCAGGTTTCAATCTAATAGCTTTACGTACAGTTAACTCTGCTTCTTCAAGTTTGCCTAGATCTTGTAATATAATTGAGTAATTCAAAAATACTTTTGGATCTTCAAAACCTTTATTAATAAAGATCTCATAACATTTTACTGCATCATTTATATTACCTAGAGAATGAAATTTAAATGCATTACTAATAATCTCCTTCTTAGACAAATGTTTAGATGTATTTATTGAGGTACTGTTCTTTTTATTATTAGTTTTCAATGAGAATGGTACAGGGAATGTCTTTGCTCTGCTAGTTATTTTTTTTTCATTAAAACCTTTACCAGAATCACCCATGTGTTTAAATGATTTAAGTCTTAAAGAGTTTATAATAATATAGTATCTATTATAGGTTTAATTGAAAATAGATTAAAAATAAATATTTTCCATCTTCTTCTTTCGAATTTGAGTTTTTTAAAATTTACAGTAGCTTATTAGCATTAAATAATTTTTATCCAATTTAAGAGTTTTAAAGGAATCATTGTTAAAAGTCCAAAAAGCCCATCGATATTACATTAAAAGAACTTAATAAATATCACTATTTTAAAATATAAAATCTTTAAATATACATTTATTATTTATTTAATTTGATTCGCAAAAGAAAATTTCATGCAAAAGATTTAAATGGTATACCCCAATGATTAATTACATTGGCTTATTTATGTTGCCTTCAAATCTGGTCTCCCCCTGTCTGAAAAACCTTTTTTATAAACAGTTCTTTAATATTGACTCTCCTTACTATGCAGCTAGTTGTTTAAACAAGCACAATCCCATTAATATGCGGCCTTTTCTTCAAACTTAAATAAAGAAGCAAGTAAGATTTCTATGCCCAATTTGATTTCAGCACTGGTCTCTCCGAAATTTCAGCTTGATGAACTATCGACCTACCTAAGAGTAATGGTAGAAATACTACCTATTAATGTCTTAAAAGCTGGATTAACTGAAAGTTGCCGATAAAACTGATTTTTTATTTCCCAATGGGAAACTTGATTCATTTTTTCAAGCCTCAAGTAAACGTTTTCACACCAAGTAATTAGATATAGAAGATTTATTAATCTGTTGGAGTAGATTCCTGATTATTAAAAACTGTATAAGAGTTGATACTGGAAGCTTAAAAAATATAAGATCATTTCTATCTTGGGTTAGCATGATTGTAATTAATAGTACAGCGATGATTAACCTTTTAGTTGGAGTTCAAAGCACTTTCGATTTATCAAAAGTCGATTTCTCCTCAGGTCTAGGCATAAACTCACCCGATCTAGCTGGTATCTCTTTTTTAATGGTTATTTTTGCTGGGGTTCTAGCTTTGAGGCTTGGAACAACTCTTAGAGATTCATAATTCTAAATAGTCTCCTGAAAAGCAAATCAGAGGTCATTAGAGCACAATCGATCCTGAGGAAAAAATAAGCAATTGATTTTTGAAATTTAATATCCTTATGCTTTTCCTAATCTCTACCTCTTAGTAGGAAATTTATAAGCACTATGAAGATTACAACCAATAAAACTAAAAAATCGTTAATATCTAGCAAAATGATTATTTGATAACCAAACTACTTTAACAATAATCATTAATTATGTTGGGTTTTAAATGATTTATCTTCAAATTACTTTTTTATGTTTTTGGAATAAAGAAAAAAATTAGCTAAAATTTATCAAATAAATTAAACAATGCTTAAATAAATTACAAAACCATACATGTTTTTAATAATCTAATTAGGTATGTAAAAACCTAAACATTTAAGCCTCTACTTATGAATTTAGATACTTCAAATGAAAATTCATATAATAATGCCGACAGTTTTGCTATGGCATTTGATTCTGCATGGAAAAAAAATATTACAGAAAATGATAAAGATAAAAAGATAGAAGAGAGAATCAACATAACTTTTGAAAAAATCAAAAATCATCCTTTCCTAATCGAAAATCCTACCCAATCCAGAAGAATAGCTCTCTTCAGGATAAAATTATTAGGTCTTTCCTGATTTTTAATTGACAAAAAATAATCAAAAAATTATTTTCTAAGAATTATTTTTAAAATAATCTAAATACCATTCTGAAAACAATCTAATACCTTTTTCTATAGAAGTTGTTGGTTTATAATCTACCCAGGAAGCAAGCAAGTCCATATTGGCCGCAGTAGCAACAACATCTCCTGGCTGCATAGGTTGTAAATCTTTTATAGCTTTTTTCCCCAAACTCTTCTCTAATAAATCTATAAAATATGTAAGCTTAATTGGACTTGAATTACCTATATTAAATATTCTATAAGGTACAGATGATGTAGAAGGATTAGGACTTAGTGGATTGAAATTTCCATCAATAGTAGCTTTCTTAAAACAACATCGGATTATTCCCTCCACTATGTCATCAATATAAGTGAAGTCTCTGTGCATTTCTCCTTGATTAAATACTTTAATTGGCTTATTTCTTAAAATTGATCTTGCGAAAATCATTGGAGCCATATCCGGTCTTCCCCAAGGGCCATAGACAGTAAAGAAGCGAAGCCCAGTAGTTGGCAAATCATATAAATGGCTATAGGTGTGAGCCATTAATTCATTAGATTTCTTAGTTGCAGCGTATAAACTTACTGGATGATTTACTGCTTGTTCTTCATTGAAAGGCAGATTCGTATTACCTCCATACACAGAACTACTAGAGGCATAGATCAAATGGGAAACCTTGTTCTGCCTACATCCTTCAAGTACATTTGCAAAACCTACTAAATTACTTTGTATGTAAACAGACGGATTTGTTATTGAATAGCGAACACCAGCTTGAGCTGCAAGATGAACAAAAATTTTTGGACTATATCTTTTAATTATTTCTGACAATACTTTATTATCTTCAATAGGAATCTCATGAAAAATCCATTCCCCTTTTTTCCTAGAAACTTTTTCAATTTCTGTTAATCTTGCTCTTTTTAATGTAGTAGAGTAATAATCATTTATATTATCAATACCAATAACTTTACAATCTAAAGAAAGAAGAGCTTTTGCCAAAGCTGCTCCAATAAAGCCTGCGGCACCTGTAACTATAATTACTTCAATATCTTCCTTTGGATTCATGGATTTATTATGATTAAAAAAACTATTTATCTTTAATGATAACATTTTACTGATAAACTCTTGATATATAAAAATAAGAATTTATTTATTTTTCGTAGAGTAATTTTTTTTCTGTAATCTCTCTAGTGTAATTTTTAATTCCTCATTAAACTTGCTTTTTGGTTTCCAATATAATTCTTTCTATGAAAGACTAATTGAAGGTTTTCTCCTTAAAGGATTATCTAAGTTCATCAGGCCTGTATTTAATGAATCCATAAATAAACTTCAACTAATACTTCATTGGCAATGCGAGGCTCGTTAAATGCAACATTCTATCAATATCAAATTTAATGAATCTACAACATGATACGCATAAGCTCAAAAAAACGGAGGCCCAATCCAATATTGAATATTTTGTTGTCTGACAGTAAAAAATCATCCAAGCATATCAATTTTTTCCAGGTTTCTTTAAACGATAAACCAAGTGAGAGAACAATAATCGGGCTACCCCAGTAACAAAATTTCTAAAACGAGAGGAGAGTATCGAATTTCAAGCTTTAAAAAATTATTTTAGTATCTTGCAAAAAACATAAAATTTATTAATTATGTATCACGTAAACCTTTATGGATTAATTAAAGTATTCTGATTTTAACTAGCATAATTACATTGGAAATCTTCTAAAAGATCATCATCATAACCAGGAGTTTAATTTGAAAAAAGAAACATTAAGAAAGTTCTTTCTTATTGCATTATTCACAGGTGCATTCATTTTACTGGTCTTCTTGATTCAGACTTATGGAATAGAGCCATTAAGAAGTGCCGTTAAAGAAATGGGCATTTGGGCTCCTCTAGGGATTTTGATACTTCGAGGAATAAGCATAATCCTTCCAGCATTGCCTAGTTCAGTTTATTCACTCTTAGCTGGATCATTACTTGGTTTTAAAACAGGTTATATAACTATATTTATATCTGATCTGATTTTTTGTCAGTTAGCATTTTTTATAGCTAGAAACTTTGGGCGGGCTCCTGTTCGAAAATTAGTTGGAGTAAAAGCAATGCAAAGAATTGAAGGCTTTAATCAAAATCAACTAGAAGGCAATTTTTTTCTAATGACGGGTCTGCTAATGACTGGTCTTTTCGATTTCTTAAGTTATGCATTAGGAATAGGAGGAACAAGATGGAGACTTTTTACACCTGCATTAATAATAAGTTTGTTAATCAGTGACTCAATTCTTGTAGCGGTGGGTGCAGGAGTAAGCCAAGGCGCTGGACTAATGCTTGGGGCAGCCTTGCTAGGAATGTTTGCACTTGCAACAATCGCTGGATTCAACAAAAATAAAGCCAATGCAACTCAAGAAAAAGCTTAAATCAACCACATTTGTATTAAGTAATTAAATAATAAAGTATACAAAATTTATATCTAACCTCTTTATATTGATAAAATTATGTAGATTTAATTATAGATATGTCATCTGTTCCCTTTAAAGCTCTAAGGATAGGCGCAGAAACTATAAATAAAAACCCAATTAAGTATAATAAAACAAGAATATCTGGGAGTAAGAAAACAACATATAATTTACATATTAGAGGAGCCTCAATGCCAGGCGAAAGAAAAAAATTCACTACGACATCGAATAGTCAGCCTAGTCAATATTCAAACTTAACAAATAACAAAATCATGAGCTGTTTTAGAAGAGCTAAAATTGATAGTTATAATTATAAAATATCAAATCAGAAGAATATCTCAATACAACAGCTGCAAATTAATGAATTTGTTCCTAATGATGATGATGCTTTACTCGTGGCAATAAATGCATTATATAAAAACATTTTTGGGAACTTAACTTTAATGGAATCGGAGCGACCTGTTGATATTGAAAGAAGATTAAGGAATGGTGATATTACAGTAAGAGAGTTCACAAGGAAAGTTTGCAAATCAACTATTTATAGAAGTTTCTACTTTGATAGTATTAGCCAATACAAATCAATAAAGCTAAGATATAAACATATTCTTGGAAGGCCAATCAAAAGTCAAAACGAAGTGATTCAAAGTTCAAATATTATGAATGAACTAGGATATGAAGCGCACATTGATTTTCTAATAGATTCTGATGAGTATAATAAAATTTTTGGTGAGGATATAGTTCCATTCGTGAGGTCCTGGTGTTCTCCAATTGGTTTTAAAACCAAAAGTTTTCTAGAAACTTCATCAATAACCAAAGCTTTTGCAACAAGTGATATTTGTGAAATAATTTAATTTTCAATAAAGTAAATGAATATCGAAGAATTTTTTTTAAAGAGCGTTGGTGAATGGAACTCTATGAGGAGCGGCCATTCTCTAGCCTTTCAAGAGTTTGAAGAAATAAGAAGTAGAATAAAAATATTTCCTGCCAAAAAAAAGGATTCTAGAGTCATCAAATTGTTAAAAGATAATTTATTAACTAATAATGAAAGAAATAGAGCATTCCTAATTAATTGGGAAGCAAAAAGTGAATGGAGAGAAGATAATCAACATGAAAATTTATCTGGGGAAAGTATACTCATTCCGATAGAGATTTCTAAAACAGAAGGGAAGATAATTAGGAGCGTTGGTTACACTGAAGCGATTCAAGTAATCTCACTATATAAAATTCTTAATGATGGAACTCTAATTATTCATTCTAACTATAATCATATTTTTACAGAAGAAAGAATATGGTTTATCTCAAATAATTTACGAAGTAGATCTTCAGTTACAAGAGCGATAAATTCTTTAGCCATCTTACAAACATCTTATGCATCCGAAATTCGTTCTACCAAAAAATAAACTATATCTTAAAAGATGAAAAATACAGATATATTAGAATTCGCTAAGAAAATTTCAGGAATATTTAGTAATAAAGAGCAAGCTTTAAATAATCCAAGAAACTTTGCACATATTCAAATACATATTCGGCCATTATTTTTTAAAACTTATAAATGTTTTTCGTTTTATTCAGAGCAGAGATATCAACATGACATATGGAATCCATATAGACAAAGCATCAATAAATTATCACAAGAAAAAGATATTTTTATTTTAAGCAATCATAAAATTGAAGATCAAGAAAGATTTACAGGAGGTGCTTTAGATTTAAGTCTTTTAGATAAAATATCTAAATATAAGTTAGAAGAAAAGTTTGGATGTTCTATGCATTTTAAAGAAAGAAGACCAGGAATTTTTATAGGAAATATTGAGCCAGGTGAGAAATGCTATATACAACATGGGAAGGATAAAACCTATGTAAAAAGTGAAGTAATATTAAATGAGAAAAGTCTTATTTCTGAAGATTCTGGATATGAATTAGTAAGTGGTAAAAAAATTTGGGGATCAAACTTTGGTCCTTTAATATTTAAAAAAATAGATAATTTTGATTATTTTATTGACCAGGATTGGGGATAAAAGTTTATTATTATTTTTGCACAGAATAAATCAAAGATATAGTAATTTTTTAGCCTTTAATCTTATAAATCTATGAGTATCATTCAGAAATAATTTAGCAAATCTTTTTTTTATATTAATTGGTTTACTTTGCAATACAAGCAAAGCTGCATATCTATTTTTCCAATATGGTGTTTGTTTATGATCAGAAAATTGATTCACATTATTATAAAATTTAGTATCATTTAAACAACCCAAAATTTGTATAGATAACGATTTAAATTTCATATAATTAGACCAATTATCTGATAATAAAAAATCTACTTTCTCTAGAATTGATTTATCGTATACTTGCCTTTCTAATAATATTTTATATGTATTTACAAAGAAATATATTGCTCCATAATCTGATTTAGCTCTATCCCAATTATTATTTAGATAATACAAAATCTCATCTGAAGGAAATTTTTCTAATTCTTTCATTGATTGATAACATCGATTAAAATCTGTATGAAAAAGTTGCTCTATTAAAAAATTTATATCTTTATCAAAATTATTAATATCTAATGTATCTATCTTTTTTGGATCATCAATGATCACTGCATCAAGAAAATTAATTAGATTTATATTTTCCAAAAAATCTAATTCATCCACCCAAAGAGAGTCTATTGCATTTAGTTTAAATGATGGAGAAATTGGTGACTTAATTAAAAAAGGTAAAATAGATAAATGTCCAGCATTTATAATATCTTGAACTGCACAATGCCTATCGTTTTGATTAGATAGTCTCAAATGGTTCTTCAAGTCACTGATTTTATCCTCTTCAGCACCAAGTTTTATTAATGCCGCAAGAGAGGCCCCTTTAACTCCATTGGTAGATTGCGTGTCTGTTGATAATGATCGTATCTTTTCTATTTCTTTTCTAACTCCTAAATTAGTTAATGTTTGTATTACTACTCTTTTGTTATTAAATTGCTTATATAATATTGAACAGATATTATTAATAATATCATTATCATTACATTTCAGTTGACCTAATGACCAAATAGCTGTCTCAACAAGATACTCATCATCATTTTGTAGAAAATCTGCAATAATTGGTATGGCTTTTTTACAGTCAAAAATCGCAAGTACCTCTATTGCTTTTCTTTTTGCTATCTTGTATTCAAGCTTTTCACATTCATATTTAATAAAGTCAAGAAGTACCATTTCTGATTCTTCGCATGGAAAATTTGCTAAGTGGAATACAGCTTTATAGTAGTCGGCTAAAAGCTCAACCTCAGAAATTGGTTTTTTAAGAATATTGATCGCATTTCTTTTTTTTATCTTAGGTAGATTATTAAATGGATTGGATTGCACTTTTAATATAAGGGTCTGTATTAACTAGATAAGCTAAGAGTACTATATTAAGTATAAAATTTATTATTAATATAAAAGGATATTATTTATGAAAATACATGTTATGAAATTCTAGAAAATAGTTTAATCCAGATTATATAATAAGCTTTCAAGTGGATAATAAAAAATTGGATAATTACTCGAAAAGCAAACTAACAAATGAAGAAGAAAAAGAAAAACCCAAGAGAGGGGAACTCAACATAAGGAGTAAGAAAAAATCAATTCAAAACGACATCAAGTTGTTAATCAAAGGCCTTGGTGATGAAAATGGTTTAGTTAGAAGAAGTCATGCAGAAGCATTAGCTCAATTAGGTTCAGCAGCTTTACCAGAGTTAATCAATACACTTCTGAATAGTAAAAACGTAATCCAAAGGAGAGCAGCAGCAAAGACATTAAAGTTAGTTGAAGATCCAACAGCTTTACCTCATTTAATAAAAGCACTGACCACTGACTCAGATTCTATAGTGAAATTCTCTGCGGCTGGTGCTATTGCGATTTTTGGCGAGGCTGCCGTGAATCATTTAATCTTTGTCTTAGAGAATAAAGAATATACAGAAATGCAATATGGTCTTGCAGCCTGGTGTTTAGAATTCATTGGAGCAAAAGCCCCAAATTCAATAAAAAAAGCAGCTAAATCAAAAAATACTAATGTTAAATCAGCTGCAATTTCAGCACTTGAAGAACACATTAGACAGTCGCAAGATCAAGAAGCAATTCAATTAGTAGAAAGTGCTATGAATGATCATGCTGAAAATGTTCAGATTGAAGCTATTAAATTAATTGGTAAATTGTATAGAATAGAATCTTTTATTCCTACCTTAATATTAAAATTAAAAAATAAAAGTCCAGATATTAGAAAAGCTTCAGTATTGTCATTGATGCAACTTAATATTAACGAAGCTATAAACCCACTCAAAGCCCTCCTTAAGCTTGAGCAGGATAAAAATATTAGAATAATTATTAAACTAGCAATAAAAAGAATCGATAACTAAAAGACTTGAAAAAAATAATCTAGAATATTAAATAGTTTTATCTCTTAGAATATCTTCTTTAATCATTGGATCAATAGATTCATCATTTAATAATTCATCAAATAATTCTTCAACAGTCTGATCTTTCATTTCCAAAAGGGCGCTAGTAGAGGCTTTCGCCATTAATAAGTCTTTATCTCTACAAGTTTTCATCAAAATATTTCTACCATTTTTCCCTAATTGCCTCAAAAGAGAAATAACAGTCAATATTATTTCAGGCTCATCATCCTGAATTGCTAATTCAACTACTAACATCTCTTCTTGAGTTAATTCTTCTAAATTAAAATTAACGACAACTTTTGTCATCGTTTTAAGGCAGCTAACTTTAACAACTGTATTTTTAGTATCCATATACAATGGAACGATTAACTTTAAAGCTTTACCTCCAATTCTCCCCAAAGCTAATATTGATTTTCTTCTTATAAATAAATCTTCTTCCTTGAGATTAGCTATCAAATTATCAACAAATTCAAGTTCAAATTCTTTTCTTAAAATTAAAAATGCTTTAGAATTAATATTTGGATTTGGATGTAAAAAATCTTGATAAAGTTCAATATATTTGTTTAAATCTAAATAATTAATCATTATAATTTCAAATAATTATTTAAAACCTATAAAAAATATTTGAATTAAATTAATTTATTTTTTATGCAAGTGCGTTTATTAAATAATCCAATAATCCTTTAAATTCTGTTTCGGCTTGCTGACTCATAACATCATTGATTTTAATTTCATCTCGAATAAAAATAAACGCTTCTATATATGCTGCTGTTGGTAATAATTGGATACGAATAATTTCTCTCATACCTGATATTCCCCATTCATCTAAAGGACCAGTACCACCAGTTACTAAGCAATAATTAATAAGACGCAAGTAATGATGAATATCTCTCACGCACTTGTCTTTATTAGCCTGCTCATATGAGCCATTTTGATATACAGCATCAACGGCAAGATTGGTAAATTTATCAAGACAAGAAGCAAGTTTTTCTGCAGCCTCTAGACGATCTTTTGCCCTATCGAAAGAGCCTTTCACAGATTCAAAATCGCTCATGCTTGGAAATCTTCCGGCTGCATCAGCTGCGCTAACAACGGTTGTAACTGCAGATTTCATAGTGACTTAATAAGGTTTAGTTTGATGTACTTTAAAAGAGGAATTAAAGTTGAATTTTCAACTCAAAGCCTCTATTACAAGATCAAAATAGGATGCTGCCTCCGCAGCGATATCTTGACATTGTGCTCCTGAGCCAGAATTAATTCCTTTAAACATTTTTCTTCCCGTATTTGTCTCAGTCATAATTGCAACTGTGGCAATTTTCATTATTTCAACTGCACGTATAGCATTAGATGTTGGAACTCCAAGAGCTAAATAAGTTTCTTTTAAACCATTGAGGCATCTATCTTCAAGAACAGAAGAATCACCTGCAAGAAGTGCGTAGCTTACATATCTCAAAATAATTTCTCCATCCCTTAAACAAGCTGCCATTCTACGTGTTGGATAACAATGACCTCCTGGCTGAGTAAGTCCGGTATTCTCACAAACCATTCCCGCTACTGCATCTGCAGCTATGCAAGAAACATTTTGAGTTATTGCAAGGGTTGCATCAATTCTTTTATTTGCATCTGCTACGTACTTTCTTAAATCTGCAAGATCCTCACTTCCAATTGCTGCACCTTTGGCATCAGCACTTACAACTGTTCTAGAAAACGCATCAAGCATCTTTTTACTACCTAGGATTTATAAGTAAGAAAGTTAAATAAGTAATGTCTTAATAGTCATTACTTATTTAACTTAAGACTTTCAGTCAAATTACACTGAAAGATAGCTAAGAACGCAATGCTTCTTAACTGTAAAAATGAATTTTTACTAAAATCATCCCAAGAGTTATCTCAAAAAGCTTAAAAGCAAAGGGGATATCACTAATTTGAGCTATTGTTAAGATAAAAAATGAAAAGCCCTACAGTAGAAGAGTTAGAAGAATCTATTAAGGAACTAACCGAATACAAAAATCGTTTAGAAAAAGAGGTGATAACTATTTCAAATAAGCTAAAAATGCCTCAGAAAAAAATCAACTCAATTATTAACTCGCATTCAGAGCTTAATCAAATAAAAACAATCCTTTCTAAACTAAATAATCAAAAAGAAAAT
>QCIK01000011.1 GCA_003216715.1 Prochlorococcus sp. AG-402-L09 | reverse complement strand
CCAAGACAAATAATCGATAAAGCTTGGGTTTATTATCAATCTAATAACATTAGAATCAATTCATATGAAGGATTTTTAAGGCAGATAATTGGCTGGAGAGAATTAATTCAAATAATATATAAGCGTTATAATTTAGAACTTAGAAATGGAAATTTTTGGGATTTTGAGGATAAACCAATACCTTCAAGTTTTTATACTGGTGATACAGGGATAACACCATTAGATGATTCAATAAAGAATATTTTAGAAACAGGTTATGCACATCATATCGAAAGATTAATGATAATAGGAAATTTAATGCTGCTATGTAGATTCCACCCAAATCAAGTTTATAAATGGTTTATGGAATTATTTATAGATTCATATGATTGGGTTATGGTTCCAAATGTATATGGAATGAGTCAATTTTCAAACGGAGGGTTATTCACAACCAAACCCTACATTTCAGGATCAAACTACATCAGAAAAATGTCTAACTATAAATTCGATAAGTGGTGCATAACATGGGATAGTCTCTTTTGGACATTTATAGATGACTATAAGAATATATTCAAAAGCCAATATCGCTTATCAATGATTTTAAGAAATCTAGAAAAAATGGATATCAATAAAAAAAATACTTACAGAAATAATGCCAACGACTTTATTTCTAAACTTACTTAGGAATTTTAAATCACAATTTAGAAGAATTAATCTAATTAGCATGTCTAGGTGTTGTATTCACACCAATAGACAGCTCTCATAAAAAAAAGAACCCACTATGATGGTTTTTTCATTAATGATGTGAAGTTGAAAGTCGGTGATCAGATTCCTTCATTTTCTTTGAAAGATCAAAATGGCAATATCAGAAGCTCCTACAAATCCAAAAAGCCACTTGTTTTGTTCTTCTACCCAAAGGACGACACTCCTGGCTGCACTATTGAAGTTTGTGGCTTTAGAGACAAATATGATCTTTTTAAAATATTGGGAGCTGAGGTATGGGGAATTAGCAATGGTGATACACAAAGTCATCTTAAATTTGCAAATAAAAATAAACTTCAGTACCCATTACTTAGTGACCAAAATAATATTCTTAGGAAAAAATTTGGAGTACCTAAAACCCTTGGTTTTATAGAAGGAAGAGTTACATATATAATAAACTCTCAAGGCATGATTATACATATATTTGAAGATCTATTGAATGGTCCTGCGCACATAAAAGAGGCTATAAGAGCTTTAAAGAGACTTCAATGTTAATTAAATAGTATAAAATCAGATTTAAATGAACATATTTAAAGACGCAAATAATGTATTAGATTCTTTTATTAGTAATAATCTTCTTTCATATCATCAGTTAAGGAATTATGATTATGGCACTGAAAATAGATCAAATGTATCTCAAATTTCTAAATATATATCCCATAGAATACTATATGAATACGAAATAATTAACAAGTTAAAAGCATTTGATAAGAAGAAAAAATTTACTGATGAAATTCTTTGGAGAATATATTGGAAAGGTTACCTCGAAAATTATAAATCAATATGGATTGAATATATAAAGTTCAAAGTTATATCTCATGATTCAGATATTTTAAAAGCCGCCAAGGAAGGGAAAACAGGTATAGATTGTTTCGATAGATGGATAGAAGAACTTAAAGAAAATAACTATTTGCATAATCACTCAAGGATGTGGTTTGCAAGTATCTGGATATTCACCTTAAGGCTTCCTTGGCAAGAGGGAGCAAGACTTTTCATGAAACACTTATTAGATGGCGATGCTGCATCAAACACCTTAAGTTGGAGATGGGTAGCTGGTATGCATACAAATAAGAAACCATATATAGTATCTAAAGAAAACATCAAAAAATATACAGTTAATCGATTCAGTAATATTCAAATTAATATTTTAAATAAAATCCAAATCCATGAAAAAAAGCAACCTATTTCAAATAAACTTCCAGTCCAACAAATTTTTTCTAATAGTAGTATTCTAATAATGTTTGATAATGATTTGAATCTTGCCAATAGATCTAAATTATTTAATTCATACTCAAAAGTTTATATTTTGCTCAATGGAGTTATTAATAATGGATTTGAGCTAAGTGATAAAGTAATTCATTTTAAACAAGGTTTAGTTGAAAATATAAATAAATTAATCCCAAACTCAGAAGTATCAAAATCAAATGATCTAGAAATCATATTGGGAGATCACAAATATATTGATGTTATTTATCCAGGAGTTGGGCATAATCTAGATTTAATAAATAAACATGCGTATCAAAATGAAATTATTATTAACTATATATACAGAGAAGAAGATTTAATCTATTGGAATTATGCAAATTCAGGATTTTATAAATTTAAAAAGAAATTCTATAAACTTAATAACATCTAAGTATTATCAATAAATCGATATAAAAGTAATAACTCTCATCTATCACGATCAAATCAATTCATAATTACAATACCTTAAAACATTTAAAATAATGATAGTGAGAATGAATGAACTGAAAAAGCAAGAAGGAAGAATATTCTTAATCACTGGAGCCAATAGCGGTCTTGGTTATGAAACATCAAAATTCCTTCTAGAAAGAGGGGCCACGGTAATTATGAGTTGCAGAGACTTACTTAAAGGTGATAAAGCCAAACAAGAACTTTTAAAATTTAAGTTCTCTGGAAAAATCGAATTAGTTGAATTAGATTTATCAGATTTAAATAACATTAATAAATTTGCTGAATTTATTAAAAATAAATTTAATTACATTGATGTTTTAATCAATAATGCTGGGATAATGGCCCCGCCAAAGACTTTAAGCAAGCAAGGTTTTGAGATACAGTTCGCTGTTAATCATCTTGCACATATGTCTTTAACATTAGAACTATTACCCATGCTTAATGAAAAAAATAATTCTAGGGTTGTAACCGTTACATCAGGTGTTCAATATTTTGGAAAAATAGAATGGGACGATCTAAATGGAAATATTAAATATGATCGCTGGGGATCTTATGCGCAGAGCAAACTTGCAAACGTAATGTTTGGACTGGAACTCAATTCAAAACTCAAAGAAATTAATTCAAAAACATCTTCTCTTCTTGCTCATCCAGGATTTGCTCGTACAAATTTACAGCCAAAGTCAGTAGAGGCAAATCAATCATGGCAAGAGGAAATTGCTTATAAAATAATGGATCCTTTGTTTCAAAGCGCCAGAATGGGTGCTTTGCCTCAAATAGCAGCCGCTACATTAACTAGTGCAAAAGGAGGAGAACAGTATGGGCCTAAGTACAACTTCAGAGGTTTACCAAAAATATGTAAAAATGCCCCGCAAGCATTAAATCGAGGTTCAAGAAAAAAATTGTGGGAGATAAGTGAAAAACTTCTTAAAACTATTTAAATCTTTTAAATTAAAGAGAGAAGCTCCTCTCCTTTATCACATATTTCTTGTTGAGATGGACAATCTATTTTTCCAGTCCACATAATTAAACCTTTTCTAATAGAACAATTACATTTATCATTTCCAGTCAATTCATTAAGTTCTTTTCCTGTCCAAGGAGATGGACTATCGTTAAGCATTATTTCTTTCAAACGTTTAGCATAAGAATTACTTAATTGATCATAAATTTGAATTGTCTTAAATAAGTCTTCAAAAGCTTGATTTTGATTTTCAAAATTTCCTTTTTCAAATTCTTTATCAAAAAGACCTCTCATAAATTTTGTACAGTTAATGGCTTCTGCATTATTAAATGGTTTGAACTTTTGACTTAAATATTCCCTATTTTTTACTATTGATTCAAGGTAAGATAATCTTCTCTCAATCTCCAGATTTTTGTTTCCCGGATCAAATTTAGAAGTTTGCGCATCATGCTCAGACAAGGACTTAGTAATTAAATCAGTAATATGCTCAGTTAAACTTTTCCCCGACCTAATTGCTTGTCGCTTAACCCTAGTCAATAAGTCTTTTGAGATTTTAATATTGAACTGGCTTTTAGTCATTCATATAAAAAATATGACTATATTAACTATAATCAATTCTTCAATATTATCAAGATCAAAGCAACCCTAATTCAAACTAAAAATACAATCAAAAGTACTACTTAAACTATTATTACTAGCATGCTTAGCTTAGCATTTATAGCAATAATAGTTTAGATAGTATTTATTAAATCAAATAATTTCAATTTTCCAATCTATTTAACTTTTCAAATTAGACGGTCCAATAAGAACCCCCTCACTGGTGCTACTAGTTCAGGCTTAGAAGATGAAGCCAAGGAAAAATGATTTTGGTCAATAAGTCCACAACCACTAGGATCAAAACCTCTCCATCAAAAACCAGGTATGAAAACTTCTGTCCATGCATGAAGTTCATATTTCTCAGGAGGTTCATCCATGAATTGATATCCACTACCAAAACGACTTGGTATACCAACACATCTACAAGTTTCCATTAACAATATTGCTAAATCCCTGCAAGAGCCAACTCGTTCGCTAAGAGTTCTTATATCAACCTATGGATTGTGCCATATCGGTGTACTTACTTGAACACTTCTTGCTGTTGAAACCAAGTAAGACTCTAGACGGGACAATGGATATGCTTCATCCAAATGCCCATCTAACCAATGAATAAAACAATTAATCTGATCAGATTAATTGTTCACGAGCCAATCGTAATTCTAGTCGTATATATTTTATCTATTCTTAGATTTAGTTATTATTTTATCTTCATCTAGATAAACTCTAGTACAATCAGTTAGGGAATATAAGTATGAGTAAGCTTCAATAAAACTTGTCCAATAAAGTGAAATAATATTATATTAAGGGTTCCCAAAACAATTAAATTTTTAGCGTTTTGTATTACCTATAAGATAATACCTGCATATTGATAATAGTATAACTATTAATTAGTTATAATGGTTAATTTACTCTTCTAATTCATCACTTTATTCCAATATAATAGAGCAAGTGAAACTTTTCGATTGATTTATTATGTTCTAGGATAGCTTCATCCAATAGATAAATCTCCCAATAACATTAACATTAGAGTTTAAGATAGAGAATGAGACATATAATGATTTGAATAGATTAAGATCTTATTGATGGCTAAAAAGTGGCATAATCTAATTGCTGAGTTTCGTAAGATTGGAGGAATAGCAGATAATGTGTGCCAAAAGGAAGGCGCAAATGGACGAGGCATCTTTCCTGTTGATTCTCAAAAGAAATCAAAAATTTATACTCCCTACACTCTTATGGTAAATAAAGATGATATCTATTTAGATGATAACAATCTAAGAATCATGGAAGATAAAAAATATAGTCAAGATGTAAAGAGTTTTTTTAGCTATTACCAAGATAATTTCTCATGGGGAGAAGGAGGAAGAGAAGCTACAGAATTTTTCGAAAAAGGTTTAAGTCTCTTTAATCCAGAGTTAAAGAGACTATTAAAACAACATTCGATTGTAGATATAAAGAAAAGACATGAGGGCAAATGGAATGATGTGATTTTAAATCAATTTCTTAATGCAAGAGCATTTAAATTTAGAAAATGTTCAATGATTTGCCCCGTATTGGAACTTGTAAATCATGAGGTTATATCTTTGCCTTTCATAGTGCGTCAAGGCGGAATCAGCACTCCTAATTATCCTCCATTAAATACTGAAGTAACTCATAATTATAGTCCTAAAAGTTCATTAAGTCGTTTTTTTACTTATGGTTTTTTCTGTAAAGAAACGATAGTTTTTTCGATACCTTTTAATATAAATATCAAAGAGAAAGGGATTAATATTTTTTGTAAAGGGAATGATATTACTGATGACTCTATAAAAATAGAAAGATCTGGGAATAAGATAAGCATAGAAGGATTGCCTATTGCTGATACTAACAATCAGCAATTACCAGTCAATTATTTTAATGAGTTAATTAAAAGAATAGATGATATTAATATTAGAACAGACTTATTCTTAAGAATAATTGAATTAAATATTTCAACTAGAAAAAATATTTTAAAACAATAAGATTCTAAAGATAATAATAATGATATTTCATTTGAATTTCGTAAACTATTAGATTATGATATTAATTCACTTTCATCTTATAATTAAAAGTATATGATCCATTGATAGACCAAGGCTTAATCTCAATAATTCTTTGAGAACATATCAAAGCTTCTTTAAAATTTCCGGACTCCCGTAACATAATGCCCAGATTTAAATGAGCATCTATATAATCAGGTTTAAGTTTGATTGCATTTCGTATCGATAGATTTGCTTCTTTAATTTTACCTAGATCTTTTAATATAGTTCCAAGATTATTGTGTGCTTCTGGGTAATCAGGTTTCAATTTAATTGCTTTACGTATTGATATCTCTGCTTCAATTAAATTACCAACTCTAAATAAAATTGTTCCTAGATTGTAATGAGCCTCTGGGTAATTAGGTTTCAATTCAATTGCTTTACGTATTGACATCTCTGCTTCAGGTAAATTAGAAAGATCTATTAATATTATTCCTAAATTTGAATAAGCCTCAGCAAAATCAGATTTAATTTGAATAGCTTTTCGCTGAAATTTTTCTGCATCTTTATATTTTCCCATTTGCTTCAAAATTACTCCATAATTAGAATAAACTCTGTGATCTATCAAACCTTGATCAACAAAATATTTATAATACTTAGCTGCTTCTGAAATATTTCCATGAGAATGATATTTAAATGCTTTAGTAATTATTTCTTCTTTAGAAGGTTTAGAATTTATCGCAGTGGTTAAATCATTGCTCTTGTCGATCTCTCCTAAACCAAAGGGTATAGGAAATATTATTACTTTTTCCAATTTAGTATTATTAGCAATATTCCTATCTTTTTTGATATGCATAGTTCTAACAAAGGTTAATAAAACGGTTTAAAGTCTCTACCAAATATACACTCTAGTACTATGCTCAATGTCAAATATAAACTAGCTAATCATAAGTCTATATTATAAAAAGATAAAATTTAGATTAGAGCTAAGTCAAAAAATAACCGCAAAGTGATCGAAGAACAGGCTAGTGGATTAGTTCTATTCTGAAAAGAAAAACCTGAAGGAGTTTCATGATAGTAAATCTCCTTATACAAATGATTTATGCAATCATGTAATTTTCAATTTATGATTTGTTTTTTTAATATCAAGAAACTATATTCAGAAACATTTTTTCAAGCTGAAAAACAATTCAGACAAAAATTAGTTTTACAAAGTTTACTTAGTCATAGATTTAAAACATCTAGAGAAGAGATGTATTGATTTCCTTAGTAGCTCAGTAAAATTCATACAGAAGTTAGAAGAAAGACAAAGTAGTCATCATGAGAGCCATGAGAATAGTAAATATGAAAATTTTTGAATATTGAATAAAAACTCCAGCAAATCCACTCATATCAATTGATTACAGCGAAATTTAAGAATTAAACCATTGCAACAATAAAGTTAGATGCTTTTTTAGACTGATGGTGTCCCACTCAAGTGCTCAATCTGAACAAGAGAACGTTAATTGATATTTTTTTATAGCCTTGGAGAATTATTCAAATAAGTACTTAATATTTGTTGCCCATCAAAGAAAGATCAGCTAGAAAAAGTATCAACAACTACAACAATGGCTTCGACCCATGATCAATGAGAACCTTGTAGAAATCCTTCTCGCTGCAATTCTTGTTTCAAATACCTATGACAAGGATCAGCCTGTTATTAAATGGGGTGGAATAGTAATTGCTGTTGCTGGTATAGCTTCAGCTTTATTTGGATAAAGATAAAATTTAAAACCCTTAAATTTTATCCAAATTCTAATAGATCAAAATTAGTTAACTGAGCTGCAAATTACTTGCAGCTTTTTTATTGAGTGAATAAAAACTTCTTAGAGCGCAGTTCTACCAAACCACTACAAGCGAAACCGAGTTAGAAGTAAGTTAGTAGAGGAGAACGAAGTTTGATTAGCTCAAGCGGGAAGAGAAATTTGCAGTAGTTCGATTATCTGTAATCACACAAGATTTTTAGCATCCACCGCCTTTAGAAAAGCGTCATTTAATGGTTCTAAAGAACTTTTGGTCCACTCTGATAAAGCACTTCTCATTCCACAAGATCCATTCCTATATGCATCTGTCATTTCTAAACCTGTTAATTCATGCTTTCCCGAGAGGATTTCAAAAACCAGTTCAGGCTGACTCTCGTAATTAGCAAGACAAATAGATAGTTCTGCAAAGGCATCCTTCATTGAAAGTTTCTTTTTTTTTCGATGTAAATCAAACAATTCTTTAGCAACCTCACCATATTTCTTAGCTCCATTATTAGAAAAAATACTATTAATTTGCTTTAAATCTTTTTCTTTAACTGACGGTAAATCTTTTTTTATATTAAGTAGTTTTTCTATTCTTAAGAGTCTCTGTTCGAGGCTATCAATTTCATTGTTGACTTGAATAGAACCTTGTTCTAACAGCTCAGTAACAAACGCTGTCAGTGTTTTTCCACTCTTAATTGCCTTAGCCTTCAATGTAAGAAGGAGTTGCGGATCAATCTTAATGTTTAGCTGAGACTTGTCTTCACCCTTCATCTTTTTTTATATTTTTTCTAGTATATATATATTTCCTCTTTAAAAACAATTCCTTCTGGCAAGAAAGAAATCATTATCTATCATCTATCAATTAAGAAATTCGCCAAAAAACGTGCTTTCAATATAAAACAATCTATATTGTGTTCCAAAACTATTGGTATGAACAAAATCCTAGTTGTTCAGAAAAGAATTATGGCAAACAAATTATAGAGATTGATTACAGCTAAAAACAGGGTTAGAGGTAAGTTAGAACAAAAGAATGAAGTTAAAACAGCGGAAAAGCTAAATAAAATGTCAAACAAAAAACTGAGCTCAGAACAACGATTTATTAGAAATCTACTGATTGGATTTTTTACAGCGTTATTCATTGTTTTTGTATTAGCCATCATTGCGCTTTTCCAAACACTGATTAATTATCCAAATGATCAAGAGGTAACAAGCATAATTATTCAAAGCTGCTACGACGGCGGCACATCTAGAACAATACAAGGAGAAAAAATCAGACTTGCATATTTTGATACTCCTAAATTGAGAAGTACAAGAGCTGATTCAATTAGAACTAAAGCATCAAATTTTATCTCAATGATATAGTTGCTTGTTAAAAAGTAGCCATTAGACGCATCAGGGAAGATAGAGAAGGAAGAAGAATTGTTGAATTATCCATAGGACCTATAAATTTTCAAGAACAACTAGTTGAAAAAAGTTTTGCTCTCACCTATGAAAGGTATTCAAGTAAACGTGAGTGGAGCAAGAATAAAATATGAAACTCCTTAATACTACTATTGCTTTGGGAGTAGGTACTGCAACTGCTGCTGGCTTATCTCTTCTGAAAGTGAATAAGGATTTTGTTGTGGGTTCCACCGCTTTAGTTGTTGGAGCGGGGTTGATGATTGCTTTAAGAGATGAAGATGATCCAAATAAGAAATTAAAAGATTATGAATATTTTTTTAATAAAGCCCAAGATAAATTTGAAGTTGCTAACTATGAAGGAGCAATACTTGACTACAATAAAGCGTTAGAACTTTCACCTACTGAGATTTGCCTTGTCTACTCAATGAGAGGCAATGCAAAACGTAATTTAGGAGATTTTGAAGGAGCAATCTCTGATCAAAACAAAGCATTAGATTTTGACCCTTTATATGCAGATGGATATTTCAATAGAAGTAGTGCAAAATTCAAGATGGGAGATTTTGCTGGTGCAATTGACGACTATTCACAAGTCATAAAAATCAACCCAAAGGACTCAGATGCGTTTTTTAATCGTGCCAATGTAAAAAAAGAAATTGGAGATATGAATGGTGCACGCGAAGACTGGAGAAAAGCAGTAGATTTAGGAGATGAAGAAGCAGAGAAGCTACTGCATGAAAATTGCGAATGAATCTTTTCCTTACTATTTTCATCCCAATAGCAATCTTTGGATTCCTATATATCTTTATTATTGAGAACAATGGTCTTCCTGAATGGATGGCAAGAGCATCTCGAAATAGTAGTTATATTTGGACCTATGGAGTCATCACAATCACACTTCTATCAATCATTAAATTCCTACAAACTATTTAGAGGGATAATTTAGTTTTAGAAGTAAGTTAGAACAGTTCAAACCTAAGAAGCTAAACAGACTTATTACTCAACAAATACTTATTATTTGCCCTAGTTAAGAAAAAAATTAAAATCCTTAATGTGAGTAGAAAAAATCTTGGTTAGATTAAAACTCTTAATTATTAGAACAATCTGGTACTTAAAATATTGAACAAACCACTCTTTAAGCCTTCGCACATTGGACTGCTATGTGCCATGCCTGAGGAAATAGGCGCAACTTTAGAAAATTTGCAAAATCCAATTGAGACTCATTGGGGAGATCTTAGAATTATTTCTGGAGAATGGTATGAACCTGGAGCAAATTCTCCTTCTCTATATATCTCTGTTGCTTGGAGTGGGTGGGGCAAAGTTAGTGCTGCCAGAGCGGCGACAAGACTTCTAGGAACACTCTTTAAGGAAAAAAGTATAGATATTATTTTATTTACTGGAGTCGCAGGAGCAGCCAATTCAACACTCGATCAATGGGACATTGTTATCCCAACTGAATTGGTTCAACATGATATGGATGCAAGACCTCTTTTTCAGAGATATGTCATTCCAGCTCTTAAGCAAGAGAGAATCTCTTCAATAAATAAATGGGTCAAATGGGCCAGCTCTGCAATTAAAGATTCAATTTCCAAAAATGAATGCAAACATTTTGGGAAAGTAGAAACTGGTTTAATAGCTACAGGAGATCGATTCGTAGCAGAGAAATCTTTAATCGATAATCTTTCTAGAGAGCTACCAGGCTTATGTGCTGTTGAGATGGAAGGAGCAGCTGTTGCACAAGTTGCGTATCAGGAAAGAGTGCCTTGGCTAATAGTGCGTGTTATTTCTGACGGAGCTGATAATTCTGCTGCACAAACTTTCAATGACTTTTTGAAAGATTACGAGAAATCCTCATGGAATCTTATAGAGACCCTTTTAAAAAAATATAGAACAGCTCCTTGGGAAGAAAAAATAGCTCAATAAAACTCTATTGATAATAGTAAAACAGCTTGCTATGACTAGCTTACTATACGTTGAATAAAAGCTCATAGCAGCCCAAGCATACCAATTGGCTACAAGCACAATTCGCGTTTAGACGTAAGTTAGAAGAATAGAGCGAAGATAGAACAGATATAACTATCAAGGAGGAGACAAAAAAGAGAGAGACTGATCGAAGATTTATCAATAAGTGAGTCCATTCACAATTTCTATAAAATTCAGATAATTTCAATATTCCAGTGTAATTCACTTTTCAAGTCAGGAGCACCACTAAAACTTCCTCTTACTGGTGCTACAAGTTCAGACTTAGAAGAAGAGGCTAGGGTTATATATTTACTATTAATCAAACCACAACCGCTTGGATCAAATCCTCTCCATCCAAAACCAGGTATAAAAATCTCAGTCCATGCATGAAGTTCATATTTTTCTGGGGGTTGGTCCATAAATTGATACCCGCTAACGAAACGACTAGGTATGCCAACGCATCGACAAGTCTCCATTAACAAAATTGCCAAATCCCTGCAAGAACCAACTCTTTCTCTAAGAGTTCTTCCTGCAGTCCATGCCGATCCAATATGTCTAGGTGTATATTTAACTCTATCTTTTATTAGAGCGATTAATTGATATAAAAAGTCCAATACATTATTTTCGACACCTACCAATGCCTCTTGAGCAATTTGAATAGCTGCTGGATCATGTTGTCCATTAAGGAACCAACCTTGAATAAATCCATTCAATGAGCTATTTTCTCCTTCTATTTTCATAGGTAAACTTAGATCATTATCATTTTTTAATTGATATAAATCTGGATGAATCTGTGTCTCAATTTCACTTTCTGTCTTAATCAGAAGAGAATCAGTAGGTTCTTTAAAAAATACTTTAAAAATATCATCTCCATTAGCAGAGATCAAAGGAAATATTAAATGAGGATAGGGATTAATTTCAAGATCAAAATAATTTAACTTCTGGAAACCGCCAGACCTTGGTTTCATACAAATCAAATGCTCGCTAAGAGATACGGGTTCTTCATAAGAATAAAATAGTTTGTGAATTATTTTCTTGTTCATTCTTGTAAAGAATCAAAATCAAATCCCTTTTCATTTATAAAATAAAAGCTATGTATGAGATCATTTAATTTATTTAAATCAATTTGAAGACTATCAATAGCCTCATGTAAACCATTTCTAATTAAGTGATCTATTCTTACAAAACTCCATTTTGATAGTAATAAACCTATTAAACATTCCAGATCATTTGGCTTCTCAGAATCAGGTGAATTTTGAATCTTACCTAAAGATTCTTTAATACCCTCAAGACAAAATCTAACAGATCTTGGGAAAATAGGATCTAATAATAAAAAACTTGCAATTGCATTAGGAGATATTGATCCTTGTTCAGATCTTCTAAACATTTGATAAGCTCCTGCTGAACGTAATAAAGAAATCCATTGCAGCTCATCTAACGCTCCTCCAAGCTCATTTAGATTTGGTAAAAGCAAAAAATATTTTACATCTAATATTCTAGAAGTTTTATCTGCTCTCTCAATCAACCTTCCTAGTTTACTAAAATGCCATGCAATATCATGACTAAAAGTAGCATCTGTAACTCCATAAAATAACTGGCAACTTCTTCTTATTTCAAATAGTTGTTCTTGAGCAGGTTGATGCCAAATGACCTCACCCTCCTGAATACTCCAAAACAAACTATTTATTTGTTCCCACATCTCAGAAGTAATAACATCCCTAATTTGGCGTGCATTTTCTCTTGCCATATAAATACAACTAACAATGCTATTTGGATTCTCTCTATCTTTAATAAGAAAACTTATTACATCGCTTGAAGTTTTATTCTTATAACTCTTATCGAATTCGTTTCTATCACCACTAGCATCTATTAAAGGCAACCATGGTTCAGCACTACCAGGCGGACAATCTAGAGCCATAGACTCGCTAACTTCAACAAATCTAGAAATATTTTCTGCACGTTCTAAATATCTATTAATCCAATAAAGTGATTCAGCAACTCTACTAAGTAACATTTAGATTATTGGCTTACCACCCAAGTGTCTTTACAACCTCCACCTTGAGAAGAGTTAACAATTAAAGAATCTCGTTTTAAAGCAACCCTTGTTAGACCTCCAGGACTTACCCAAGTATTCTTTCCTCTAAGAACATATGGTCTTAAATCAACATGACATGGGTATACTTCACCATCACTTAGTGATGGGACGGTAGACAAATCCAGAGTGGGTTGAGCTATATAATTTCTTGGATTAGCTTTGATTTTAGCTGAAAATTTATCAATATCTATTTGGGAAGAATGTGGACCTATTAACATTCCATAGCCGCCAGCTTCAGAAACACTTTTAACAACTAAGTAATTGAGGTTCTCAAGTACATAATTAAGATCTTTTTCCTTTGCGCATACATATGTTTTAACATTCTTTATTATTGGTTCTTCTTTTAAATAATATCTGATCATGTCTGGTACAAAAGTATAAATTAATTTGTCATCTGCTAATCCTGTGCCAGGAGCATTTGCGACAGCCACTCTACCCTTACTCATCACATCAAGAAGACCTGGGACTCCAAGCATTGAGTCTTTTCTAAAGAATTTAGGATCTAAAAAATCATCATCTATTCGACGATAAATAACATCAATTTTTTTTATCCCTGAGGTGGTTCTCAAATAAACATTATCATTCTGACAAACTAAATCACTTCCTTCAACTAATTGAACTCCCATCTGTTGAGCCAAATAACTATGTTCAAAATATGCACTATTAAAAACTCCAGGAGTCAATAAAACAACTTTTGGATTGTCAGTCCAAACTGCCAATTCCTGAAGTGATTTCAATAAATATGATGGGTAATCATCAATAGGTCTAACAATCCTGCCAGCAAAAAGGCTAGGAAAAATTCTTTTCATAACTAGTCTATTCTCCAAGAAATATGCAACTCCTGAAGGGCACCGAAGATTATCCTCTAGAACGAGCCAGTCTCCTTTTCCATCCCTAATTAAATCTAAGCCAGACACATGGCACCATTTACCTAATGGCAACACAAATCCCTGCATTTGTGGACGCCAACCATCAGAACTCTCTATAAATTCCCTTGGGATAATCCGATCTTTAATTATTTGCTGTTTGCCATATACATCCGATAAAAATAAATCTATTGCTTCAAGTCTCTGTACAAGTCCTTTTTCTAGCTCTAACCATTCAGAGGCACCAATTACTCTCGGAAAAGGATCAAAAGGAAGAATCCTTTCAGAACCTTTATTACCGGAGTCGTTAAGACGAAAAGTTGCTCCATGACGTAGAAGTAATTTTCTTGCAATTTCATGACTTACATTTAACTGGTCTAAACCTATCTTTTTTAAAGACGAAAGAAGAGGCTCAAGGGATGTTCTAGGAGAAAAATCTTCAGATGAAAAATATTCATCATATCCCTTTTTTGGTTGATAATCTGTAAACATATCAACCTCCCATTAGTTAATTAAATATGAATCAAGCCAGCAATTATTCAGGTAGCTAAAAATACAAAAAAGAATTTAAATACCTCAAGTTGATGATTTAAGTATATTAAAATACAGTTCTTGCATGATCTTCTATTATTTCCTCAAGAATCTCAGGCATTAAACAAACATAAGGTTATGCATGTTTAGAGGGAAAATAACTAAAAAAGATTTCTAAAATAACTCAGAAGTTAGAATAAAGTTAGACAAAAAGGTTAGACAAGCGTTTTTCTAACCCTTTAGAACCCTTGGCATGACTAGCCTGCTATACGTTGAATAAAAACTCCTTAGCGTCCAGTCATGCCAACCGATTACAAGCATAAATTGAGGTTAGACGTAAGTTCGAAGAGTAGAACGAAGTTAAAAGAGTCAAACAATGAGAGAAATCTAGCTAAACGATAAACCCCATTAAAATTCGAATACCTATTTTGCTTTTCATTACCAGCACTCAGAAATAGCAACAGAAGCTAATGACTTTAGACATTTATCGATAGCACCTACAGAGATAAGTGAGTAAACATCTGCACTCTCATAAATATCCATCACAAAGACATTATAAACACCAAAACTAATATTCAATACAACATAAAAATGTTGCATATGTTTCATCGACAGATGTCATCTTAATACATTGGATAGTGATAATTGCTTTGCAAATTTTTTCTTTTTTGATTATCAATAATATTATATCTTCGACTTCCTGTAATGAGTAATATTATTCAATTCAAAGAAATGATAAAAAATTTAAAGAGTGAAGTTTTGTCAGAAATTTGCGAGCAATTCTTATTTGATCATGAAGGAGCAATGAGAGTATTGTCAGATTGCTGTATTAACTTTGGGCTGAATCTTGATGATTCAGAAATTAAAAATTATATGTCAGATATGCATTCATCAGGTGATTTTGATAATGTTGTTTGTTTCGGAATAGAGCTTTCAGAAAATCAATTATATAAAAAATTTCATCCAAGCTAGTTATGTTTTCACACTCAGAAGAGCTAAAAATATTTTATATTAAAATTCAATATTTTAGTACTAACAAGCTGCATGAATTAGAATATTATTTGAGAGATAATAAGACATACCCTATATATAATCAGATGCATGAAATTGTCGAAATGCTACTAATTACTCGAGGCAAGTACAATTTCCTACATCAAAGAATTGAAGAAATCAATCACCTTGATAAATGCTTGTCTCTATCAAATCCCTTTGGTCGATTTAGCGCAAGATTAATAGGTTATATTTGTAAGTTTATAGATAAGAGAAAGATTACTAGCATATGTATTGATCAACAGTAAGACTGCACTCTCTTCAAGCCTTAGTGTCTTAGAAATCAACTATGCATCCGTTGATAACTAATGACATTTGATCTAAAAAGCTAGAATCGCACCTCTCCTAACCTTTGAGATCCCCTGCTATGACTGGACGCCTATACGTTGAATAAAAACTCCAATACATCAAGTCATAGCAATTTATTTGAGTGATATTTTAGGGTTAGACCAATACAACAAAAAGTTAGACTAAATCCTTGTCTCATTGAGACAGTAAAAAGATCTAGCGTAAACTCCTTACTCTCTGATTTCTTACTAAGCAATCAAAGCAACAGTATCAGCAAAGCCATTACTAGTTAAGTAATCAGTCATTTGCTGCAGGTTTTGATAGTTAGCGTATTGGATATTGCCATCTGCATGCATCACGGCTCTTAGGTAGGCAGAGTTATCTACTTTGCTCCAATAAAGTTCTTGAAATCCGTCACCGTCATAATCTCCAACCGTTTTAAGAATAAGATTATCAAGCTTTAGATCATTGATAAACGTTCGAGATCCATCAAAGACGCTATCTTTTTCTACCGTTCCATTTGCTACTAGTGGATCTTGATAGATCCCCACAATCCTTGTTGTTCCTCCGACTCCATGCTTTGTATAGTCAAAGGCTCCTGTGATGGGATCAATCGATGATGTCACCCATCTTCCACTGATGCTATTGGTAAATACAGCTTCTATTGTTCCATCACTATTGACATCTAATTGACCTTGGTATTTATAGGAATAAGTCACAGTTGTTGGTGCATCTCCTAGATATCCATGCAGATTGCCGTCATAATCTTTAATTCCATCTAATAAATACTTTATCCCTGCAATTACATCATTAATATTATCGGCTATCTTTTGTTCATCTCCATTACTAGTTTCATTTTTACTTTCTTCATTGCTTTGATTTGATGAAGTATTAAAAGCACTTTCTCCATTACTAAGAAATATTCTATTTTTTAAACCTTGTATACTTGAATTGAATGTAACCCCTGCTATTACATCAACTAAATATAAGGCATCTGGATACTTTTTTATGATTAATTGAGAAATATCATATATCCATTTATTATATCCTTCAGGATTTTTATACCTATTAATATTTCCCTGAATAGCTTGTGGAGCACCGTCCATACTAGCAATTCTCTCTTCATTATCTATACTTAAATAAGATTTTGGATCAGAAACATTACCCCAGATTAATATTTCATCCTCAATCCAAGTCCTACTAAATGAAGATGGTTTAAATACATCTCTCCAACAATTATGTGGATCATAGACTATGCGAAGAAATCCCTTTGTTTCTTTATTATTTTTATATATTGCAATTTCATACCTATCAAACAGAATATCGCCTCCTGAGACTCCTTCGGGAAGAAATATTTTATCTGTATTAACATTGAAATTCTTTATACTTGGATACCCGCCACCTTCGTAATATGGATGTTCTACGCGATTCTTTGCATCGACATCTAAGGCTAAATAATATTTATCTGAGCCTGATGTATAAACTCCATCACCTAGGAATGGGATTCCATGAGTGTCTTTTGAATCGATATAAACATCATCTCCATCAGTACCAGATAAATCAGGCTCTATACCTTGATAAACAGCTCCTCCCGAATCAACATGAAGAGTATTTGCTGGAATATAGTAAGTCGCCAATTATTTTTTCCTAATCCAAATGAATCTAATAATACTATCCGTTATAGAAGATCTAGATCTAGCCTAACTCTTAGTTGATTTAGTTTAATTCATCACTTATTCTCACTTGTCTCAAAAATACAACTTTTCGTCTCAAAAGGTTAGACTAAATTGTTAGACCGAGACTTAGTCTAACTTCTAAAAAGCCTTGGTATGACTCAACTTTTAGACGTTGAATAAAAACTCCATAACATCACCCTCATTTACGACATATTCCTTACCCTCACTTCTTAACCAACCTTTGTTTCGAGCCTCAGAAAGAGATCCGGCTTCAAGTAGTTTTTTATATGAAATAGTTTGAGCTCGAATAAATCCCTTTTCAAAGTCTGTATGAATGACCCCAGCTGCTTGAGGAGCTGTCATTCCATCTGAAATAGTCCAAGCTTTAGTTTCTTTTTCTCCAGTAGTGAAATAAGTGCTTAAACCCAATAATCGATATGTTGCTTTAATAAGGCTAATTAAACCTCCTTCTTCAACGCCTAAACCAGTTAGATAATCATCTCTTTCTTCCTCTCCCAATTCAATTAACTCTGCTTCAACTTGGGCTGAAATCTTCACACATTCAGAACCCTCTTTACTTGCCAGAGTATTTACTTCTTCTGAAAAGGAATTACCCTTCGCGAGTTCATCTTCTCCAAGATTAGTTGCATAAATAATTGGTTTTTCTGTTAACAAGCCTAATGGTTTAATTAATTTTTTTTCTTCGTCGGTTAATGAAACACTCCTAACTGCTTCTTCATTCTCTAGGGCATCGCTTAATTTTTCTAACACCTCATCTTCTAACTTTGCTTCCTTATTAGTACTTATTTGTTTTTTTAATCTAGTTCTACGTTTTTCTATCTGATTTAAATCTGATAATGCTAATTCTAAATTTATTATCTCAATATCTCTTGATGGGGCTACTGATCCAGAGACATGAATAACATCATCATCCTTAAAACACCTAATCACATGAACTATTGCATCCACCTCCCTAATATTTGCTAAGAATTTGTTACCAAGTCCCTCCCCTTTACTTGCACCCTTAACGAGACCAGCAATATCAACAAACTCCATTCTTGTTGGAATGACTTGCTTACTTTTACTGAGTTCACTAAGCAAATTCAAACGTTGATCTGGTACTGAAACAGAGCCTACATTTGGTTCAATCGTACAAAAAGGAAAGTTTGCTGCTTGAGCTTGAGCATTCGCGACAAGAGCATTAAACAAAGTGGACTTTCCTACATTTGGGAGTCCAACAATTCCGGCCTTAAGCATTGAAATGGGTCTTTGAAAGACTCCAGCTGATTAATTTGACTAAATTAAACCCAATCGTGCCCTTTAGCAGCGAAAATATAGTTATAAATCTCCAAAGGAAAGTTTTTACGCTTTTTCTTTACATCATCAAAACTTCTAAAACTCTTAAGCAATTGATTTTCACAAAATGATTTGGAAAAACTTCAAAAAGAAAAAAATTTTAGGCCTCATTGCACTTTCAGTCTTAAGTGTTGGTGGAATTAGTTTTAAACTTTCACAAGGAAATGGATCTAATAAAGACATAACTGAATTTACTATTGCAGCTAAAAGCGGCAGCTTGCCTGGTTTGATAACAGCAAGTGGTGAATTAAAAGCAAATAAAAGCGTCAATGTAAGCCCTAAAAGACAAGGAATCCTTGATGAGATTTTCGTGGAGGAAGGAGATCAGGTTAAGGAAGGAGATCTAATTGCAAAAATGGATTTTGGAGACTTGGAATTTAGAATTAATGAAAAAAAAGCAAATTATGAGACTCAAAAATCGAGTTACCTTAGAAGGAAGATGCTCTTTAATGAAGGTGCTATAAGTGCAGAAGAGTATGAAGAATATAAAAATAGATTTTCAAGAAGCGAAGCTAAATTTAAGCAAATAGAAGTCGAAGAAAAAGAAACCAAAATCAGGGCGCCATTTGATGGAGTCATAACTACTAGATATGCTGTTCCGGGAGCGTTTGTAACTCCTACGACTTCTGCTTCATCATCTCCAAGTGGAGGCTCAACCAGTTCATCGATAGTTGAACTATCTCAAGGACTTGAAATAGTTTCAAAAGTTCCAGAAAGCGATATCGGAAGAATCAGAGTAGGGCAAGATGCAACTATTCGAGTAGATGCTTTTCCAGATAGACGCTTCCAAGCTTTCGTCAAAAAGATCTCTCCGAGAGCTATTAAGAACAACAACGTAACCTCATTTGAAGTCACGTTGTTATTAACAAATAAGCCTGAAAACTTAAGAATTGGAATGACTTCTGATATAAGTTTTCAAACTGGACCGACCAAAACAAGTACACTTATTCCAACTGTAGCAATTGTCACCGAGAAAGGAGAGACCGGAGTATTAGTAATAGGTAACAATAATAAACCTAAATTTAAAAAAATTGAATTAGGAACGAGTAGTGGAAGTGATACTGCCATAATATCTGGATTAGAGCCCGGGGAAAAAGTTTTTATTAATCTTCCTCCATGGGCTAAAGAAAGGAAGAATTAATACTCAAATTTCACTAAATATGTTATGAAAGAAATAAAAAAACCAACTTTATTATTAATTGATGGACATTCGTTAGCGTTTAGAAGTTTCTACGCTTTTAGCAAGGGAGGGGAAGGAGGTCTTACGACAAAAGATGGGTTCCCTACAAGTGTTACCTATGGTTTTCTAAAAAGCCTTTTAGATAATTGCAAATCTATAGAACCTAAAGGAATAACAATTGCTTTTGATACCGCTGAGCCAACATTTCGCCACAAGGAAGATCCAAACTACAAAGCCAATCGAGATGTAGCACCAGATATATTTTTTCAAGATTTAGATCAACTTGAAGAGATTCTCAAAGGAAGTCTCAATCTCTCCATCTGCAAAGCTCCAGGATATGAGGCGGATGATGTCTTAGGGACACTTGCTAATGATGCCGCTGAAAAAGGGTGGATTGTAAGAATACTTTCTGGAGATAGAGACTTATTCCAATTAGTAGATGATGCAAGAGATATAGCAGTCTTGTACATGGGAGGAGGTCCCTACGCAAAAAGCGGAAATCCTAAACTTATTAATGAAGAGGGCGTAAGGGAGAAACTTGGAGTCAACCCAAACAAGGTTATTGATCTGAAAGCTTTAACTGGTGATAGCTCAGATAATATTCCAGGTGTCAAAGGAGTTGGTCCAAAAACGGCTATAAATCTTTTAAACGAAAACAATGATCTTGATGGAGTTTATAAATCACTGCAAGAGCTAGAGAATGAAGGCGAAAAAGCTAAACGAGGCGCTATAAAAGGAGCCGTAAGATTAAAGCTAAAAGCAGACAAAGATAATGCATATCTCTCAAGAAAACTTGCAGAAATATTAATTAAAATTCCTATAAGTCCAAAAATAAAACATAACTTAGAAGGTATTAACGAATCAAAACTAACTGAAAGCCTTGAAAAACTTGAGTTACATAGTTTATTAAAACAAGTTTCAACTTTTAAAGCTCTATTTTCTAAAGAAGGATTCTCAGAACAAGACAATAATCGCTTATCAAAAGACAGTAAGGTCGTTAGTAATAAGAGCGAGAATATTGAACTAAATAGGCTTAATAAAATAAAAGAGATTCCTCATGTAGAGCCTAAGATTATAGACAATTTGGAAGAACTTAATAATTTTGTTGCACAAATAATGGAACATACTGATCCGAAGAAACCAATAGCTATTGATACCGAAACAACCAATTTGAATCCTTTTAGAGCTGAACTTGTTGGCTTAGGATTTTGTTTTGGTGAATCATTAAAAGATATAGTTTATATACCAATAGGACATCAAAATAAAGAAGCCAATTTAATAGAAGTTAATCATATAAATCAATTAAAGATTGAAGAAGTTATTTTTGCACTTCAAGGTTGGTTCTCTAGCAAAGAAAATCCAAAAACCCTACAGAATGCAAAATACGACAGACTGATTTTGTTAAGACATGGAATTATATTAAATGGCGTTGTAATTGATACTTTACTTGCAGATTATATATGTGATGCAACTCTAAAACATAGTTTAGATGAAATTGCTTATAGAGAATTTGGATTCAAGCCCAAAAGTTTTTCTGATGTTGTCAAAAAAGGAGAAGACTTCTCTTATGTGGACATCAAGTCTGCGAGTATGTACTGCGGGATGGACGTTTATTTAACAAGAAAATTAGCAATTATTTATATTAATAGATTAAAAGAAACAAGTACAAAATTAATAAACCTACTCACAGAAGTTGAACAACCACTTGAACAGGTTTTAGCGGAAATCGAATCCACAGGAATCATTATTGATACACCTTATCTAAAAGATTTATCTTTAGAGTTAACAAAAACATTAAATACTATCGAGGAAGAAGTCTATAAGATTGCAGGAAGTGAGTTTAACCTTTCATCACCCAAGCAATTAGGTGAATTACTTTTTGAGAAACTTGATTTAGATAGGAAAAAATCAAGAAAAACAAAAACAGGATGGAGTACAGATGCAGGTGTATTGGAAAAGCTGGAATTAGACCATCCAATAGTAAAAATGATCATTGAACATCGCACTATAAGCAAGTTGCTTAATACTTATGTAGATGCTTTGCCTCAGCTTATTGAAAAAGAAACGGGAAGAGTACATACAGATTTCAATCAAGCCGTAACCGCTACTGGAAGATTAAGTAGCAGCAATCCAAATCTCCAAAATATCCCTGTCAGAACTGAATTTAGTAGACGAATAAGAAAAGCTTTTCTTCCGCAAAAAGATTGGAAACTTCTAAGCGCAGACTATTCACAAATTGAACTTCGTATACTCACACATCTTTCTGGTGAAGAGGTACTAAAAAATGCTTATTTAAAAAATGAAGATGTCCACTCTTTAACAGCAAAAATTTTATTTGAAAAAGATGCCATTGACGCCGATGAAAGAAGAATAGGAAAAACAATAAATTTCGGGGTTATTTATGGTATGGGGGCTCAAAGGTTTGCAAGATCAACGGGCGTTTCATTAATAGAAGCAAAATATTTTTTAAGTAAATTCAAAGAACGTTATCCAGCCGTTTTTAAATTTTTAGAATATCAAGAAAGACTTGCTCTAAGCCAAGGTTTTGTTGAAACATTGCTAGGGAGAAGACGATATTTTCATTTCAATAAAAATGGGCTTGGTAGACTTCTGGGAACTCCACCAAATGAAATTGATTTAACAACGGCCAGAAGAGCAGGGATGGAAGCACAACAATTAAGAGCCGCAGCAAACGCACCTATTCAAGGTTCAAGTGCAGACATAATTAAGCTAGCAATGATTCAATTGCATTCAGCTTTAAGAAAGACTGGATTGGCAGCGAAAATTCTACTTCAAGTGCATGATGAACTCGTGCTAGAAGTTGATCCCAAAGATTTGGAGGAAACAAAACTCCTTGTACAAAACACTATGGAAAACGCTGTAAAACTTAGTGTTCCGCTTATAGTTGAAACTGGCATTGGAGTAAATTGGATGGAGGCAAAATAGTTGCTGACAAATTCAATAATTTCTCACATTTTTATCTAAGAAATTGTCCCTAAAATTCACAAACACCTTATCCAAAAAGAAAGAGGATTTTATTTCTATAAATCCTAATCAAGTTAAAATATATTGTTGTGGTGTAACTGTTTATGATCTTTGTCATCTTGGTCATGCAAGAAGTTATCTTAATTGGGATGTATTAAGACGGTTTTTAATTTGGAAAGGATTTGAAGTTAAATTTGTACAAAACTTCACTGATATTGATGACAAAATTATTAATCGAGCAAATAAAGAAGGATGTTCTACTGATGAATTAAGTGAAAGAAATATTGATGAATTTCACAAAGATATGGATACTCTTTCCATTCTTAGACCAAGTAGCATGCCAAGAGCAACAAAATGCCTCCATCAAATTATTAATTTCATAGAAGAATTAGAACAAAAAAAAGTAGCTTACTCATCAAATGGTGATGTTTATTTTTCAGTGGATAAACATAAAAATTATGGGAAACTTAGTGGAAGAGAAATTGAGAATCAGATAGATAATGCAGCAGGGCGATTAAAAACAAATCCAAAAGAAACTAAAAATAACTCGCTTGATTTTGCTCTCTGGAAAAAGTCGAAATCAGGTGAGGTTAGTTACTCTTCGCCTTGGGGAAATGGCAGACCAGGTTGGCATATTGAGTGTTCAGCAATGGTTAAACAAGAACTAGGAGAAAGTATTGATATTCACCTTGGTGGATCAGACCTGATATTTCCCCATCATGAGAATGAAATAGCTCAATCTGAAGCCTGTAATGGGAAAGAGTTAGCAAAATACTGGCTTCACAATGGAATGGTTAATGTGAGGGGTGAAAAGATGAGTAAATCACTAGGGAATTTTACAACCATTAGGTCTTTATTAGATGAAGGTATATCACCTATGACTTTGAGATTTTTTGTTTTACTAACTAATTATCGAAAGCCCCTAGATTTCACTGAAGAAGCGCTAAAAGCTGCTTCAAAAGGGTGGGAAAGATTAAATAATTGCCTGTCTTTTGGTTATATTTATAAAATCAAAGATCAAGCTAAAAACGAAATCAACACAGATAAACCGATAAAAAGATCTGCCAACATTAAACTTGATAAAGACTCATTTAAATTATTATCAGACTTTGAAAACTATATGGATGACGACCTAAATACATCTGGAGCTTTATCTATACTTTTTGAATTGTCTCAACCTATTAGAAAGTGCCTAAATCTATTACAAGAAAAAAATATAAATGAGGTTGACGAAGATATTTTAAATCAAGCTTTTAATAAATGGGTACTACTCTCTGAGTTAGCAGGAGTTCTGGGATTAAAAGCAAATTTAAGTCAAGAAAAACAAAAAAATATTACTGAGCTTGACACTAATAAGATTGAAGAACTTATAAAGAATAGATCCTTAGCAAAAGCAAATAAAGACTTTTTACTTGCTGATAAAATAAGAGCTGATTTGAAAAATATTGGAATTGATTTAATTGATAAACCTAAAGGGGTTACTGAATGGAAACAACTTTGAGATTAAGCAAATGTTTCTATTGAAGATAAGACTGTTAAATAAAGTCCTATAGCAATAACTGGTGGAGAAACCCAGCGCAGCATAAACTTTAGATACCTTCTAACTCTTAAATTAGCATTAGAATTTGCAAGATCCTCATCATAACGATTTGGAACAATCCAACCCAAAAGAATTGAAATTAGAAGACCGCCCAATATCAAGAGTGTATTACAGATAGCATCGGACTTGCCTAAAAAGTCTGTAGAGATAGCAGAGGGTATCCCAATCAAGAAGATCAATAATGTTGAAGTCCAAACGGCCTTCTTTCTACTCCAATTCAGCCTGTCCATCAAAGAAGATACTGGTACTTCCATTAATGAAACAGAAGAAGTAATAGCAGCTATAAAGGCCAATCCGAAGAAAACAGCAGCAATCAATCTTCCAAACAATCCAAGATTTGCAAATCCAGTTGGAAGAGCAATAAATAAAGTCCCAACAGTTGATTCACTGATAACATCTTTCAAACCAAAACTCATAACAACTGGGAATGTAATCAGCCCGGCAAGTAAACCCACAGCAGTATCCAAAGTTGCAACTCTCAAAGCTTCTTTAGGAAGATGATTTTTACGGTTTAAATATGAAGAATAGGCAACCATAATTCCAATACCCAAACTTAAAGAAAAGAAAGCTTGTTTAAATGCATTACTTATTGTGTTTTTGTCAAAAAGTTGAGATGAATCCCATTTAAGTAAAAATGATGTATATCCTTCCCATGCCCCAGATAAAGTTGCAGCCCATATAGCTAACAACAAAAGGAGTCCAAATAAAAATGGCATTGCCCATTTTGTTAATTTTTCTATACCTCCACGAACGCCTGCAACAACAACAAAAGCAGTTAATAATAAGCTAATTATTTGACCTACAAATACACTACTACCACTGCTAATTTTACCAAAAAATTCTCCCGCCGCAGTCATATCTGAGGGGAGACCAATAAATAAAGAATGGAAGAAAGTATCAATTGTCCATCCCATTATCACTGCGTAATAAGAAAGAATTCCACAAGAAGCTATTGCAAATAACCAACCTAGAGGCTTCCAATTCTCTCCAGCAGCTTTGATTGGAGCAAGAAAAGGACTACTTGCAGTGCTTCTCCCCAAGACCATCTCTGCAACCAAGACAGGTAGGCAAACAACTAAAACAACCAATACATAAAGGATTAGAAAAGCAAGTCCACCGCCTTGAGATGACCTATAAGCAAAGCCCCAAAGATTTCCAAGGCCTACGGCACTACCTGCCGCGGCGAGTGCGAATCCCAGTCCTGATCTCCATTGTTCCCTTTCTTGCATAATAAATCTCTATTAAAATCCAGAAGAAACTGGTAAATATATAACTGGGTTATACCTTTAAATGGGAGACTGGTCATACTTGACTTCACAATGTGAAAGCCATAAGCGTTTTAGGCTCAACAGGATCTATTGGAACTCAAACCCTTCAAATTGCAGAAGAGTTTCCTGATCAATTCAAAATTGTTGCACTAACAGCAGGAAAGAATATTGATTTAGTAATCAAACAAATTAAAACTCATCAACCTGAAGTCGTTTCACTCGCCGATGAATCTCTTTTGCCAGAACTGTCTAGGCGAATAAATAGTCTCAATGAAGATTCAAAAACATTTAAGAAGCCCTTATTGATGGCGGGAGCCGAAGGACTCAATACTGCAGCAGCTTGGGCAAGTGCAGATCTTGTTGTAACTGGAATAGTTGGCTGTGCTGGCCTTCTACCAACACTTGCAGCTATTGAAGCAGGAAAGGACCTAGCCCTAGCAAATAAAGAAACTTTGATTGCAGCAGGACCAGTTGTTATTCCTGCTTTAAAAAAAAGTGGAAGTAGGCTCTTGCCTGCGGATTCTGAACACTCAGCGATATTTCAATGTCTCCAGGGAACACCATGGGCTGAAAATGCAAGGCTCTCAACTGGAGTGCCTACTCCAGGATTTAAATCCATACAATTAACTGCATCTGGGGGAGCCTTTAGAGATTGGAAAGCAGAAGATTTAGTTAAAGCAACTGTCAAGGATGCGACTAGCCATCCTAATTGGAGCATGGGAAAGAAAATAACTGTAGATTCTGCAACCCTTATGAATAAGGGACTCGAAGTCATTGAAGCGCATTATCTTTTTGGTCTTTTATATGACCAAATCGAAATCATTATCCATCCACAAAGCATCATTCACTCGATGGTTGAATTGGATGATTCATCAGTTTTAGCTCAATTGGGATGGCCAGATATGAAGCTCCCTATTTTGTATTGCTTAAGTTGGCCTGGTCGGCTTAAGACACCATGGCCAAGATTAAAACTTACTGAAATAGGCAATTTAACTTTTAAGGAACCAGATACTAAAAAATATCCATGCATGGAGCTTGCTTACAGCGCAGGAAAATCAGGGGGCACAATGCCAGCAGTACTTAATGCCGCTAATGAAAAAGCAGTAGAACTCTTTCTAGAAGAAAGATTTAAATTTATCGATATCCCAAAAGTAATTGAGGCGATTTGCGAGAAACATAAATGCGACCTAAATCTAAATCCAAGCCTCAGTGAAATTCTTGAAATTGACAGTTGGGCCAGAGAAGAAGTCTTAGATTATTCAGAAAAAAATATTACAAAAATACAGTTTTAGATTAAATATTTTTCAAAGATAAAAACCATTTAGAAACAACTTGATCCCCCCAACAACCTTGAACCCCATGAAAACCATTGTGTCCACCTTTCTCAGTAAAAATAAATTTATTAGTTATTTGATTATTAGAAAATTTCATTTTTTCCATTAGTTTTTCAGCAGCTAAAAAAGGCACCCAAGGATCATCTTTGGATTGAATAAATAATGTTTTAGGAAGAGATTTTTTATTTTCTATGAGAGAGAAGAAAGGAGATGCTTTTGCATAATATTCTCCAACATCTTTATATCCCCACCTTGGAGCAGTTATCAAATTATCAAAAGATCTAATATCATTTATTTTTCTTTCTTTATCCTTCCTATTTATTAACAATGCATTCTTTTCCCATTCTTCTATCCCAAAAGGATCTTCTAAAGTTTGCCTAATTAAACGATTTAACAACCATTTTTGATAAATAAAATTTCTTGGTCTTTCAATAGAAGAACTACATTCATTCAAATCCAAAGGACTACTTATGCATACCAATCCATCTAATAATGACTCATCACACATGCAAGCATTTAAAAGAATAGTTCCACCCAAAGAGATCCCAGCACCAAAGACAGGAATATTTTTTGAAGATTGATAGTCTTCAGTTAATTGATATGAAATCTCTCTTGCACGCCTTAAGACAGGAATCAAATCACTGTTGCATTCAGCAGCATAGGTACCATCAACAAATTCCCTACAAGGATCTGACCCTCTCAGATTAAGCTTCAAAACAGCGAAGTTTGATTGCACCAAAGCACTTGCCATTCTGGTCAAACCCCTTCTACGAGTAGAACCACCAAGTCCATGCAGAAGTAGAACTAAGCCATTGATACTCGATGAACTTGATGGCTTATCCAAGTAAGCAACTAAATAGCCTCCGCCTGTTTTTCTACTTTTTAGAGGAGGAACCTTTATACGAATTTCTGATGAGTTGATATCAGGTAATTCATCAGATGCAAATGTATCTCTTAGTGTCTGAAGATCAGCTCCAATCCATGGAATGCGCTCTTTAAAAGGGCTTATTCCTAAATCGGAAAGCAAATCTTCTCTGTTAGTTTTTTCCTTTACTCCCAACTCCAAGCTCCTTTAATTCCAATAAAAGATCTCCAAGAATTTTTTTTGCATCTCCAAAGACCATGGAAGTGTTTTGCAAATCAAAAAGATCATTTTTTATCCCTGAATATCCAGCACTCATTCCTCTCTTAACAACAAATACGGTTCTTGCTTCTTGAACATCTAAAACTGGCATTCCATATAAAGGTGAAGTCTGATCATTTTTGGCCTGAGGGTTAACTACATCATTCGCTCCAAGAACGAGTACAACATCAGTAGCAGGAAATTCAGGATTAATAACGTCCATTTCTTTTAATTGCTCATATGGCACATCTGCCTCAGCCAAGAGAACATTCATATGCCCAGGCATCCTTCCTGCAACTGGATGTATAGCATACGTGACTTCAATATCGGCGCTCTCTAAGACCCTGGTAACCTCTCTTAGCGTGTGCTGAGCCTGAGCCACCGCGAGGCCATAGCCTGGAACTATCACGACCCTCTCGGCAGCCTCAAGGGTGAGTGCACATTCTTCAGGGCTGCAACTAGTTATATTTGTATATTCTCCTCCCCCTCCTGAGGCCGCTGAACTAGCACCAAGCGCGCCACCAAATAATACAGAAACCAAAGATCTGTTCATCCCATCGCACATCACTTGTGTAAGTATCAATCCAGCAGCGCCAACCATTGCACCAGCCACAATCAAAAGTTGGCTACCAACAACAAAACCAGCCGCTGCAGCTGCAACTCCTGAGTAGCTGTTTAGCAAGGATATGACTACTGGCATATCTGCTCCACCAATAGGAAGAGTCACTCCAATACCCAGCAAAGATGAAGCAACTACAATAAGAAAGAGACCATTTTGTCCATCGATTGAAAGGTAGATTCCACCTATCAAAGCAATAACAGCACAAAGAATATTAAAGAAATGCCTAGCTTTACTCTGGGTCCAAGAAGGTGTAGATAGCCAACCTTGAAGCTTGGCCATTGCAACAATCGATCCAGAGAATGTAATGGCTCCAACAAAGAGTGAAACGACTATTGAGAAATTTCTAATAAGTTCACCGACTACACCATCTGAGCTATCTGCAGACGGGAACAAAGCTACACCAAGTGCCACCAATAGCGATGACATCCCTCCACAACCGTTAAACAAAGCTACTATCTCAGGCATCGCAGTCATCGGAACCCTTTTAGCAGTTAAGGCGCCTAAAAAGCCCCCGATTAAAGTTCCACAAATTATCCAAATCCAAGAGCTAGTAGAAATGCCTATGGTCCCTTGAGAATTAAGCAACACTCCAAAAGCAGCCAATATCATTGCAATGGCGGCAAGCCTATTTGCTTCTCTTGCTGATCTAACTTTTGAAAGGCCTTTAATACCTAAAGCAAGCAATAAAACTGCCAGTAGATCAATAGCAAATTTAACAGGAGCAATAAAAGTCATAAGAGATAATCCTATTTACGAGTTTTTTTACGACTAAACATTGCAAGCATCCTGTCCGTAACCAGGAAACCGCCAATCACATTAAACAAAGCAAACCCAAGAGATATTGATCCAATTATTAGTAAAGGTAAATTGTCTCCCGATTTTATTATTAATGTTAAAGCTGCAAGCATCGTGATGCCTGAAATTGCATTAGCCCCACTCATTAGTGGAGTGTGCAAAGTTGGAGGGACCTTACCTATAAGCTCCAACCCCAAAAGGCTTCCAAGGAGAAGCACCCACAGAGCTTCACTAAAAAAACTCATGACCTAGTTCCTCCATTCTCAATAATCTCTGATTTGAGTATTACTCCATCCTTACTAATCAAAGAACCAGCAATAAGCTCATCATCGTTATCAATTAAAAACTTACCCTCTTTAAACATTGGCTGAAGAAGAGACAATAAATTTCTTGAATATAAAGAGCTGGCATGATTTGGTATTGAACAAGGCAAATTAGAAGCACCAACAATCTTGACCCCTTTTCTAACAATAGTTTCTCCTGGTTTCGAAAATGCACAATTACCACCACTCAAAACAGCAAGATCAACCACTACCGAACCAGGACGCATATCATCCAACATATTTTCATCAATGAGTTTAGGGGCTTTTTTACCAGGCACCTGAGCAGTACAAATTGCTACGTCAGCTTCAGATAATTGTTTTGCCAATCCTTTTCTCTGAGCGATAAGAAATTCATCGGAAACTTGTTTTGCATATCCACCTGATTCTGATGGGGTTTCATCAATCTTTGGAAGCTCGATAAATCTTGCTCCTAGTGATTCAACTTGCTCTTTTACAGCCTCTCGTATATCACTCACATAAACAACAGCACCTAACCTTTTTGCAGTTGCAATAGCTTGCAATCCTGCAACGCCAGCGCCTAAGACAACAACTTTGGAAGGCTGAATAGTACCAGCAGCAGTCATTAACATTGGAAAATATCGATCAAGAGCACTGGCAGCTAGAAGCACAGATTTGTATCCAGCTATATTTGCTTGAGAAGACAATGCATCTGATGATTGTGCTCTGCTAATTCTCGGAAGCAACTCCAAAGATATTGCTGAAATTTTTTGCGATTTTAATTTTTCGGCTAATAATGTATTTCCATAAGGATCCAATAAGCCTATAAGGAAAGAGCCAGGTTTTAAACATGAGAGAAATTTCTCGTCAGGAGGCTGAACGCACAGAACAATATCAACAATTTTTTTTACTTCACTATTATCTTTTTCAACTAATTCAGCTCCAGCATCCACATAAGCATTATCAAGAAAACCAGAAGCTTCTCCTGCACCTTTTTCCAAAAATATTTTGCAGCCTAAGTCCAAAAACTTTCTAACAGTTTCTGGAGTAGCTGAAACGCGTGTTTCCCCTAAAGCTGATTCGAAGGGAATTAAGAAACTAACCAAAGTAAAAAATTTTATCCTCCTTAAGATTAGGAGAGGAAACGTTTGAATACCAGCATTTTTAGTTAAGAAAGGTTTTCCAAATACTTTTTCTTGGCTATGAAGGAAATGAGAAAATGTTATCGATCAAGAAAAAATGAGCCTCACCGCGATCGAATGTCCTGATGGCGTATGTCATAGCCATCACGGTGGGCATGCTGTTCCAAGAACAGCCATGCAAAAAAATCTACAAAGTCACGGCAAAGAATGGTGTGAGCGATTAGCAGAACGAATTTACGAAATGTCTGTAGATACTTTTTCTCAGACAGTAATGCCAAGCCTTCATTCTTCAGGATGGCAGAGGAAGCATCTTGACTGGGAATTTAAGCTTGCAAACAAAGAATCTGAACCAGACGAAGCTTTAGTTGAGGGAATAATCAACGCTACTGAAAGTTTTTTAAGAAGCAGCGAAGTTCATCGATTATTTATTCAAGAACTTGTCCAAGGAACATTTGCCGAAGCAAAAGATGATAAATTGCCGTCTAAAGCCGTTAGGAAAGTAATAGAGAATGAACTAATAGTAATGATCGAAGGTAATAAGGAAGAATTAACAAATAAGATTGCCAAAGCATTGGAAGAAGAAGCTAATGGCAATTTTGAATTAGCCAAAAACGCAGCAATTGAAGGTATTAATGATGTCGAAAAATTGTTAATAAATCATACAGAAGCAGTCTGATTTATTAGCAAATATTCAATTAAGTAACCTCATTGACCAATGATCAATATTGAGGACATTTAAAATGATAGGTTTCAGACGCAAATATTAAGACAATCTTAAATCTTAAGTGATAATTTCGTTTTCCAGACAAAACGCAAATTTGTACCAAAAAACACAAGTTAATCTACCTATGGCATGTCATGGTGTGCTCGTTGGGGATTAATTATGAATGCTTCTTTCAACAAGAGAATAAGTATCGCAAGCTGTTGGGCAGCAAGCAGAATAGCTTTACTTGATAGTGTGGAAAGATATGAAGATAGTTACGCTATCAGCCAGGAATTCTGTGAATGGATTACATGTATAAATACTTACCCTGAAGGATTAAAAGCCTCAACCTTACAAGTTCCTAATTTTCAAAAAGAGAATTTTGACGCTGATGAACTTTTAGAGCTTTAATTTTCTATAAATTTGAAATTTAAAATAACCCTTTTTATTCTTTAAATACACTTTCAAGATTTTTTCTTATATCGTATAAGTCAGTTTAATTATGGTATGGAATGCCAGCCGAGAAAAAAGAATTAAAAACTGAGAATTTAGTAATTATAGGCTCAGGACCTGCAGGATACACAGCCGCCATATATGCGGC
Source organism: Prochlorococcus sp. AG-402-L09 (assembly GCA_003216715.1). Taxonomy (GTDB): domain Bacteria; phylum Cyanobacteriota; class Cyanobacteriia; order PCC-6307; family Cyanobiaceae; genus Prochlorococcus_B. Next base: position 8,555 of record QCIK01000011.1, on the reverse strand, counting down.
AAGAGCGAATCTTCAGCCATTGCTTATTACTGGTTTTAAACAAGGTGGAATCCCTGGTGGTCAATTAATGACGACAACATTTGTAGAGAATTTCCCAGGGTTCCCTAATGGAGTTCAAGGACCAGAATTGATGGATTTAATCAAAGCGCAAGCTGTGAGATGGGGGACAAAGTTAATTGAAGAAGATGCCATATCAATTGATCTAAGCAAAAGACCCTTTTCTATTTTTACTTCCACTCAAAATATTAAATCAAACTCGTTAATCATCTCCACTGGAGCAAGCGCCAATCGACTAGGTATTAAAAACGAGAAATCATTCTGGAGCAAAGGTATTAGTGCCTGTGCAATTTGCGATGGGGCAACTCCTCAATTCAGAAACGAAGAATTAGCAGTAATTGGAGGAGGGGACTCAGCCTGTGAAGAAGCTGAATATCTAACTAAATACGGAAGTCATGTACATTTATTGGTCAGATCAAACAAGTTAAAGGCCTCTGCAGCAATGGCCGATAGAGTAGAAGCAAACCCCAATATTACTATTCACTGGGAGACAGAGCTTTTAGATGTTTTAGGTAATGAATGGCTGGAAAAATTAAAAGTTAAAAGAAAAAATACTAACCAGGAAGATGAAATTTTAGCTAAAGGCCTTTTTTATGCGATTGGACATACTCCCAACACTTCGTTGTTCACGAATCAGTTAAGTACAGACTCAAAAGGTTACTTACTAACAAAACCTGGAAGGCCAGAAACTTCTTTGGAAGGTGTTTATGCAGCGGGAGATGTTGCTGACTCGGAATGGCGTCAAGGTGTTACCGCTGCAGGCAGTGGTTGTAAAGCAGCTTTGGCCGCCGAAAGATGGCTATCAAAAAATAAACTATCAACTCTCGTCAAACGAGATGAATTAGAGCCATCAAAGGCTGAGACAACAAAAACTTTAGAAATTAGTAACGAGGAAAATTTCGATCCAGAAAAGACTTGGCAAAAGGGAAGTTTTGCTCTGAGAAAGTTATATCACGAAACCAATAAACCTCTTTTTGTAATATATACGTCTAGTAATTGTGGGCCTTGCCACATACTCAAGCCTCAACTTCACAGAGTTCTTAACGAATCAAACGGGAAAGCAATAGGTGTTGAGATTGATATTGAGAACGATCAAGACATTGCTAAACAAGCAGAAGTGAGCGGAACTCCAACGGTACACCTTTTCAAAAATAAGGAATTAAAAAAACAATGGAAAGGTGTTAAAGCAAGAAGTGAATATAAATCCGCGTTAGATGAACTAGTGGATTAAAGAATTACCTTTTCCTTGGTCCTCCTGGTCTGTTGCCACCTTGTCTTCCTCCTCCAGGGCCTACGTTTCTTTCTCTATAAGTAATACGACCTCGAGTTAAATCATAAGGACTTATTTCAACAAGAACTTTATCTCCTGCGAGCAATTTTATTCTAAATTTTGTCAATTTCCCTGCTGCCCTACACAAGCATTGATGTCCAGCGGGCTGTTCAAGAGTTACAAGATAGAATCCATTTCCTTGCTCTTTTTCAATCACGCCGGATGTTTCAATCATGTGTTTTTTTTGGCATCACTAATTAACTTGAATGATTGTATTCTAAAAAGTCTTTAATTAAACAATAAATGCATATTTAACTAAAAATGTCTTGCAACTCTCGAGCAGTTTGAAATTGTCCATAATAATAATTCGCAGAAGCTCTTAAACTGGCATCAGCTAAACCATCAAAAGCCTCAAATCCAATACTTTTCCATAATTCATTACCACATAACTTATCTAGTTCTGCAGAAGCTTCTTTAGTTAGAATTTCTAGTCTTCTATTTAGATTCTTAATTTGACTAATTGACATCAGAAAAGAGATTTTCCTTAATAGTACATATCAACTATATTTTTGCAATGGCTCAAATTGGGAATTTCTTTTTCTCTTCAATATCCAAATCAACTCCAATATCTTTAAGCCTTTTCAATATGACCCCGTAATACTCTTTTATATAACCCTCCATTGTTGTTAAATCAGCTTGATTCAAACCAAAAGCGGTATAAGTCTCATCCATGGGTGCATCCAATTTTCCACCACTACCGCTTAATTCAGAGAAAGAGAGTCTCTCGGCAACATTTAAGGTTGGTTCAAAAAACGATACAACTGATTGAGCAAGGGAAATAATTGTTGGTGAAACTTTTAGAACTCTTGCTTTTTTTTCACTAAACTTTTCACATAGATCTACTAGTTCTTTAGCGCTCCAAGCTTTAGGTCCAACAATAGGAAATCTTCCTTTTATGGTTTGAGGCCTATCTAAAGCTGCAACAGCAAATCTAGCTATGTCTTGCGTATTCATATAAGCAATATCAGTAGGATTTCCGCTTATCCAAACTGGTTCATTATTTAAAATAGGAATAGCAAATTGACCTATTACACCTTGCATGAAAGCAACACCTTGCAAAATGGTGTAATCCAACGATGAACTTACCAATAATTCTTCAGTACAGTATTTAATGTCCATTAATGGGATTTTTCTATATTTTTCTGCACCTAACAGAGATAGAAATACAACTCTTTTTACATTTTTTTCTTCGCAAGCATTGTATAAATTTAATTTTCCATCCCAATCTATTTCGTAGACGCTGCGGGGATCATCAGGTCTGCTAGTAGCTGCATCAATAACAGCATCAACCCCGTCAAGAGCGTACACAATATCTTCTTTGTTTAATAAATTGCCACGAGTTAATTCGCAACCCCACTCTTGAAGAAATGACGCAGATTTTGGTTTTCTCACCATGCAGCGCACTTTATGCCCTGCATCTATGGCGTTTTTGGCTATTTGGCGACCGAGAGTTCCTGTGCCACCAATCACCAGAACTTGCATAGTTGAATTCATTACAAGATTGGAGCTTAAATGGGCAAACTATGGATTGTGGAAATTAATCACCTTGAAGTTTCAAAAGAAGAACTCCTCCTAGAAGCCCAACGGGAATTAAAACCCAAAAGACTGCAGCGATTCCAAAAATTTCTGATGCCATTCAGATAATTTAACTCATTTACTATTAAAACCTAAAGCCCTTACATTCAGATAACAATCCAAGGGCATGCGCAAATTTTTTAAAATAAACTTAAAATAAAATTAAAAACTACATAACTCAAAGTTAAAGTGAGTCCTGAATTAAATGAAGTCAAATATTTTAAATAAAGAGCCTTTCATTGGATCCCCTGACTGGGGTGAGTCTAAATACTGGAGCTACAAAGATCTTAAGGTTCACTTCAGAGAAACAGGAAATGAATCTAATCCTCCAATTGTTCTGATTCATGGGTTTGGAGCTAGCAGCGATCATTGGAGAAATAATGCAGAAAAATTTGCTTCAGAAGGTTTCAGGGTCTTCGGAATAGATTTAATAGGTTTTGGGGAAATCAGAGCAAAATCTTCAAAGCAAAATAAAATATTTAGATAATCAATTTTGGGCAAATCAATTAGCTTCTTTTCTTGATGAAATTGTAGATATTCAAAAAAATGGCAAAGTTATATTAATTGGAAATTCATTGGGAGCTTTAACAGCAATAACAACCCTATCTGAGAGACCTGAATTAATAAAAACGATAATTGCAGCGCCACTACCAGAACCAGTTTTTATTAATCCAATTAAATTTTCTTTACCAAGTAGGCTGATAAAAGTTAAAAGTTTTCTTATAAGAATTGTTTTTCATTTATTTCCACTTAAGATCTTAATAAATTTAATATCAAGAACAAAATTAATTACTTTTGCTCTTCAAAGCGCATATTTTCGCTCAATTTCAAATGACACTTCATTAAAAAGGATAGTTACAGTCCCTGCGAGGAGAGTAAATGCCTCCAAATCTCTTAGAGCGATGTGCATTGGAATGAGCAATAGACCGAATTCTGCAAAAGGTCCATCTATAGTTGAAAAGATTAAAAACCTTCCTAATCGCCCACCAATTTTATTAATTTGGGGTAAACAGGATAAATTGATACCTATATTTTTAGCAAAAAAACTAATAAAGCTCCATCCTTGGCTTAAATTATCTGTAATTAATGAAGCAGGCCATTGTCTCCACGATGAATTACCGAAACATTTCAATGAAATTGTTCTGAAATGGCTGAAGAACTTAAACACTTCTAAGTAAAAAATATGAAGCACACACTTTCAGTTTTAGTTGAAGATGAGTCTGGAGCACTAAGCAGGATTGCAGGTCTTTTCGCAAGAAGAGGTTTCAATATTGATAGTTTGGCTGTAGGTCCTGCAGAAGCCAAAGGAATTTCTAGATTAACCATGGTTGTTCAAGGGGACGACTCAACCCTTCAACAAATGACAAAGCAGCTAAACAAATTAATAAACATTTTAGAAGTTCTAGATTTAACAACTTTACCTGCTGTAGAAAGAGAGTTGATGCTCTTAAAAGTTTCAGCGACCTCAGAAAACAGAGGTAAAATCTTAGATCTTGTTCAAGTTTTCAGAGCAAAAGTTGTAGACGTTTCTGATGATGCACTGACACTTGAAGTTGTTGGAGATCCTGGGAAACTTGTTGCATTAGAGAACTTATTAAAACCTTATGGAATTTCAGAAATTGCCAGAACAGGAAAAGTTGCTCTTAAGAGAGCCTCAGGAGTCAATACTGAAATGCTAAAAACCACAAAATAATATTTTTCTTAGAAATCGACTCTTTTTGCTTCAATTATAAAATCTTCTTCTTGAATTAAATCAACTATACTCATACCACTAATTACTCTTCCAAAAACGGCAAACCTTCCATCAAGTTCTGGTAAAGATTTTAGTAATATATAAAACTGCGAGCTTGCTGAATTCAATGTTTTAGATCTTGCCATGGATAAATATGATCTTTTATGCTTAAGTTCAATGTTATTTATTTGATTAGCGACATCAATTTCTCTACCATAAATTGGTAATTTTTTTGTTTTCAGTTTTATTTCCAAAGGAATATATCTTATCTTTCCTGTTTTGGTATCTATAAACTTATTTTTATTATTTATAGAAATATTTTCTCCACCCCTAATTATAAAAGGGTAAGGTTTTTTTATAACCCTATTAAAAGTTGTATTATCATATGCACCTTTTTCAACAAAATCAATAAAGTTACCAACAGTTATTGGAGCAAATTTGCCATATAGCTCTAGTTTTATTTTTCCTTTATTGGTAATCAATAATACATATTCATTTGATATTGAGCAGGGAAATATTGTAGAAGAGCATATATTTATATCTTCATTCTTCTTCAAATTTGAACATCCCGATATTAAAGTCAGACTTACAAATAAAAAAATATATGATGATAGAAAAACTTTATAAGTTAAAGTTGAATTATCTAAAATCTTTATAATTTTATTTTTAAAGTCCTTCAAGGTTAACCTCTAAAAATCTCGCGATTTCAGCACCTTCATTCTCTAAATCCAATAATGGTTTAGGAGCACCAACTTTTGATATTGGTAAATCCTTCCTGCCTTTAATTCTCAAAGATACTCTTCTTAGTGGATTAAAACCTTCTCTAACTTCTAATTTGACAGCTTTTATATCATCAATAGGAATTTCTATTTCAATATCCTTAAATAATCCTCTACGGGAAAGAGATAAAACCCCTTTGTTTTTATCAAATCTATTAACCCCAGAACCATAATCTATATTGATAAGTCTCCAAAAATAAAGGGCTAATAAAAAAGCGACAAAACCATAAAGCCCCATAACCAAACCTTGAGGAACAAAAATCAAAGTAGAGGGGTTACCCAAGGGTAAGAAATCCTTGCCAAAATAACTAGACAAAGAAGCCAATAAAAATCCAACACCACCAATACTGAGCATTGAAGCAACTAAATAGTTCGAAACCTTACGCGAACCTTTAATTTCTTGTTCTAGAACTAAATCAGATAACTCTTTTTCTGATTGACTTAAATTTGATTCGGTTGACATAATTTCGTGAAAATGGGGACCATACCCCTTTCAAAACATTATAGAGACTAAGTTTTTGACAATTACTAACTAGCAATAAAAAAAATTTATTTTATCTCAATTCAATACAAGGGATTTCATCAAGTTAAAGATTTACCCACAAACCCCGTCATCGTTGTTAAAGTCTCCGACGTATACAAAAGCTCAGCAACGCTCCTCCCATGACGATCGCTGTTGGAAGCGCAACAGAACGAGGTTGGTTTGACGCCCTCGATGACTGGTTAAAGCGCGACCGATTCGTATTTGTTGGTTGGTCTGGACTACTTCTCTTCCCTACAGCTTTCCTAGCTATTGGTGGATGGTTTACAGGTACAACCTTCGTTTCTTCCTGGTACACCCATGGTGTAGCCAGTTCTTACCTTGAGGGATGTAATTTCCTCACAGCCGCTGTTAGTACTCCTGGCGATGCCATGGGTCACAGTCTTCTATTCCTTTGGGGACCAGAAGCTCAGGGCGATTTAACACGCTGGTTCCAGCTTGGTGGCCTATGGAATTTCGTTGCTCTGCACGGTGCATTTAGTCTTATTGGCTTTATGCTTCGTCAATTCGAAATTGCAAGACTAGTTGGTATCCGTCCATATAACGCACTTGCTTTCTCAGCAGTTATTGCAGTATTCACAGCTTGCTTCCTTATTTACCCTTTAGGACAGCACAGTTGGTTTTTCGCTCCTTCTTTTGGAGTTGCAGCAATATTCCGTTTCATCCTCTTCATCCAAGGATTCCACAATATTACTCTTAACCCATTCCACATGATGGGAGTAGCTGGAATTCTTGGAGGTGCTCTTCTTTGTGCTATTCACGGTGCAACTGTTCAGAACACTCTTTACGAAGATTCAAGTCAGTACTCTGATGGAAAAGCTCAGAGTTCTACTTTTAGAGGTTTCGATCCAGTTCAAGAAGAAGAAACTTACTCATTTATTACAGCAAACCGTTTCTGGAGTCAGATTTTCGGTATTGCTTTCTCAAATAAGCGTTTCCTTCATTTCTTGATGCTCTTCGTACCAGTAACAGGTATGTGGGCTGCATCAATTGGAATCGTTGGACTAGCTCTAAACCTTCGTGCTTACGACTTCGTTAGCCAAGAGATAAGAGCTGCTGAAGATCCTGAATTCGAAACTTTCTACACTAAAAATATCCTTCTTAATGAAGGTATGCGTGCCTGGATGTCTTCTGTAGACCAGCCACACGAAAACTTTGTATTCCCTGAGGAGGTACTCCCACGTGGAAACGCCCTTTAATAGTTTGCTTAACGCACCTAACCAAAGTCTTGAAGAGACTGGTTACGCCTGGTATGTAGGAAATGCAAGGCTAATCAACCTTTCTGGAAGACTATTAGGCGCTCACATTGCTCACGCAGGACTAATTGTGTTCTGGGCAGGCGCGATGATGCTTTTTGAAGTAAGTCACTTCACCATGGATAAACCCATGTGGGAACAAGGCTTAATTTGTATGCCTCACGTAGCCATGTTTGGATATGGCATTGGTCCAGGTGGAGAAGTCACAGATGTATGGCCTTTCTTCATTGCTGGTGTTATTCATTTAGTTGCATCTGGAATCCTTGGTTTCGGTGGTGTTTTTCACTCCCTTGCTGGACCAGAGAAACTTGAAGAAGATTTCCCATTCTTCTCAACTGACTGGAGAGATAAAAACCAAATGACCAACATTCTTGGTTTTCATTTGGTTGTACTAGGTGTTGGTGCTCTTCTATGGTCCATTAATTGGATGTACATAGGTGGTGCATACGATACTTGGGCTCCAGGTGGAGGAGAAGTTAGGTTGATCAACCCAACACTAGATCCAAGAATTATTTTCGGATATCTACTATCAACCCCTTGGGGTGGTGGTGGTTGGATGGTTGGTGTTAACTCAATGGAAGATATTGTCGGAGGACATGTTTACCTGGGAGTGATTGAAATAATTGGTGGTCTTTTCCATATCTTCACTCAGCCTTACGGGTGGGCAAGGAGAGCTTTTATCTGGAATGGTGAAGGACTTCTAAGTTATGCATTAGGTGGAATCTGTGTCGCAAGTTTTGTTGCCTCATGTTTCATCTGGTTTAACAACACTGCTTATCCATCTGAGTTCTACGGTCCAACAAACGCTGAAGCTTCTCAGGCCCAAAGTTTTACATTCCTAGTTCGTGACCAACGAATTGGAGCAAATGTAGGTTCAACAATGGGTCCAACTGGTTTAGGTAAATACCTAATGCGTTCTCCTACTGGTGAAATCATCTTTGGTGGAGAAACTATGCGCTTTTGGGATTTCCGAGGACCATGGCTTGAGCCTCTTAGAGGACCAAATGGTCTCAGCCTTGAGAAGATTCAAAATGATATTCAGCCTTGGCAGGTTCGCCGAGCTGCTGAATACATGACACATGCTCCAAACGCTTCTATCAACTCAGTTGGTGGAATCATTACTGAGCCTAATGCTGTTAACTTTGTTAATTTGCGTCAGTGGCTAGCAGGTGCTCAATTCTTCCTTGGTTGGTTTACTTTTGTAGGACATCTTTGGCATGCCGGTCGTGCGAGAGCCGCTGCAGCTGGATTTGAAAAAGGTATCAGTCGTTCTCAAGAGCCTGCT
>QCIK01000010.1 GCA_003216715.1 Prochlorococcus sp. AG-402-L09 | reverse complement strand
ACTTAAAAATATTTTTTCTTTTGCGTCAAAATTTGAAATAAGTAAATCTTTTAGTACATCTTTTAATTCATCTTGAGGGACAGATTTTTTTATTAATTCTCCTAATTTATAATTAGGCCCTTGTGATCCACCAATGCTTATATCATAAGCTTCAACAGTTTTTCCTTCTTTGTCTTTAGCTTTTTTACCTGTTAAACCAATTCCTCCCATGTAGGCTTGCCCACAACTATTAGGACATCCGGTCCAATGAATCTTTAATTCGTCTTTCAAATCTAATTCTTTGTCTAATTCATGCGAGATTTTTAAAGCTTGATCTTTTGTATTTGTCAGAGCGAAACCACAATAGGTATTTCCAGTACAAGAAACAGTACCTGCGGCAATATTTTCTGGTTTTAATGGAAACTTTTGTAAGATAGATTGCTCCTTAAATTCTTCAATTAGATTTGTATCTATACCAGTAATAATAATATTTTGGTCTTCGGTAAGTCTTATTTCATTATCACCAAAATTCTCGCATATATTTGCTAGATCTTGTAAATCTTCAGCCAAAAGACGACCTACTGGCACATGAATTCCTGCAAAATATTTACCTTCTTGTTTTTGAGAATGAATTCCAAAAAATGACCTTGGTTTATCTGAAAATATTGAACCTGGATCTTCTTTTAATGCTCCATATTGCTTTTCGATAAGATCTCTAAATTGTTCAATACCAATTTTATCTAAATAAAATCTAAACCTACCTTTAGGTCTTATATTACGTTCCCCATTATCTCTCCAGAGGGATAAAATAATTGATGTTAATTCATAAATTTTTTCTTCTTCAACCCAGGCATTCAATGGAACTGCATATTCATTCATTACTGATGAAAGTACACCTCCAATCCAAACACTAAAACCTAAAACCCCATTAATTTTAACTGGATGAAAAATTAAATCATTATGTAAAAGAAAATTATCTTTAGAGCCTGCTATAGCTGTATTCCATTTCCTTGGAAGATTTGAAAATTCTGAGTTTCCTTTACCTTCATTAGTTAAATGATCTTGCATTTTTGATGTATATATCCTTGTGTCTATAATCTCTTCTGGATCAACTCCAGCGATGGGATTTCCAGTAACATTTCTTGGATTATCAAATCCAGATTGAGTTGTTGATATGTTTACTTTTTTTAATCTATTTAATATCTCAGGCAAATCACTAATCAAAACACCTCTAAGTTGTATATTTTGCCTAGTTGTTATATCACAACTTCCATTCTCTCCATATCTCGCAACAATTGATGCAATTACTTTTAATTGTTCTGCATTGATTATTCCATTAGGTATTCTTAGCCTTAACATAAACTTTCCAGGGGTTTTGGGTCTCCAAAACATCCCATACCATTTCAATCTTAATTCTAAATCAGTTTTATCCATTTGCTCCCATCCCATTTCAGCAAATTTGTCTATATCCTTCCCGATTTCGAGTCCATCCTTAGCAGCTTTATTTTTTTCAACTTTATTTAGTTTTTTGCCTTCGAGATAGTATTGAACCATTAGTATTGAGAGTTGACATTTATAATTAACCTTCAAAATCTAAACTTCAGGTGTATCAGTTTTTACCAAATTTTTTATTTATTTTGGTATCATTCAATACATCATATCCATCCATTTAATTGATTAATTGGTCTCAAAGTTTCTCATTTAGTATTGGCGTCCAATTTCTCCGAGGCTTCTAATCGCTCCACTTTTGAGCATTTCCCAAACCTCTTTCATAGCAAAGAGGTCTCTATGAAAAGTACTTTTGAATCTTCTTCTTCCTCTGTATTGAGTGTTTCTTCGATCAACCCCCTCTCCTCGTCTGAAATTATTTGTTCCGGAGTATCTAGAATTTCTCATCATCTCAATTTTAATAAATTAGTTGAAAGTACTAATACATCTTCAGATGTCCATCAAAAGTTGTCTTTGTTACCAAATAGAATTAATTGTGAGCCTCCTCACCATTTACATTTACTAGTTCATGGTTCTCGAGGTGGTGAGATACATCCATCTCTTATTTCTTTGGTTGACCAATTAAAAAGGCATAAAAATCGCTCTGTTTCAATAGAGGCTTTAACTGATGACAATCCAGAGCAAATTGACATCGGTAATAGATCAGTGTTTTTAGTTCCTCTTTTTTTGTTACCTGGAAGTCATGTTTGTATTGATGTACCAAAAATATTTAAACGTTTGCAAGAAGAGGGACAAAATATAAAATTGTTTCCTTTCCTAGGTTCTTTTATACCATGGCTATCATTAATAGATGATCTGATAACTAGTCAGAGTCCTTTTCTTAAACCTGCGTTGATTCATCACCCTGTCTCTTCAGATACTTCAGATGTTTTTCTTAAGTCCTTAGAAAAATTCCTAAATATTCCTCTTTATTCATGGTCTAGATGGAATCAAGATACTGTTAAAAAGGAGAAGAATTATCTTCCTATTCCCTATCTTTTGACTCCAAACAAAAATGTAGAAATTGATAGTAAAGGAGAGCAGCTTAAATCTTTGCTTGAGATTGATATTATTCATCGTGGTCTTGTTAATATTTTGGGTAACTTGCCATGAATACAAATCAGTTTGGCACTGTGCATCTTGTCGGAGCAGGTCCTGGTGATCCCGATTTATTAACAGTTAAAGCGCAAAAACTAATTAGTAAATGTGATGCGCTTGTATACGACTCTTTAGTTCCTATAGAGCTACTTGAATTAGTTTCTTCAAATTGTCAACTTCATTCAGTAGGTAAGAGGCGTGGTCATCATTCGGTTCCTCAGAGGACAACGAATGATATTTTGTTTGATTTAGCAAAGAGTTATTCTTGTATTGTTAGATTAAAAGGTGGCGATCCATTTTTGTTTGGTAGAGGTGCGGAAGAAGCTTCTTATCTTCATGAAAAAGGGGTTCCAGTACAAGTCGTACCTGGGGTTACATCTGGTATAGCTGCTCCTGCTTATGTTGGGATACCTATTACTCATAGACTTGCTGGATCTTCAGTTACTTTTGTGACTGGACATGAGGGGATTGATAAAAAACGCCCAGCTGTAAATTGGCGGTCTTTAGCGAAATCCAGTGATGGAATTGTTATATATATGGGTGTTCATAATTTAAAATTTATCTCAGCAGAGTTGATTGCAGGTGGTATGAATCCTGAAACTTCTGCGGCAGTTATTGAGCAGGGGACTGTAATTGGTCAACGTTATATTAAGAGCCCTTTGGTGAAGCTTTTTGAGCGAGTTCAAGAAGAAAAATTAAGGTCCCCTGCGATTGTTGTAATAGGTTCAGTTGTGGATTTTCAAGTAGAAGCTTGCTCTCCAAAGCCAGCTGAAGTCACATTTCCAATTCCTATATAGATATTTTGTCCGATATTATTTTTTAGATTTTTAACAATCTCAGCCAAAATTCTTTGGGGTTAGTTGATATTTTTAATTCTTTTTTGTTTATTTTTTGAATTGGACGACAACTTAAACTATTGATTAAAAACCATTCATCATTATCTTTTGGTGTCGCTTCAATGAGAGCTTCTTTTATTATATTCATTTCAATTCCTCGTTGACGCATTATGCCAGGTAGACAACCACTATTAGATGGTGGAGTCAACCAATTATTTTCTCTTTTTACTAATATATTTGCTGTAGTGGCGCAACATATTTCACCTTGACTATTTAATAATATTGCATCATTAAAGCCTGCTTTCTTTGCTTCTATGCGCGCTTGAATCCCTTGGTTATAGGACAATGTTTTACAATAACTCAATCGGCTAAAAGAATTTCTTCTTTCAGTTTGACTAATTATTGTAGATATAGATTCGAAATTTGGTTGATAAGAATCTATCTCCAACCAAAAACTATGATGGCTTGTCTTGCTGATATCAATTCCACGTTGTTTTGATGCTCCTCGAGTCCAATTAATACGAATTACTCCATTGACATTATTTAATTGCGATCGGTTAATGCCATCTTCAATGAGTGAAATCAACCATTCTTTTGATGGCGGGGGATTCATTTCTAAAATACTTGCACTTTCTTCCCATCTATTTAAATGCTCATGAAGAAGCTGCGGAACTCCATTCAAAATAAAAATCGTTTCAAAGATTCCATCTGCAAAGTTGAGACCTCGATCATTAATTGGCACTTTTAAATCTTTGAAGACTCCCCAGTGACCATTAATCCAGCCTAATTTTTCGTTCTTATTTTCAGTCATGTTAATGCGTTTAAAAGTGGCATCAATTTCCAATTCATTTCCTCAGCTTCCTTTTGACTATCTGAATCTGCAACAATTCCACATCCAGCATGAGCACTGATAGAGGATTCTTTAATCATTAAAGATCGGATTAAAATATTGCTATCAAGGACCCCATCCCAATTTATATTTAATATTGATCCACAATATGGACCTCTCGCTGTTGGTTCAAGTTCATACAATCTTTTACATGCTCTAAGCTTCGGTGCTCCTGTTACTGAACCTCCTGGCCAGCATGCTTCAAGCAAGTCAACCCAAGTTTTATTTGTATTGAGTCTACCTTTAACTACTGAAGTGAGATGATGAACTTGTGAATAGCTTTCTAAAACTAGTAGATGAGGGACTTTGATTGAACCAGGTTGGCATACTCTTCCAAGATCATTTCTTAGTAGATCTACAATCATTACATTCTCAGCATGATCTTTTGGACTACAAATAAGCTCTGCTGCCCAATCAGCATCTTTTTCTGGATCTCTATCTCTGGGTCTAGTACCTTTGATTGGTCTCGTTTCCACCTCACCACTGGGTAACGCTTTTAAAAATCTTTCTGGTGAAGTTGATATAATAGCTTCTCCTTTTGCCATCTGATCGCCGATAATTACTCCAGCAAATGGAGCAGGGGAGCATTTTTTAAGTTTTGAATATACGTCTATTGGACGCATGGATTCTGGCAATGGGGCTTGGCATGAGGTAGTTAGATTAGCCTGAAAAATATCACCGTTCGCAATCCATTCTTTGATCTCATCAACTCTTTCAGAATATTCTTGACTTGTTAACCTCCAGTCCCAAGATTCTAGGGGAATACTATGTTTGCGTTCTGCTTGTTTTGCTGCTTCACTGTCTGGTTTGGAAAGCTTTTGGTGAAAAGTACTGTTTAGAAAATTTTCCATAATTGAGATGCGTTTTGGATCTTTGCCTTCTAGCCATAGCTCTCTCTTCTGAAGATCAAATTTTAATATAGGGTCATGAGAGGCTATCCATAAAGTTGCCATACAACTTTTTTGCCATGGGTTTTGTGGTTCTGTCCAAGATGCAGCTTCATAACTCAACCAACCAGTCCAATGCCCTTGGGGTAATTCGCGTAAAATTTTAAAAGGATTAGAGTACTTTTTTGAATTTTCTAATTCTCTAGAGCAAAACTGTTCTAAAGGATTAATTCCTAAGGTGACCCATCGACCTAAATCACTCCCATCGCCATCGAGCCATATAAATCCTGCTTCTCCCCATTCTTGAATCAATTTATAGGCTACTTGCTCAGGTGATTCCCACTGACATAGTAGTCGTTTAATATTATTCACTAGATATTTTGACTACATAGATCTTCGCGACCTATTTCTTTTAATGCTTTATCTCTAATACGACAACTATCACATCTCCCACATGGTTTACTTTCACCTTGATAGCAACTCCATGTTTTTTCTATAGGAATTTTTAAGCGTAATGCTTCTTCAAAGATTTTTGTTTTTTCCCAATCTAGTAGTGGAGCCCATAGTTTTATCCCTTTTCCCTCGCGTCCTACTCTGCTCGATAGGTTAGCTAATTCTTGATATGCTTTTAAATAATCCGGTCTACAGTCTGGATATCCAGAATAGTCCATTGCATTTATTCCTAATGCGATTCGATTGGCTCCACGAGCTTCTGCAAGACTCAAACCAATAGCAACAAAGATAGTGTTTCTACCAGGAACGTAAGTGTTAGGAATAGTATTTTTTTGTATGCCTTTAATTGGGATTGCTTGTGACGTATCGGTCAAGGAGGAACCACCCCAAGAAGATAAATCAATCTTTATTGTTATATGATCCTCAAGTTTTAAATTTTTTGCTAAATCTGCTGCTGCTTGTAACTCCTTAAGATGTCGTTGGCCATAATCAAATGATAATCCAATTACTTTTTGCCCAGCTTCCATAGCGATACATGCAGCTGTAGCTGAATCAATTCCTCCGGAAAGTAATGCAATTGTTGTCTGTTCAATCATTATTTTTATTTTTAAATCTAATGAAGCAAAATCTCATTTATATAGATGGTTAGAGTACACCTAGCCATTTGTGAGTTTGCATACTTAATCTCCAATCCGGATTGTTTTTGACAAACTTGATTGCTAGTGTTTGTCCCTCTTCATTTTCCCATCCTGCTTGCAAAAATAATTGAGGTTTAATTTTTCCATTATTTTTTATTGAATCAGCCATTGTTTTAGCAAAAAGTAAATCTTCAGCATTTTGGATAACAACTTTTAATTCTTGGCAAGATAAGAGATTATCAAGGCGTGGAGGAGAATGCCGTTTAGGAGATAATGTTATCCAATCTGGATTGCCACTTAGTCTATCTACGCCACTGGTTTCGAGATGAATTGGAATAGATTTTTTCTCTAGGTTGAGTGTAGATTTTCTAATTTCTCTGCATAGATTATCTAAATTATGATGTAGTGGTTCACCTCCAGTGATTACAACAAAAGCTGCACCTTCTTTTTGGGCTTTAGCTGTGCTAATTGATAAATCTATCAAACTTTGTTGTGGATGAAGTTCGGAATTCCATGAATTTTTCGTATCACACCAAGGACATCCAATTGTACAACTAGCTAGTCTGATGAAGTAAGCGCTTCTACCAGCATGTTCTCCTTCTCCTTGTAGAGAATGAAAACATTCAACTACTGGTAGAAAGGGTTCCATTTATTGCTGTTCTAGAGATTTTTTTTCAATAATTTTTGATTTTGGATTGAATGCCTCACTTGGTGAGGATGGTACGCGTAATTGTGCAGCTTGAATCAAGCCACTAAATAAAGGGTGTGGTTTCCCTGGTCTAGAGAGAAATTCTGGATGATATTGACATGCAATAAAAAATGGATGATTTTTTAATTCTATTAGCTCTACCAATCGACCATCAGGTGAAGTACCACTAATTACATAACCAGATTCCATTAGGAGAGTCCTATATGAATTGTTGAACTCATAACGATGTCTGTGCCTTTCGTAAACAACTTCTTCGTTGTATAAACTTTGCCCAGTTGTGTTGGGTTGAAGTCTACAAGGATATACTCCTAATCGCATTGTTCCACCTAGATCAACTACGTCTTGTTGCTCTGGCAGTAAGTGAATTACAGGGTGTTTTGAATTTGGATCTAGTTCGGCACTAGATGCATCTTCTAAACCAGCTAAATTGCGAGCCCATTCAATGACAGCACATTGCATACCCAAGCAAAGTCCAAGAAAAGGGACCCTTTGCTCCCTTGCCCATCTGATAGCAGCTATTTTTCCATTTACGCCACGGTTACCAAAACCTCCAGGAACGACAATTGCGTCCATTCCCTGAAGTAGTTTTTCTGCTCCCTCTGATTCTATGCTCTCCGCATTGATCCAGCGAAGATCTAAAGATGCATCTTGCGAGATACACGCATGACGTAATGCTTCAACTACTGATAAGTAGGCATCGTTTAATTGTACATATTTGCCAACTAATGCAACTTTGACAGAAGGACCAGGATTGCGCAATTTATGGACTAATTGTTCCCAGTCTTCTAAATCACTTTCATGATCATTCAGATCCAAGCAATCTAAGACTTCTTTGCAAAGTCCTTCATCTTTGAGAGCTAATGGTACTGAGTAAATACTGTCCGCATCAAGAGATGCTATAACCGCATCAGAGTTAACCCCACAGAAACCCCCTATTTTATTTTTTAATTCATCATTAATGGGCCTATCACTGCGACAAACTAAAATATCTGGCTGAATACCTATAGAGCGTAATTCTTTTACTGAGTGCTGTGTTGGCTTGGTTTTAATCTCTCCAGATGTACCGATGTAAGGCAATAATGTGACGTGAACATAAACAACATCGTTTCTTTTTACATCCCCTTTAAATTCTCTTATTGCCTCAAGAAAAGGTAGAGATTCAATATCTCCAACCGTTCCTCCAATTTCTGATATCACTACATCTGCACCACTATTGTCTGCTACACGTTTAATTCTTTCGCGAATTTCACGAGTGATGTGGGGGATGACTTGAACTGTTCTTCCGTTATAGTCACCTCTTCTTTCTTTATTAATAACAGCTTGATAAATGGAACCTGTCGTGACACTGTTTAGTCTTGACATTGCAGTATCTGTAAAGCGCTCATAGTGCCCAAGGTCTAAATCAGTTTCGGCACCATCTTCAGTTACAAAAACCTCTCCATGCTGAAAAGGGCTCATTGTCCCAGGATCAACATTTAGATATGGGTCAAGCTTCAAAATCGAAACACTGTATCCTTTTGACTTCAGTAGTCTGCCAAGACTTGCGGCAACAATTCCTTTGCCAATGCTTGAAACTACACCACCAGTGACGAAAACAAATTTTGCCATTTACTTTTCAATCATTCTTTAAGCTACCTTGATCCAGCTAAACGCCAAGAAATTTACATATTTTCTCTTTAGGATAATGTTTTTGCCATTAATTTCTATCAATTCAATCAGGTTCGATCCAAGTGGAGGCTATATGGAGGTCTTCTAATTGTTTATTTTCTACGTTTGCAGGGGCTTTAGCCATGGAACAACGAGCTTGTTGTGTTTTTGGAAAAGCAATGGTATCTCTAATTGAATCTTCATTGGCTAAGAGCATAACTATTCTGTCCAGTCCAAATGCAATCCCACCATGTGGAGGAGCACCCATTGCAAGTGCATCAATTAAAAAACCGAATTGCTCTTCTGCTTGATTTTTAGATAGACCAATTACTTCTAGAACGGTTTTTTGAAGCTCTGAGTTGTGAATTCTTAAAGATCCCCCACCAATTTCTAATCCATTAAGAACTAGATCATACGCTTGGGCATTTGCATTGGGTAAATTCTCTTTCCATAAGCTTTCTGATTCACCAATATCTTCAGGCTTAGGAGCGCAAAAGGGATGATGAATTGCTTCAAGACGATTCTCATCAGCATTAAATTCAAACATAGGAAAATCAGTGACCCAAAGAAAATTCCATTGAGTTTTTAATTCATTGTCTGAAATTATTTTTAGATCTTTCGCAATAAATTGACGAACTCTATCTAAGGTTCTGTTTACAATATTTGTTGGACCTGCACCAAAAAGTATTAGATCACCTGGTTTAGCTTGGGTTTTTAATAGGAGTTCTTTTATTTGTGAGGTAGTTAAATTATCTTTTATGGCTCCAATAGTATCGACTTCTTCATTATTTCGAACTCTGATAAATGCTAGTCCACCAGCGCCAGCCTTTTGGGCTTCGCTAAAAATATCTCCACCTGGCTTTATTCTTACATTACTAATTAAATTATTTCCATCCTTAATGGTGATGCACTTAACGCATCCACCAGAAGAAATAGCATTTGAAAAAACTTTAAATCCACTATGGGAAAATAAATCACTTGTGTTGACAAGTTCCATTCCATATCGAGTATCAGGCCTGTCAGTTCCAAATCTATCCATAGCTTCTTGCCAAGTCATTCTTGGGAATGGAGTTTGGAGATCAATCCCTTTAATTTTTTTCCATATGTTCACAATTAATTTTTCATTTAATTCAATGATCTCTTTTTCCTCCATAAAACTCATTTCAATATCTAATTGAGTAAATTCTGGTTGCCTATCTGCGCGTAAATCTTCATCACGAAAACAACGTGCGACTTGGTAATAACGTTCAACTCCACCAACCATCAACAATTGTTTGAATAATTGTGGGGATTGCGGTAAAGCAAAAAACTCGCCACCACATACACGTGAGGGGACTAAGTAATCTCTTGCTCCTTCAGGAGTTGAGCGAGTCAAAATAGGTGTTTCAACTTCTATAAATCCTTCGTTTTCAAGAAAACTTCTAGCCGCTTTGACAGTGTTATGTCTTAATTGAAGATTATTATTCATTCTCTCTCTTCTGAGATCTAAATATCTATGCCTTAGCCTGATTTCTTCTTTAACACTCTCCTCATCATGAATTGACACTGAGAATGGGAGTGTACTGGTGACAGAATTGAGAATTTTTATCTTTTTAGCTAGGACTTCTACTTCACCGGTTGGGATTTTTGTATTAATAGCTTCTTCAGGTCTTGCTCTTACTAATCCATTGATTTGAAGGACAGTTTCATTTCTTAGACTTTCAGCGATGCTAAACAGATCCTGACCTTGATCTGGATCAACTGTGATTTGAATTGTTCCAGAGCGGTCTCTTAGATCAATAAAAATTACCCCTCCATGATCCCTTCTGCGATCAACCCAACCACATAGTTGAACATTTGCGCTAATTGCGGAAGCTCGTAGTTCTCCACAAGTTTTATTGCGCATGAATTTCTCAATCATCATGAATAATGAGTTTCCCACAAAGACCGGCTTTTTTGCACAACACCGTTTCTACTTGCTCAAAAACCTTTTCGATAGAAAGGTCTTTTTACGATGATGGCTGGATGTTTTTTCCCTCTAATTTCTACTTCTAATTGAGTATTTACTTTTGCAATTTCGCTTGGCACATAAGCAAGAGCTATAGGTTTTTTCAATGTTGGAGACCAAGTTCCGCTAGTTACCATTCCAACAGTCTCGCTGTTGTATAGAACTGTATATCCTTTTCTTGCAATTCCTTTATCAAGGACTTGAATACCAACAAGTTTTTTTAGCGTTCCAACTTCGGCTTGTTTTTCTAGAGCTTTCCTACCTATGAAATCATTAGGCATTTCTAAATGAACTAACCAACCCAAGCCAGCTTCAAAGGGAGTTGTATCTAGGTTGATATCGTTGCCATATAAATGCATAGAAGCCTCTAATCGTAATGTATCTCTTGCTCCTAGCCCGCATGGAGTAACTCCCGACGCAATTAGACTCTTCCAGATGGACTTAGCTGTTTCTGGAGATGACAAAAATTCGAAACCTTCCTCTCCTGTATAACCAGTTCGTGCAATAAAAATTGATTCTTCTGAGTTGATTAGATTGGGATTTGAAGTAATAGTTCTGTGACCAAAACGCGGCAAATTAGATAAAGGCTCTTGGAGAATTTTCTCAAATGTACTGATTGATTCTGGACCTTGTATGGCAATTAATGCACCCTTAGGCATGAATTCGGATATTGTGATTTCGTTTTTAGAGAGGTTTGAACTTAACCATTTAATGTCAGATTCTTTTCTTGAGGCATTAATGACTAGAACTATACTTTCTTCTTTTGTATCTAAAATACCCTGATCATAAATGATTAGATCGTCTTGAATTCCTCCATTTTCTTTTAACAAAACTGTATAACACGCTTCGCCAGGTCCTATTCGAAACACGTCTGATGGAACTAATTTTTGTAATGAACTCTTGATATTTTTACCTTTTAATTGCACAACACCCATGTGAGATATGTCGAACATCCCAACATTTTTTCTTACTGCAATGTGTTCTTCTATTAACCCAGAAAAACTAACAGGCATTTCCCAATTTGCAAAAGGGACCATTTTACCGCCTAATTTTTGGCATTCTTTGTAAAGAGGAGTTTGCAGTAATTTCATTTTTTGCTGAACAGTATGTAGAAATTCACTAGTAATAACGTGAACCTATAAGAATTTCTAAAACTAAATTTAATGCTTTGTGGCTCGATCCGGAAAGTTTTACTACTGTATGAGTCTTGGGTTAAGACTTAATGACTGCAAAAAGATCTTGTAGAAGCTGTAATCAGTGTGTTTCAAGTCATTTTGATTCATTCTCATGGTGCAAACTTAGAAAGATTAAAATACATTCTGAGATATCTTCATTTGTTTCTTGTGGTCATTGGATAAAAAAAGAATCTAATTTCCCAAAGGTGTCTGAAAAATTTATTCATCAACAACTCGATTTTGGAAAGGTATTAGTTATAAATGAGAATTAAACTCAAAATTTTAGGTTTCTTTGTCCAATAACATAATCAATGAACGTATAACTTTTGCAGCAAGGATACTACTAATACCAGAGTTATCCAATTTGGGAGATAACTCGACTACATCCGCACCAATTAAGTTATGAGACTTGATAACATCTATTATTGCTGCAAAATCCCCCCAGAAATAGCCTCCAGGTTCAGGAGTGCCTGTTCCTGGCATGATAGATGGATCAAACCAATCTAAATCAAAAGTTAAATAGACTGGAGTCCCTTTAAAACTTTTTAGAGCCTCTTCTAAATATTTTGCATTCTCTCCCAAAGTATGTTTAATTAATCTTTTAGTATTATTCATTTCAAGAAATTCTGATCTGGTTCCACTTCTTATTCCTATTTGAAAGATCTTTTTGCTAGGTAGTATTTCTAAACATCTTTTCATAGTACACGCGTGACTATACTTACTACCTAACCATTCGTCTCTAAGATCTGCATGAGCATCTAATTGAATCATAATTAATTCAGGATAATTAGTAACTATAGATTGAATAATGCCACTTGTTATTGAATGCTCTCCACCAATAATAAGAGGTTTTAAGTTATTTTTAAGTAAAATATCTGTCGCTTTTCGTATATAATCAACTGTTAATTTTGCATCTCCATAGGGAATATCTAATGAACCTATGTCAGCAAAGTTTATATCCTCTAAATCTAAATTTAGTTGTGGACAATATGTTTCAATTCCATAACTATCTTCCCTAACAGCTGAAGGACCGAATCGTGCGCCAGGTCTAAAGCAACAAGTTCCATCATAAGGAACTCCTAACAGCGAAACTTTACATTGATCAATGCTTCTTTTGGCACCCATGAATATTGCACCATTGTTATTAAACAGTGATTGATCATTGAAATTAGATTTGGTCATATTTTTGCTAGCTCCCTTTCTAAGAATGCAGGAATCGTGTTAAATGCACCTTGGTGCCATCGCTCACTCCAAATCTGACAAGTGTCAGATATTTCTATTACGCGACTTTTTTTTGGATGAATGTATTTTGGCGTTTCCATAGATGCAAATGTCCAGCTCCATAAACCGCTTGGGTATATGGAGACGGATCCATACATTGGATCTGCGTAGTCAAAAATTTCACGCAGAACTTTGACAATATTTATGTGAATTTGCTGAAAAGATTCTGGCGATTCACTTTGTGTTGCAAAAACCCCTCCTGGTTTAAGTATTCGTTTGCAATTTGTGAGAAAAGAATTGCTGAATAATTCTTTGGACGGTCCAATAGGATCTGCGCCATCAATAATAATTACATCATATGAATTCTCTTTTGTATATTTGACCCAATCAATTCCATTCTTGATTTGTAAATTTAATCTTGAGTCAGACCAGGCATTTCCTCCAATATTAGGTAAATACTTTTGACTTAATTCAATAACTCTTAGGTCAATTTCAACTAAATCGATAGACTTAACCTCTTTATATTTTAAACACTCTCTTGCACTACCACCATCACCTCCTCCTATAATTAAAATATTATCTATTTTAGTAGAACAACACATGGCAGGATGAATAAGACATTCGTGATAACATTTTTCAGACTTTTCTGCTGTCATCCAACAACCATCAAGTAATAGTGCTTTGCCATATCTTTTGCTTTCATAGATGGTAATTTTTTGAAAAGGACTTGACTCTTCTAGTATTAATTTTCCCTGTAATCCATACCTAACGCCTTGATGATATTCATCAAGCCATTCTGGTTCTCCTTTTAGTTTATTATTCATAATAATAATATTAATGCTTGAGATTAATCTTGGCTAATTTCCAGTATTTCTCTAATTCTTTTTTTGATTGTGAATGTAATTCGCCCTCTATATTTTCTTCTATATAAGTTAATCTTTCTAAGAATCTTTTATTTGTTTTTGCTAATCCTTCTTCTATAGATATTTTATGCCACCTTGCAATATTTATCAATGTAAACAATACGTCTCCTATTTCAGCTTCAGCCTCAGAAGTTTTGTCTGTTTTTAATGCGTCTTTTAATTCTTCTAACTCTTCATATAATTTATCCCAAATTTGATCACTTCTTTCCCATTCGAATCCGTTTTTTGAAGCCTTTTTAGAGATAATTAGTGCTGCTTTCGTTGAAGATTGAGGTCGTATTTTTAGCTTTAATCGGTCACTAATGGGTGTTTTTGAGTGAGTTAATGGTTTTTCTTGATTCTTGATTTTTTCCCAAGTGTCTTCAACTTCTCTCATACTCACTTTTTCTTGTTTTTGAAATACATGTGGATGTCTTCGAATTAGCTTTTCAGTGATTATTTCAATGATATCTGTCATATCAAATAAGTTATTTTCTTTTGCTATTTGAGCATGCAAAATTATTTGTAATAAGAGATCTCCAAGCTCTTCTTTTAATTCGTCAGGGTTGTCTTCTCGTATTGCGTGAGCAACTTCATAGGCTTCCTCTAGAACATATGGGATCAACGAAAGATGAGTTTGCTTGAGATCCCAAGGACAACCATTGATTGGATCTCGCAAGTCTGAAACTACTTTAAGGAGTCTATTGATTTTTTGTTCCGAGTTTATTTTGTTTGTGTTTTCCATTTCTTGCTGTCTTGAGAGAGCTGTTACTAAGCTCAGAAAACGATTTTTTTTTGAATCGTTGATTTAATTATGATTAATTCTCAACAACAGAGCAGCTTGAGGTATAAAGTACATGAATTAGTCTAAGGACTAAAAAGTTGTATGGGCGATTAGCTCAGCGGTAGAGCGCCTGCCTTACAAGCAGGATGTCCCTGGTTCGAACCCTGGATCGCCCATCTAAATTTATCTTCATTTATGCAAAATGGTCCTGGTTTAAAAATTTCAGCAACAGCAGTAGCAGAGTTAAACAGACAAGCTGCTTTTACTGGAACCCCAGGAGTTATGCATATTGATTTATTGGATGATAAGTGTGGGGAGGGATGGAAATTTATCAGAATTAGTCCAGGAAAAAATAATGGTGTTCCATTGGCTAGAGCTGATGGAATTACTTTGTATGCACGCCAAGATCAAATTCTGTTTTTTCAAGGTCTTAAGCTGAATTATTTTGGTGATTTGAGTGGAGGTGGATTTTTGATTAGTACGCCAAAAGGGGCAGAAGCTTCTCCATGTGGATCAGGCTTTAGAAAACTTTCAAAAGTTCAATAATTTTTTATTAAGACAACTTGAGAATTGATTTTATTCTTCTGGGAACAAGATTGATGAGAGCTCATCAGAATCAACTTCATAGACGCGAGCTAAACTTGTCTCAATTGCGCTAGTTACGTCACCCGGTAAGAATCTCATAGCATTTAAAGCATCATCTGATATCTCCTCTGTAAGCAACATTTCCTGACTATTTAATTTTTCATCGTTGATTACAGCGATTACCCAGCTTTGATATGCGTAAACAAGATCGGAGAACTCAAGTTCAGGGTCGTTCAGATCCATGACAAATAAACAGATAATGACCAATAAATACTAGTTTGACTGTAGTTGGAGAAAATGTCTTCTATGGAACAAATATCTCTCACTTCTATTCAAGCAAAAGCATTTGAGTTCGCATTGTTGGAATTAATTTACAGTAAGCGAGATAGCTTTCAGCCACTGTGGAGCGTAGATAGCTGGGTTAAATTTTTAATCTGGTTAAGTTTAAATTGTGGGCTGTCTGGAGATAAAGAAAGTCTGGAATTGTTTGCGAAAGCTATGGGTTCTCCTTTATCAACCAGAATGAGAAAAATATTTTTTGAAAGAGCTTTAGAAGATTTCTCATTACATGTGATGGCTGATCCTGCAGAAGCGCAAGTTTTGATAATCCCTATAGCTGTAGATAAGGAGATTAATGATAACGATGTAGTTCAAGCCTTACAAAGGATTGGTCTAAGTGAAAAGGTTTCTTTATTTTCGGCTGAATGGGAAAGGCATGACTCAATAGTTTCGATTCCTTGGAACGTGAAAAGTGACAGTTGAATTTAGGAAAAGCAAGAATGATGTAAAACTTTTATCGGGAATGAGTAAATTAAATTAAACAAATTTTTTTTTCTGTGATAGAGCGGGCAAAAACTACAAAATTATCTGAAGCCTCAGGGCTTCCTAAAACATATGATCCAGTTGGTACTGAAAATCGCTGGCAGAAAGCTTGGGAAGAAAAAGGAGCTTTTAAACCTGATCCATCAGCTCCTGGAGAACCATTCTCCGTAGTTATTCCTCCTCCAAATGTCACTGGTAGTCTGCATATGGGGCATGCTTTTAATACTGCTTTAATCGATACAGTTGTTAGATATAAGAGATTAAAAGGAAATAATGTTCTTTGTCTTCCAGGAACAGATCATGCTTCAATTGCGGTTCAAACTATTCTCGAGAGACAACTTAAGGAAGAAGGTAAAAATCGTCGTGATCTTGGTAGAGCTTCCTTTTTGGAAAAAGCTTGGGAGTGGAAAGAAAAAAGTGGTGGAAGAATTGTTGATCAATTAAAGCGTTTGGGATACTCCGTAGACTGGAGTAGAGAGAGATTTACATTGGATGAGGGCCTGAGCAAAGCTGTTTCAGAAGCATTTGTTCGTTTACATGAGAAGGGATTGATCTATAGAGGAGAATATTTAGTGAATTGGTGCCCTGCCTCTGGTTCGGCTGTGAGTGATTTAGAAGTTGAAATGAAAGAAGTAGATGGACATCTATGGCATTTTCGATATCCGTTAGTCACCTCATCTGTATCAAGTGCTAAACAAATTAGTTACTTAGAAGTAGCGACTACACGTCCTGAGACAATGCTTGGTGATGTTGCGGTTGCTGTAAACCCATCAGATGAAAGGTATAAAGATCTCATTGGGGAGAAACTTACGTTGCCTCTAGTTGGCAGAACTATTCCCATTATTGGAGATCCTCATGTAGATAAAGATTTTGGAACTGGATGTGTCAAAGTTACTCCAGCTCATGATCCTAATGATTTTGAGATAGGTCAGAGACATGACTTACCTCAAATAACAGTCATGACTAAAAAAGGAACAATGAATCACAATGCAGGTCAATTTGAAGGCTTGGATCGTTTTCAAGCTCGTGAAGCTGTTGTTGATTCTTTAAAGGAAATTGGTCTTTTAACAAAGATTGAAGCTTATAAACATAGTGTTCCTTTCTCTGATAGAGGGAAAGTACCAGTAGAGCCACTGCTTTCCACTCAATGGTTTGTCAAAATGGATCCTCTCGCTACAAGTTGTTCTGAATTTTTTGAAAAAGGCCAACCAAAATTTATTCCTAATAGATGGTCTAAAGTTTATCGAGATTGGTTAACTGATATAAGAGATTGGTGTATTAGTAGACAATTGTGGTGGGGACATCGCATTCCGGCTTGGTTTGTGATTAGTCAAACAGATAATAAAGTTGTTAATGAAACACCATACATTGTTGCTCGAACAGAAGATGAAGCGAAGAAATTAGCACGAGAAAAATATGGAGACTCAGTCAGAATTGAGCAAGATGAAGATGTTCTAGATACGTGGTTTTCTAGTGGTTTATGGCCTTTTTCTACTTTAGGTTGGCCTGATGAAACGCATCCTGATTTTCAACGTTGGTATCCCACAAATACACTAGTTACTGGCTTTGACATTATTTTCTTTTGGGTAGCAAGAATGACAATGATGGCCGGAGTCTTTACGGAGAGGATGCCATTTGCTGACGTCTATATTCATGGACTTGTTAGAGATGAGCAGAATCGAAAGATGAGTAAAAGTGCAGGAAATGGTATTGATCCTTTATTACTAATAGAAAGATATGGAACAGATGCTTTGAGGTTTGCGCTTGTTCGTGAAGTTGCAGGCGCGGGACAAGATATACGTCTTGACTTTGATCGAAAAAATCAAACTTCAGCAACGGTTGAGGCCTCTAGAAATTTTGCTAACAAACTTTGGAATGCAACTAGATTTGCTCTAATCAATCTTGAGGATCAAGATTTTACAAATTTGGAGAAATATGATTCTTCTCAGTTGCAATTATCAGATAAGTGGATTTTATCAAGACTTGCTCGAGTCAATCGTGAGACTGCAAATCGATATGAAAATTATGCTTTAGGAGAGGCAGCTAAGGGATTATATGAATTTGCTTGGAATGATTTTTGTGATTGGTATTTAGAACTAATCAAACGGAGATTGAATACTTCAGAAAATATTTCTCCTAATCAATTATTAGATCAAAAAATTGCGAAAAGTGTCCTATACAAAGTTTTAAGTGATCTATTGATTATGCTTCATCCTCTAATGCCTCATTTAACAGAGGAGCTTTGGCATGGATTAACTGGTTTAGATGAGGATAACTTTCTAGCTTTGCAGCCTTGGCCAAAGTTAAATGAACAAGACTTGAATATTGATTTAGAGAGCTCTTTTTCTGATTTATTGGCATCTATACGATTGATTCGCAATCTACGAGCAGTTGCTGGGTTGAAACCCTCCCAAAAAGTTCCTGTCATGTTGGTCTCTGGCAAGAAAGTCTTGCAAAACACTCTAAAAACATCAATCAATGATATTGCTGTTTTGACTAAGGCTGAGGAAGTCCAAATATTATCTCCAGAGCAAGCAAAATCATTACCTTCTATGAAAGCTTTAGCCGGTGTAAGTGGAGAGCTAGAGGTGGTTCTTCCTATTGAAGGATTGATAGATATAGCTTCTTTACGATCAAGGCTTGAAAAAGATTTAAATAAAGCACAAAAGGAAATAGACAGTCTCTCAGGACGTCTCGCAAATAAGAATTTTGTTGATAAAGCTCCCCAAGAGGTTGTTGAGGAATGCAGAGCAAACTTAACGGAGTCAGAAGCGCAAGTCCGCCTAGTCAAAGAGCGTCTAATGGGATTGGATGGAACTCTCTAAACTATGTCTAACAACTTAGAAACTCTGGTTAATAATTTCATTCCTTTTTTAAGTAGCCCTTTTGGAATTTTGGTTTTTGCTTTGTTGTATGTTTTTTGGGTGTCTTGCTTGTTGCCGGGTTCATGGCTTTCAATGTTGTCTGGCTTTATTTATGGCACCTGGCTTGGAAGCGCGGTTGTGTTTGTAGGTGCCTTTATTGGAGCTCACCTAACTTTTTATTTAGGGAGAAACTTTTTAAGAGAATGGGCTCAAAAAAAGGTCTCCAATTTTCCAAAAGTTCAAATAATGGAGAAAGCTGTTACACGCGAGGGCCTAAAAGTCATTCTTCTCACAAGACTTTCTCCTCTTTTTCCATTTGGCTTACTTAATTTTACATATGGCTTAAGTGAGGTAAAAGTTCGCGATTTTACTCTTGGAATGATTGGTATATTACCTGGAACAATTTTATATTGCAGCTTAGGTTCCTTAGCACTCAAAGTTTCAAATTTTGGTCAAGTACTCTCAGGAAGATCTGATACTAGTTCATTTATTTGGAGCTTAATTAGTATTTTATCTACTATTTTAGTTGTTATTTTAGTTTTACGTTCAACAAGCAAACTAAATCAGGATTCTCAATCACTAGATTAATCATCAGCTTTTAAATTCCAATCTTCAATCGCTGCAAATACGATAAACCAATAAAGTCTTATTCGATTAAATATACCTTTTTTAGAAGCCAGCATCTCATATTTTGCGCGTCCACATTCTGTTTTAATTAAAGAAAAGATTTGATTCTTATCCATTTTTAAATTCTAATTATTTTTATAATAATAGCCTAAATTCATTTTCGTTAATTATTTTTACTCCGAGCTCTTCTGCTTTTTTTAATTTACTACCCGCTTTTTTTCCTGATAGTAAAAAATTAGTTTTTTTACTAATTGAAGAGTTAACTTTTCCTCCAGCACTTTCTATCAATTCTTTTGCTTCATCTCTTGTAAGCGAATCCAAAGTTCCTGTTAAAACAAAAACCTTACCAACAAAAACATTTGATTGATTTGAATTGTAGTTTGAATCTAAACTCTCTTTTAGGGAGAATCCGATTGCTTTTAATTCTCTAATTAAGGTTTGATTATTAAAATCATCAAACCACTTAACTATTGCATCTTTCATTTCATTTCCAAATCCATAAATATTCGATATATTTTCAGGTGTCTCCTTCGCAACAATATTAAGTTCTTCAATACTATGAAAGTTTTTTGAAAGAGATTTAGCATTAGCTTCTCCTATGTGAGGTATCCCTAAACCGTAGAGCTGTTTGTGCCAATTTTTGTTTTTAGATTCGTTAATTTCTATTAGTAAATTATTTGCAGATTTCTCACCAAATCTTTCAAGTTTTAAAAGGGAATCAATTTCAAGTTTGTATAAATCTGCGATTGATTTTACATATCCTTCATTCACTAATTGATTAATAATTTTTTCACCTAATCCATCTATGTTCATTGATCCTTTGCTGACCCAATGACGTAAAAGACCTTTTAATTTTGCTGGGCATTCAGAATTAATACATTTCGTTATTGCTTCGTTTTCTTCTTGAATTAACTTGGAATCACATGCTGGGCAGTTTTGAGGGAATTCTACTAATTGTGAATCAACTGTTCTAAATTCTTTTATAACTCTAATGACTTCAGGAATAATTTCTCCAGCTTTTCGAACAATAATGGTGTCTTCATAATGAAGATCTAAAGAGGAAAGTCTTTTTGCATTATGAAGAGTTGCACGATTAACAGATGTTCCTGCAAGTTCTATCGATTCAAACTCTGCTACTGGTGTTACAGCACCAGAGCGACCTACTTGAAAAATTAGTTTCCTTAACTTAGTCGCTTTCTCTTCTGCTGGATATTTCACAGCGATGGCCCATCTTGGAGCTTTATTTGTTGCTCCTAAGAGATTTTGTATTTCAAATTTATCTATTTTCACTACTATCCCATCAGTGGCATAAGCTAAAGAATCTTTTTCAATTTCCCAATACTTGTAATAGCTATTTGCTTCATTTAAGGTTTTTTTTGATTCATAGGTAATATTAACTTTGAAACCAATAGCTTTTAAAAACTCAAGCGATTCAGATTGAGAATTTGGTTTTTTAAAATTGCTATCAGTTGGCTCCCAATGTTCTGGTAAATAAAGACTATATGCGAAGAAGTCAAGTTTTCTAGATGCAACTATTTTGGGATCTAGTTGTCTTAATGTTCCTGCACAAGAGTTTCTAGGATTGGCAAAGAGTGGTTGATCAGTATCTTTTCTCTCAATATTGAGTTTTTTAAATATATTGTTCGGCATGAAAGCTTCTCCTCTAATTTCTATCCAAGAGGGTGGATTTTTTAATAATAAACGCAAAGGAATTGTAGAAATTGTTCTTATATTAGTAGTGATATCCTCTCCAGTTTTTCCATCTCCACGAGTTGCTGCTTTAGTTAAAATTCCATTCTCATACCTTAGTGAAATAGCATTCCCATCAATTTTTAATTCACATATTAGTTCTGGATTATCAACTTCCTTGATAGGTTTATTTTTTGTATTTATTAATTTTCTGATCTTTTCATACCATGCTTTTAATTCATTTATATCAAAAGCATTATCTAGGCTTAAAAGAGGAATATTATGCTCAATATTTTTGAATCCTTTAGAAGGAATACCTCCTAATCTTTGGGAAGGGCTATCATCAGTAATCAAAGATGGGTGTATATTTTCAATTTCAATTAATTCCCGATATAGTTGATCATAAATGGCATCATCTAACTCTGGTGCATCTAATACATAGTAAGAATAATTTGCTTTATTAAGCAAAGCTCTAAGCTCTTTTGCACGTTCATAACATTGAGTCAAGTTTGAATTCACTTATCACATTTAGCTTCATTACGTATTTGCTTTCGCAATACGATCTATTTGCCAATTTTCGTTGATTTTAATAAAGGTAAAGTCCAGGGGCATTTCATTTTTCTTATCTTCTGATTTTAAGCTTAGTGTGAGCATTATTTGATTGTCTTCTATTCTTGGACGCCCTGACTTCAAGTTTCTATATCGATTTAATTGTAAGCTACCCAAAAATTTGATGAAGTCTTGTCTAGTGACATGTGTTTTATAAGCTTTTGTTGTAAGTCTATAAGCTCCATCAATACGTCCAGCCGCAATTTGATCAAAAAACTTTTTGACAAGTGGATTAATGCCTCTAGCACTTATTACGAGTTTAATTGCGTTAAAAGTCCAAAAAAGGAGAAGTGCGCCAACTCCAACCAAGAGAGCTTTTAATCCAATTGCTTTGATAAGAGCACTATCCATTTTTTGAATTCCGTTTAGTTAAAGATTCTGACTTATTAGCCATGAGATTAGCTTGTTTGTTATTGATAGTTAGACAGAATGTTATCGGAATAAACATGCTAATGAGTTCTCGGCATCAATGTCTTTAATACCTGTTTTACCATTATTTCTTGAATTAAACAGGCAATATTTTCAGAACTCTTTGTTGGAGAATGGAGTTCCCAGAGTCTCTGTTCGTTGGAGTGATGGCCGCATGCGCACTACGGCTGGGATCTATAGAAGTAAAACGAATTTCTTGGGAGATAAAGCTAGTGAAATAATTCTGTCCAGACCAGTATTAGAGAATCTTCCCCAAAAGGCATTGAAGAGTACATTGTGCCACGAAATGATTCATGCCTGGATTGATCTTGTCCTGAAAGTGGAAGAGGCACATGGGCCTAATTTTCACAAATGTATGGCAGAGATCAATTCCGCTCAAACTGATTTCCAAGTAACAGTTCGTCATTCTTTCCCAATATTAAAAAGAATCCCCAAATGGGTGGCAACTTGCCCTTCATGTCAAAGAAGTTTTAGTTATCGACGTATTGTGAAAGGCGCTGCCTGTCGCACCTGTTGTAATAATTATTTTGGAGGTCGATGGAATCCAAAATGCGTACTTGAATTTCAACCTTTTTCTAGAATTAATCAATAATTTTCTTCTTTCATTGGCTTTTATTTGTATTTTTGAATAATTTCATCTTTACGGTGATTCACTTGTTGGTTTGAAAGAGTTAAATTTAAAAGATGAGCTCAAATAACAATCGTAATAAATTTCGTCAGCGATCTCGAGCATCTCTTGATCGCAGAATGGATAAATGGATACAAACTGGGAAACAGGTTGTAGATGGAGTAGCAGGTAATCGTCCTGGTCAAAGAAGGGGAGGGTGGCAAGATAAAGAGACTTCAGCAAATCTCGAAAAAGTTGGTCGTTGGATGGAAGAGAAAATTGATTGGTTTTTTGAGGATGATGATGATTGGTTGGATAGTGAAGACCTCGATGATAATGAACCGCTTCAAGAGAGTAGAAACTATATAAAAAGACCCTTAGGCGCTATTTCCTTGAGAGTTCCTAAAGCCTTACCACCTCAGATTCAGACAAGGGTAAATAATTCAGACGAACTGGATGAATGGCCAGATGATCAATCTTTTAAATTAGATAAGTGGGAAAGAAAAGATAATCCAATTAAGCAAAATGCACCAGAAATAAACGATTCTTTCCTAGATGAAAGAACCCCTCAAAGAAGAAAAAATATACCAAGATCTAGCCGAAGAAAGTACTAGTTTTTTCAAAAAGCCTTCCTTGGTATTGGTCCTAGCCATTTTTCTAATTTTGGGCTAAAAACTTCTCTAATTACAGTTAATTCTTTTTGTTGACGAAAAAAACGATAATGCCTGCTCCAAAAAGGACCTTCTTCATTGAATTCTAATTTCAGCCAATTAGCATTTACTAAACCCAATCCATCTACCTCTCTGAAAAGCTCAGACCGTCCTTGGGTGAGGCTTTTCCAGATAGGTTGATCTTTGTTGCGAAGATGTTTTTCTGCTTCTTGATAATTCCACCAACTTTCAGCCCATGCAAGGGTTAAGTCTCCGCATGTCAGCCAAACTTGTCTTCTTATCAAAGGTGGTTCTAGTTCGTTGACTTCTTCTGGCACTCCAGTTTCATTGCTATTTTCCGTTGCCATTGAAATAACTTTTATGGCAACTTCATGACCTGTTAATAGCTTGAGATGTCTTGTTGGGCTGCCATCACCCAATAGCATTAATTGCCAAGCTCCAGAAAGCTTTTGATTCCCTCTACCTGAGAGAACACTTTCTTTCGATGCTTTCCAAATCACTTCAGGAGAAGGTAATTGAGATTTACTTGAATTCACTGTTATTAACTGGTTATTTGAAGTGAATCTTTGCTTTCAGTTTTTTTCATTTGCTCTATTTTTAACCATACGAGAAGCGCAGTGAGATCAGCTTTGCTTACGCCAGGCAGTTGAGCAGCATGACCAAGGCTTTTGGGTTGAGAAATTGTTAATTTTTCTCTGGCTTCTTTAGACAGAGTTTCTATATTATTGTAATTTAAATTCTTTGGTAATAACTTTTTACTTTGTTGTTTTAATTGATTTATTTGAGCTTTTTGTCTTTCTAAATAACCGCTATATTTAATATCTATTTCAACCCCTTCTTCAACATCTAAAGGCATACACTTAGTTGCTAAATTATACTTAATTAAGTCTTTGTAATGGATATTTGTTCTTCTCAGAAAGTTTGCCAGCGTTATAGAACCTTTTATTGGTGTTCCAGTTGAGGAATATATTTCTTTTGCACAATTATCACTTTCTTTAATTCGATCTTTCTCTAATCTTGATTTCTCTTGATTGATTAACTGTTGCTTAGTATTAAAAATTTTCCACCTTCTTTCATCAATTAAACCTAATTTATACCCTAGTGGAGTCAATCTTCTATCTGCGTTATCACCTCTAAGAATTAAACGATACTCACTTCTACTAGTGAGTACACGATATGGTTCTTTTAAGTCTTTTGTAACTAAATCATCGATCATAGTTCCTATATAACTACTTTCTCTTTCGAAAATAATTCCCTCTTGGTTATTCACTAATCTTGCGGCATTTAAACCTGCGACTAAACCTTGTGCAGCAGCTTCTTCATATCCTGTTGTTCCATTGAGTTGTCCAGCACTATATAGGCCGCTTATTTTTTTTGTTTCTAGGGTTGCTTCTAATTGTGTTGCTGGTATGTAGTCATATTCAACTGCATAAGCAGGTCTGAGCATCACACATTCTTTTAATCCAGGAAGAGTTCTTAAAAGCTCTAATTGCAAGTTTTCAGGTAGTCCAGTTGAAAAACCTTGCACATACATTTCTGGTGTATCTCTACCCTCAGGCTCCAAGAAAATTTGGTGTGAATCTTTGTCGGCAAAACGAACAATTTTATCTTCAATAGATGGGCAATATCTTGGACCTTTACTATCAATAAAACCTCCATAAATAGGAGTTAAATGAAGATTATTTTTGATAAGTTGATGAGTTTTTTTTGTTGTTCGAGTTATATGACAACTCATTTGGATTCCACTTTCCCAAGAAAGCGGATCAAAAGAAAAGAATTTATCTGCGGCATCGCTCAATTGCTCATCTAGACAGTCAAGATCAATACTTCTTCTATCGACTCGAGCAGGGGTTCCTGTCTTTAAACGATCAGTAGTAAAGCCTAATTTTTGCAATTCTTCAGTCAAGCCCTGAGAAGCTTGCTCTCCTGCACGTCCGGCACTCATAGATTGATTGCCAATCCAAATTCGGCCTCCTAAAAAAGTTCCTGTTGTCAGGACAACTGCTTTTGCTCGAAAAACACTTCCAAAATACGTTTTAATTCCTTTTACATATCCAATTCTCCCTTTAATTTCGGGTTGGTTTTTTTCAATCTTTTCGGCAGAATTTTCAATTTCTAGTCCTGTCACCATTGCCTCTCTAATCTTTAAATTTGGCGTGTTTTGAAGGATTTTTAGCATTTCTTGTGCATATAACCGCTTATCTGTTTGTGCTCTCAATGCTCGAACTGCAGGACCTCTGCTTGCGTTAAGGACCCTTTTTTGAAGAGCTGTTAAATCGGCTAACTTTCCTATAACCCCTCCAAGCGCATCAACTTCATGAACTAATTGACTTTTAGCTGGTCCCCCTACTGCGGGATTACATGGTTGCCATGCGATTCGATCTAAATTAAGTGTAAATAAAGCTGTATTTAATCCTAATCTTGCCGAAGTTAGCGCAGCTTCGCAGCCTGCATGACCACCTCCTACAACAATTACGTCAAAACTTTCATTTGAAGATTGTTTAGTAATCATCAATTAATCATGTAGGAATTTAATTTTCGAACAATTAAGCAGCAAGATTTCTAAATCTAGTGAATTGGGGTTCAAAAAGTAATTTAACTGTTCCAACCGGTCCATTTCTGTGTTTTGTCACGATAACTTCTGTAATTCCTCTATCAGTAGTTTCTGGATTGTAATACTCATCCCTATAAATCATTAGAACCAAGTCCGCATCTTGTTCTATTGAGCCAGATTCACGGAGATCGCTAAGCATTGGTCTTTTATTGGTTCTTGATTCAACGCCTCTACTTAATTGAGATAAAGCTATGACAGGGACTTTAAGTTCTCTTGCCATACCCTTGAGACCTCGAGTAATCCTTGAGATTTCTTGCACTCGATTATCGGGCGAGGTCCCTTCCATTAATTGTAGATAATCAATCACAATTAGTCCCAGCTCTTTCCCTTGTTCAGCAATTAGTCGACGACATAAGGACCTCATCTCAAGAACACTTGAATTTGGTTTGTCGTCAATGAAGATTGGTAATTGACCAAGTGTATTAATACCTTGACCAAGTAATGGCCATTCATCTTGTTGCAAACGCCCAGTTCTTAATCGACTGCTTTCAATACCTACCTCGCTTGAGAGCAGTCTATAAGTTAGTTGCTCTTTACTCATCTCAAGACTGAATACACAAACAGGTAGGTCATGAAGTTGCGCTACGTTTTTAGCCAAATTAAGAACAATTGAAGTTTTTCCCATTGCTGGTCTTCCTGCAACAATTATTAGATCGCTCCTTTGAAGTCCTTGTGTCATTGCATCCAGATCGTAAAAATTCACTGGTATGCCTGCCACTGATGTACCTAGTGATCTACTTTCTATTTCATTGAAAGTACTTGTCAGAATTTCTGCAGTAGGTGTTAAACCTTTGGATGGTTGCTCTTGGCTAATAGCAAAGATCTTTTGTTCAGCTTGATCAATAGCTTCTTCCATTGGAAGGCTTTGATCAAAGCCGAGTTTGATTACATCATTTCCAGATTTAATTAATTGTCTGCGCAGAAATTTATCGCTAATTAATTTAGCAACTTGTTCGATTGAAGCTGTAGATGTAACCCGCTCGACCAGTTCAACTAATCGGTTGTTGCCTCCTACTTTTTCTAAAGAATTTGTATCGGCCAGCCAAGCGCTCATTGCTGTTAAATCTGTAGGCTTGCCTTGGCTATGAAGCATTAATGCTGTTCTATATATTTCTCGATGAGCAGATATGTAAAAAGCTTCAACTTGTAGCAAATCTGCTATTCGTCCTATCGCATCAGGATCCAACAAAATTCCGCCAAGAACAGATTCTTCTGCTTCCAGATTTTGTGGGGGTATTTGGTCAGGTTGAGCTTCAAAACGAGGCTTATCAATCTTGGAATTATTAAAACCTCCAAAATCTTTACCTTGTTTTGAAAAATCCCCGTTATTTGAAGAGGGGGTGGTTATCATTTATCGCTTGTTGGACAAGGACACCTACTTTGGCTTGTTCAGACAAAGATGCAACTATTAGTAACTTGTAACTTCAAGGTTGATCTCAGCATTTACTTCGTTATGAAGCTTGATTTGCACTTTATATTTTCCAACACCATGGATCTCAGGCACAGATATGTCCCTACGATCTATATCCTTTTTGGTAGCTTCTTTTACAACTTCTGCTACATCTCCATTTGTCACTGTTCCAAATAAGACTCCATCTTCTCCTACTTGTTTTTTAACAGTAAATCTTCCAATTGTTTTCAGAGCCGTTTGGAAATCAATAGCCTCTTGCTTTTTAGCAGCTTCTTTTTCTGCTTGTTTTGCTTTTCTGTGCTCAACTTGTTTTAAAACAGTTGGTGTGACTGGTAATGCTTTTTTGTTTGGTAATAAAAAGTTTCTTGCAAAACCAGGAGCGACCTCTACAAGGTCACCATCATTGCCAAGACTTTTTATGTCTTCATTTAGAACAACTTGAACTCTCTTTGCCATGGATCGTAAATTAATTAATGCTATTTAATTATTGTTAGTAATATTACGATGCGACAGGGAGTCTAATTTTTTTAGCTAACCCAATTGCTTTTAAAAAACGTATGTGTTGCCAAGTTAGATCTATTTGATTTCGTTGAAGGCCATGCTTCGCTGAATTAGGAAAAGCATGATGATTATTGTGCCAACCTTCTCCAAATGTAAGCGCTGCCACCCATTTATTATTTTTGGAATTATCTCCACTTTCGTATGCAATAGAACCCCAACAATGAGTTGCTGAATTAACTAGCCAAGTTATGTGATACACAAAAACCAGTCTTAGAGGAATTCCCCATAGGACCATTGCCCAGCCTCCAACACCAGCTGATTGACCAATTAAATAAAGCGTCGCGCCTAGAGGTATTTGCAAAATTAAAAAATTTTTATTCAAGAAGCGATAGTAAGGATCTTTGATTAAATCTCCAGAAAGTCTTGGAACGGCTTTCATGGCAGGCACATCTTCAAACATCCATCCCATGTGACTCCACCAAAATCCTTTGTTGCTGTCATGATGATCAGCTTCAGTATCGGAAAAAGTATGATGATGCCTATGAAGACCAACCCAATCAATTGGTCCATGTTGGCAACTTAATGCTCCACAAGTTGCAAAAAATCTTTCAAGCCATTTTGGTACTTGAAAAGAGCGATGTGAAAGAAGGCGATGATATCCTGTAGTTACTCCCAAGCAAGCAGTTACCCAATATAAGAAAATAAATCCAGAAAAAGCTAGCCAGCTCCAAAATTTCGCTTGCAGGGTAAATATTGTTAAAGCATGTATTGTCAGCATGAATATGACTGTTCCCCATCTTCTTCTAGCCCTTTGGTTATGAATCCGTCTTGGTACATGCCCTTGGAGCTTCTTCGATGCAGCCATAGCTTTATCAGCAGCAACTGGTCTTTTTAATGGAGCCGAAGCCTCGATCAAACTTGAAACCATTAGTGATCCGTCTAATTGGTGTATATAATATACGATAAGGATCCTAATCAGGTCTAATTATCAATCTTGAATGTGATTTGTGACCTCTAGTTTTCGGGATCAATTGACTGCAGGTAGAAGGGCGATGGCTCATCTAGTGCATGTATGGCATGAGCGCAATGGTTGGTCTCATAAAGTTCTTCCTGCGTTGGCTGAATGTTTGGATCTTGGTAGAGTTCATAGTTCTCAAATCTCAAATCTTCGAAATGGAAAACTTGTATCTCCAAGCCCTGAAGTGTTTTTTGCTTTGGGGAAGGTAAATCAAGTTCTTTCTCGTGGGTTTGAAAATATAGAAAGTCAAATATTGAGCGTTCATCCTGAGTTGCATAGATCGCTTCAAGAGTCAGCTATTTCTGTTGACGGAAATGATAATAATCCTCTTTCGGCTGGTGACTTTTTTGAGATTTTTGTTGGTTTAGCGGCTTTACCTTCCTCCTTTGATTGGTTTATTGAGGAGGTTGAGGCGCCTTTGCTCAGTGCTGCTTTGGCTGATTATTTATGTAAAGGAAGGTCTTGGAGAATGTGTAGAGAACAAGTGATGTCAGCATATCCAGTAAGTAAAAAACAACGAAGAGAAAGATTTGAAGCAGTTATGGCGGGTTTAAAAGATTACACAGCTGAGGAACTTGATGGTGAATTGCTAGATTTACATGCAACAAATAAATTGCTAAATACAAATAATTTGCAAGGTGCAGATGATTTTTTGGAGAATCTTCGCCAAAGAGGCTTATTACTTAAAGATCAAGAAAAATTAGAAATTATTTTTTCAGATTAATTATATATAATTTTTTCATGCTTAATTAATAACCATATGTTACAAAAAACTACTAAAAATTTTGTTGATAATATAGAAAAAAAATTATACTTATCAATTCAAGAAAAGACTGAAAGTATTACATTTAAATTAGAAAAAGTATTAAAAGCTTTTTCTGACTCTCATCTAAACGTGCAACATTTTGCATCGTTAACAGGATATGGACATGGAGATCTAGGGAGAGACATAATTGATAAAATTTTTGCAGATGTTTTAGAAGCTGAAAAGGCAGCGGTAAGGCTTCAGTTTGTAAGTGGAACACATGCTATTACATCATCTTTGTTTGGAGTCTTAAGACCAGGGGATAATTTTTTGTCTGTTACTGGAAGGCCCTATGAATCACTGGAAGAAGTCATTGGATTGAGGGGTAATGGTCAAGGATCCTTGATCGAGTTTGGCATTAACTATGAAGAGATAACTTTAAATAATGATGGAAAAATAGATTTTTTTGCTTTAGAAAAAGCTTTACATACTCCTAGAAAATTAATTTTTATACAACGTAGTTGCGGGTATACATGGCGTCCATCTTTGAGTATTGAGGTTATTAAAGAGATTTGTTATTTATGTCATAAAATTCAGCCGAGCTGTATTTGTTTTGTTGACAATTGTTATGGTGAATTTGTCGAAACTAAGGAACCTTCGGCAGTAGGGGCAGATTTGATAGCAGGTTCTTTAATAAAAAATTTAGGGGGAACTATCGTTCCTACTGGTGGATATGTTGCGGGGAAAGCTGATTTAGTTGATAAAGCATGTTGCCGCTTGACGGCTCCAGGTATTGGATCTGAGGGTGGTATTACTTTTGACTTAAACAGGACTATCTTACAAGGACTTTTTCTTGCGCCTCAAATGGTTGCAGAGGCCCTAATTGGTGCTGAGATTATTTCCGCCACGTTCAGCGAATTGGGCTTTCAAGTTTTGCCAACCCCAGGGTCGTTGCGAACTGATTTGATACAAGTAGTAAGAATAGGAGATCCAGAAATTTTACAAATTATTTGTAGGTCTTTTCAGGAAAAATCACCTATTGGATCTTTTCTCGATCCCATACCTGCTCCAATGCCTGGTTATGAAAATAACTTGGTCATGGCTGGAGGAACTTTCGTAGATGGTAGTACGAGTGAATTTTCTGCTGATGCCCCTATGAAACCCCCATTTGATCTGTTTATTCAAGGAGGATCCCATCGCTCTCATGTCAAAATTGCTTTGATTCATGCATTATCCAATTTATTTCAGGCAGGATTGATCAAATTGCCCCAGAATGATTAAGCGTTTTTCGTTTTGACGCAATGGCTTTTTCCTTCCCAGATCATTTTCGTTTTGCCGACAGTCATGAATATGCTTTTGCTGATGATTCATTAGTTCGAATTGGTATTAGTGAATTTGCGGTAGATCAGTTAGGAGACATAGTTTTTGTTGACCTACCAGATGAAGGGACTTCAATAGCTAAAGGAGAGAGCTTTGGCTCAGTAGAATCAGTAAAGGCTGTAGAAGATATGTATGCGCCGGTTAGCGGTGAAATTGTCCATAGAAACAATTCTGTTTTGGCAAGCCCAGAGGAACTTCAAAATGATCCTCATGGTGAAGGATGGTTATTAATAATTCGTCCTGATAATCCTGATCAATTAAAAGAGCTTATGGATTCTGAAACTTATTCAAAGAAAATTGCTGCATAAAATTGTACCTAATAATTTTTTCTTACAACAAATCAGGAAATTTTTCTCTACAGTGGCCTTCCTTCCAATAACTTAACTTGCTTGTGCTTGAGAACAAGCTCATGTCAAAAGCAGAATTAAAGGATTTCACTTTTAAGTCTCGCCATATAGGTCCAACGAACGAAGATGAAGCTTTAATGCTTCAGCATCTTGGTTTTGAAAATTCAGAAGATTTTATATCTTCTGTAATTCCTAATGAAATTTTTGATTCAGAAAATAGTGGTCTGTCTATTGCAGGTGGGTGTGATCAGAATGAAGCTTTACAAGAAATTAAAATAATTTCAAAAAAAAATATTGAAAATCGATCTTTGATTGGCTTAGGTTACCATTCGACAGTTATACCTCCAGTTGTACAAAGAAATGTTCTAGAAAATCCCAATTGGTATACAGCTTATACTCCTTATCAAGCCGAAATATCCCAAGGCAGATTAGAAGCCTTATTTAATTTCCAAACCTTAATCACTGAATTAACAGGTTTGCCCATATCAAATGCTTCTTTACTTGATGAAGCAACTGCGGCAGCCGAGGCAATAAGTTTGAGTTTGGCTGTTAGAAAAAATAAAAATGCTAATAAATTTTTAGTGGATAAAGAAATTTTGCCTCAAACTTTTGACGTTTTAAAAACTCGATGTGAACCACTGGGAATTGTACTTGAGTTCTTTGATAATAAGAATTTTGAAATTGATAATAATGTCTTCGGAATACTTATACAGTTACCTGGAAAAAATGGTTGTATTTGGGATCCAACCTCA
Organism: Prochlorococcus sp. AG-402-L09; assembly: GCA_003216715.1. Taxonomy (GTDB): domain Bacteria; phylum Cyanobacteriota; class Cyanobacteriia; order PCC-6307; family Cyanobiaceae; genus Prochlorococcus_B. The sequence continues at coordinate 23,970 of QCIK01000010.1, read as the reverse complement.
ATAATTAATCAGGTACACAAATGTGATGCAATTGTAACCATTTCAATTGATCCCTTGGCTCAAGTTTTGATTAAACCAATGGGTGAATTTGGTGCGGATATTGTGGTTGGAAGTGCGCAAAGATTTGGAGTACCTATTGCATGTGGTGGACCACATGCCGCTTTTTTTGCAACTAAAGAAATATATAAAAGACAAATACCAGGTAGGATAGTTGGCCAATCAGTAGATGTAGAGGGCAATCAAGCTTTGAGGCTTGCTCTTCAAACCAGAGAGCAACATATTCGCAGAGATAAAGCAACAAGTAATATATGCACAGCTCAAGTTTTATTAGCTGTTCTTTCTTCTTTTTATGCAGTTCACCATGGTCCAAATGGTCTTAAGCAAATTGCAAAAAAGATCCTTCAATATAGATCAGAGTTTGAGCATATTTTAAGTAATTTGGAATATCCCATAGATAGATATTCCGGGTTTGATAGTGTTGACATATATTGTCCAGAAGCATCAAAAGTTATTCAGTCAGCTTCCGAAGAAGGATATAATCTTAGAGTTCTACCTATTGGATCAGATATTCAAAATGCAAAGGGTTTTGGTGTTACGTTTGATGAATTAACTTCCGATCAAGAAATTTATAAATTGCATCAAATACTTGCACGAGTTAAAGGGAAAAATGTTAATGATATTTCGACTTTTATTAATGAAAATGATCCACTAATTGATATACCACTGCGAGAAAGACCTTGGCTTGAACAATCGGTATTTAATCAATATCAAAGTGAGACTGATTTAATGAGATACATACATTTTTTAGTATCGAAAGATTTTTCTCTAGTGCAAGGAATGATTCCTCTAGGGAGTTGCACAATGAAATTGAATGCAGCTGCGGAACTTTTACCCATTGAATGGAGCGAGTTTTCTTCTATTCATCCTTTTGCTCCTCATGCTCAATTAGCTGGATTCCAGGAAATAATTAATGATCTTGAAAGTTGGCTGTCTGCTTTAACTGGCTTTCAGGGAGTTTCTCTTCAGCCAAATGCAGGCTCTCAAGGTGAATTTGCTGGTTTGCTAGTAATACGATCATGGCATCAGTCTATTGGAGAGGGTCATAGAAATATTTGCCTGATTCCAACAAGTGCACACGGTACCAATCCAGCTAGTGCAGTCATGTCTGGATTGAAAGTTATCTCTGTTAAATGTGATGAATACGGCAATGTTGATTTGGAAGACTTAAGAAATAAATCAAAGATTCATTCAAAGAATTTGGCTGCATTGATGGTTACCTATCCTTCAACTCATGGAGTATTTGAGCCAAATATTCGTGAAATTTGCCAAGTCATTCATCAAGAGGGCGGTCAAGTCTATTTGGATGGTGCAAATCTGAATGCTCAAGTAGGAATTTGCAGGCCTGGATCTTATGGGATAGATGTGTGCCATTTAAATCTTCATAAAACTTTTTCTATTCCTCATGGAGGAGGAGGCCCAGGAGTAGGCCCCATCGCTGTTGCAGGCCATTTGGTTCCTTATCTTCCTGGACATTCAATTGTTAAGTGTGGAGGTGAAAAAGCTATTTCGGCAGTTTCTGCCGCTCCATTTGGCAGCGCTGGAATATTGCCGATTAGTTGGATGTACATTCGAATGATGGGTAAAGATGGGTTACGCAAAGCAAGTTCAATCGCAATCCTCTCTGCAAATTATTTAGCAAAACGCCTTGACCCTTATTATCCAGTTTTATTTAAAGATCCGAATGGCTTGGTAGCTCATGAATGCATATTAGATTTACGACCTTTAAAGAGTCAGTTAGGTATTGAAGTTGAAGATGTTGCCAAGAGATTGATGGATTATGGATTTCATGCTCCAACAATTAGTTGGCCTGTTGCTGGAACCTTGATGGTTGAACCAACAGAAAGTGAAAGTTTGTCAGAATTAGATCGTTTCTGTGAGGCGATGATTGGAATACGAGAAGAAATTGAACAAATCAAATTAGGAAAGATTGATCCTATTAATAATCCTTTAAAACAATCTCCACATACGTTAAAAACAGTTACATCCGATGATTGGGATAGACCTTATTCTCGTAAAGAAGCAGCTTACCCATTATCTAACCAAGAAGAATATAAATTTTGGCCATCAGTTTCACGTATTAATAATGCTTATGGAGACAGGAATTTGATATGTAGTTGTCCTTCGGTCCAAGATTTAGAAGATATTAATTCTATTTGAAGACTGGTTAAAACTTGTTTTATTAGTTAAATTTCAAACGAAAACCAAATTATTGGTTATCTTTGAGCTGTTTTGCAATTTTTTTTATTAATCTTTGCCGCAGCTTTCAATTATATGGGGACCAAATGAACAAAAAGACATCTTTTGATCTTTCAGATCAAATCAAACAAAAGGATGATTTATCCCTGCCTTCTTTTTCTAACTGCTTGGAATCTGTCTTAAAGAGAGGAGAACTTTTACAAGTTGCTGGAACGAATGTAGTTAGAGTTCCATTTGGGGTTCGTCAGCCTAAGAAACAAAGACCAGCCAAACTTTCTGCATGGGCAACTTTGGTATTACCTTTGCAATCATTTGATTCCCCAACTCCACCTCCTCATGCTGCATAAACACTAAGCTGCAACATTTTGTTTTTTGTCTAGGACTTCTTTGTAATAACTTCTCAATTGTTTTGTAGCTCCTGGCCAACCCCATTTCTCAGCTTCTGAACGAGCAGCCTTTCTCATTGCTGTGCGATCTACTTCGTTGCCCAATAATTTTTTTGTAGCTTCAATTAAACTTAAAGCCCCATCATTTTCTCCATCAGGATTGTATAGACATCCATTTTCTCCATCTGAAATGATATCTGGGATTCCACCTTTATTTGCTCCTACGACTGGGCATCCAGCAGCCATTGCTTCTAAAAGAACTAATCCCAAAGTTTCTGTACTAGAGGGAAATAGGAAAGCATCACCAGAAGCATACGCACTTGCTAATTCATTCCCACTTAAATATCCCACAAAGGTAGTTAAGGTGCCTTGAAAAATTTTTTCTAATTGTTGTCGATATGGACCATCTCCAACAAGAGCTAGTCGAGTGCTTGGTAATGCTTCAAGGACTGGTTTAATTCTTTCAATTTGTTTTTCTGCTGAGAGTCTTCCGACGTATATCAATAAAGATCCTTCATCACTAAAGTTTCCTAAAAGACGCTTTCTCATTTGTTCGTCTCTTAGTTCTGGCTTGAAAATATCTGTATCAACTCCTCTTTGCCATAATGCGGTATTTTGAATTCCTTTCTCTGAGAGTTCTTGCACCATTGCAGTGGAAGTACATAGATTAAGAGTTGCTTGATTATGAGCAGCTTTTAACAACTCCCATAGCAGAGGCTCTAGCATCCCCATTCCATAGTGTTCTAAATACTTAGGTAAATGAGTGTGGTAACTGGCTACGAGGGGAATATTGTTTGTTTTAGCTAGCCAAATACCACCTAATCCAAGTACAGCAGGGTTGACTACATGTATTAGATCTGGTTTAAAGTTTTCTAATTCATCTGAAACGCCTGGGCCAGGAAGCCCTAATTTGAGTTCTGGATATAAGGGTAATGGCATTGCTGGGACACCTACAACTTTTGCACCCATATAGCTTGATGGACAGCCTTCTGGACAAAAAACAGTAACCTCATCGCCTGATTCAACTAAATTTTGAATTGTTTTAGTTAGACGTGTGACTATCCCATCAACTTTGGGTAGGAAAGTTTCTGTAAAGAAAGCTATTTTCACTATGCGTGTCTTTTCAAGATTTTGTAATAGTTAGTTTTAGGATTTATTGATTGCCTTTGCTTGGGTTGATGTCCATGCAGATACACAAGGTATTCGTTTTAAATCACATCTATTTGAGAATTTTTTCGCGACATTAACAACTTCTTCTAAAAGTCCATTATCGAGAGTTGTCGGATCTAATCCAAGTTCAATAAAACATCGATTATCTACTATTAGATCATTTTCGACTGCTTCGTTTCTTGGGTTTGGCAGATAATTAATTTTTGCTCCAGTGAGAGAGGCTACTTTTTTAGCTAATTCTCCGACTTGGTGACTTTCAGTCATTTGGTTAAAAATTTTCACCCTTTCACCTTTTTCTGGAGGGTTCTCCAGTGCTAGTTGAACACATTTTACTGAATCTTGAATATGAATAAAAGCTCTTGTTTGTCCGCCAGTACCATGAACTGTTAGTGGATATCCAATGGCAGCCTGCATTAAAAATCGATTTAATACTGTTCCGTAATCACCGTCATAGTCAAATCGATTAGTCAGTCTTGGATCACGGCTTGTGACATCAGTATTTGTTCCCCATACAATTCCTTGATGAAGATCAGTGATTCTTATCTGGTCGTTTTTGTTGTAGTAAAGAAAGAGCAATTGATCAAGCGTTTTTGTCATGTGATAAACGCTTCCAGGACTTGCAGGATGAAGGATTTCTTCTTCAAAACGACTGCCATCTGGTTGAGGTACTTCCACCTTTAAGTAACCTTCAGGAATGGTCGCGCCTCTATGGGACCCATATCCATAAACCCCCATTGTCCCAAGATGAACAATGTGAATATCTAATTGCGATTCAACAATTGCGGCCAGGAGATTATGAGTTCCATTGACATTGTTATCAACCGTATATCTCTTGGTTGCGCTGCTTTTCATGGAATATGGAGCAGCACGCTGTTCAGCAAAATGAATTATTGAATCAGGCTTTTCCTCGATCAAAAGATCTAAAAGCTTTTGATATTCAGAGGCAAGATCTAAATGAATAAATTGAATAGGTCTTCCACCTATCTCAGACCAAGCTTTAATCCTTTCACCAATACTCGTAATTGGAGTTAAGGATTCAACTTCAAGGTCTATATCGATTTTTCGACGACTGAGGTTATCCACGATGAATACATCATGACCCTTGTCAGCAAGATTTACTGCACAAGGCCATCCGCAGAAGCCGTCACCACCAAGAACGAAAACTTTCACTCTAAACTCCAAAAGAAAGAGCAAATGCTCATATTATTCAAGCTACTACAAGGGTTTCACTTGATTGTTAAAGAATATGCGATAAGCCCAATTACCAGGATAACTCCAGCAAGGGTAAAAAGCCAAGAACCTTTGTTGCCACTGCTTTTTTTTGTAAGTATTTCAATTTTTGGTTCATCCGCAAAAACGTTAAGCCTGCCTTGACTTTCTCTAGTGACTGCCATGTTTTTTTGTTTATCAGCCTATTACGTTACTAATTTTTAACGAATTACTCTAATTATTTGAAATAACTCCATCTAATGGAGAGCTCGGGTTGGCAAGTAGCTGCTTGTTGAGTCTTCCTGATAAATAAGCATCTCTGCCAGCTTCAGTGGCTTTAGAGAAGGCTTCAGCCATTAAAATTGGGTCTTTAGCTAAAGCAATAGCACTATTTATTAGAACCCCATCTGCACCCATTTCCAATGCTTGAGCTGCTTCACTGGGAACTCCAATACCTGCATCAATAATTATTGGGATTCGAGATTCTTCTATAATCATGGCAATGTTTGCTGCATTTTTTATACCTTGAGCAGATCCAATTGGAGAACCAAGAGGCATAACAGTTGCACATCCAATTTCTTCAAGTTGTTTAGCAATTAATGGATCACAATTTATATATGGAAGGACAGTAAATCCTTCTTTAACTAATTGTTCTGCTGCTTTTAAAGTTCCAATTGGGTCGGGTAATAAATATTTTTTGTCAGGAATTACTTCTAATTTGACAAAATTATTATTCTCTTGGCCTGCCAACTTAGCTAACTCCCTACCTAGTCGTGCTATTCGAATAGCTTCTTCAGCATTTGAACATCCTGCAGTGTTTGGAAGCATCCATATGCTTTTCCAATCGATTGATTCCATTAATCCTTTATGTCCATCCTCTAGTCCTTGAATTCTCCTTACTGCGACAGTAACTATTTCACATTTTGTATTTATCAGGCTTTTTTGCATGACTTCCAATGATGAGTATTTACCAGTTCCAACAAGAAGCCGACTTTTGAATTCTTTATTTCCTATTTTGAGAAATTGATTTGATTTTTGCATGGGTAAAAATATGATGAATTAAAATTTATTTAGAAACCTTTTTTATTCAATAATTGATCTTTATCTTTTCCAATTATACGTTCAAGTCTTTTAATTTGAGAGATTGCAGTTTTGTTATTAGGATCTAGTTTTAAAACCTCTTGATAGTTTTTATAAGCTTCATCTTCTTTTAGTAATCTTTGATAAGCGAACCCTAGATTATTTAGTGCAACTGGATATTCAGATTTTGCTGTTATTGCTTTTTTGTAATGAATAACTGCAGATTTAAAGTCATTTTGAGCAGCAAGTGCAAAGCCTAATGCATTTTCTATAAGTGCCTTAGCTTCCTGAGGTTCACCATCAAGTTTTTTCAAGGCTTGTTTTAAGGTTGAGGTGGCTTGAGGATATAATCTCTTCTTTAATTGAACCGATGCTAATTCATACATTTTAGCTGAATCTTCGTTTGTATTTGAATCTTCTTTCTCTAATTTGATTAGCTTTAGCTCATCTTTTCTTACTTTATATAGTTGTCTTCCTACTAAAATAGCAATAATTACTAAAAGCAAACATAGTCCTATTAAATAAGTTTGAGGAAGATTAATCATCATTATCTAAAACTCAAATAATAATTTGTTGAGCATATAGTAATTATTTATTATCATAATATTCTTGATTTTTAGAATTTCTTCTGCATTCTTTTATCTTAATTAATTATCAAGTCATTACTTTAAAGTAAAAACATTATTTAAGCATTTTTATCCTTTTGATGTAACTGCAATATTTGTGAATGTTTTAGGATCTGTCACTGCTAGTTGAGCCAACATTTTTCTATTGATTCTTACATCTGCTTTCTTTAAGCCACCCATAAATCTGCTATAACTTAAGCCATTTAATCTAGCTCCTGCATTGATTCTAGCTATCCAAAGTCTTCTGAAATCACGCTTTCTTCTTCTTCTGTCCCTATAAGCATTACAAAGAGCTTTCATTACTCTCTGGTTTGCAGTTCGGAAAAGAGTTCCATTCCCTCCTCTAAATCCTCTAGCTAAACGAAGGATTTTGTTTCTACGTTTTCTAGCAACATTACCTCTTTTAACGCGTGCCATAATTAATAATTAGAAATCAAGAAATTGAACTAATAAAAGTTTTTAATAAATATTATGCATAGGGAAGCATGAGGCTTACATTTTCGGCATCACGTTCATCTACGACTGCTTTTGTTTTAAGGTGCCTTTTTAATTTGGGACTCTTGTGGTCGAGTAAGTGATTGTGAAATGCACGACGTCTCATGAACTTGCCAGTGCCTGTTGCTTTGAACCGCTTTGCAGCAGCTTTGCGGGTCTTGAGCTTTGGCATTGATAAAGCATAGTTAGTTTATAAGAATACGTCCTTAGGCTCACTTAAGCCAACCCAAAATTATTAAATTCTTGCTGAACGGAGATTTTTGTTGTGATTAAAAGTTATTCACAGGGGCAAAAGCATTTCTTTATTTGTGGTTTGCTTCTCTTTACTGGCGTCCATGATGCAAATCAAGTTTGTATTGCCAGTCCACGCAAAGTTGAGGTTTTCGCAACTCATCAGGCAGTTCCTAATACCCCTTTAATTAGTCTAGAAAAAAATGTGCTGCTCGTTGGAATCAAGCCATATTTAGGAAAGGAAATCATTGGTAATAATAATTCTCCAGCGTTGAGACTTGTAAGCAATGGCAGAAATTTGACTCTGAAAGATGCTAATGGAGTTATTCGAAAGGCTAAAGCAATTAATATTGGTTGGCGAGCAGAACAATTAATTCAACCAAAAGTATTTGTTCGTCAGACAATCGGTCCCTTCGCAAGTTTTGAGTCTGCTGAAAGATTGGCAAATGATTTAAAAAATATAGGGATTGAATCAACCATTGCTCATCCTTTTGATTGGGAGGTTTGGGTCTCGGGCCACATCAAGATTCCACCATCAATTAAGTCTACTTATCAAAAAATAAAAGTTTCAAAGACTGTTTTTCCTTATCTAGATGGAAATAATGGAAAGATTGCTCTCAAAGGGCCTATTTCTTTGCATGCCCCTGATGGGTTGCGCTGGGGAAAGGGAATCTATGTGGGTCCGTTTTCTATCCAGCCAGATGCTTATGGAAGTTGGACTTTAGTTGAGCATGTCCCGATTGAGAGATATTTAAATGGAGTAGTTCCTTATGAAATAGGGGCAAGCTCTCCTGAAGCAGCATTAGCAGCGCAGGCTGTTTTAGCTAGAACTTGGGCCGTGGCTAATAGTCATAGATTCAATGTTGATGGATACAATCTTTGCAGTGATACCCAATGTCAGGTTTACAAGGATCCATCTAAAGCCACTCAAAAAATTAAAACGGCCATAAAAAAAACTTCTGGCATAATTCTGACCTGGAAAAATAAGCCAATAAATACTGTTTATCACGCTACAAATGGTGGAGTAATGGCCTCGGTCGATGAAGCATGGTCAATTAATGAAGTTCCTTATCTGCAAATGCGTCTGGATGGGCCAAAATCGTGGACTCGAACGGTTGATTTACCTCTATCTAATGAAAAATATTTGAAATCTTTTTTATTCTCAAAGTCTGAGGCTTTTGGTTCTGATCATCCACTTTTCAGATGGGAAAGAACACTAGAGTCATTTCACATATCTAAACAGCTCAATCAAGCAAAAAAAGTTAGCAGTTCTTTTCATCCAAATAAAATTAAGGTTGAGAAGAGAGGAACTAGTGGGAGAGTCACTGCGTTGACAATTGAAGGAAAGGCTGGATCAGAAATTTTCCTTAAACTTGATGACATTCGAGGCGTTCTCAGGCAATTACCAAGCACATTATTTGTTGTTAACGAAATTAAAGAAGGTAAATGGCTTTTTTCTGGCGGAGGTTTTGGTCATGGAGCAGGAATGTCTCAGTCTGGGGCTATAGAGTTAGCAAAAAATGGATGGACTACCAAACAAATTCTTTCTCATTATTATCCAAAAACTAAATATGGATTTTTGCCTTAGTGATGAAAGCCTCTTAGAGTCATTAGTTGATAAATGGAATACTCCATGGCTTTAGCCAAAATCAGTGGAGAAAACCGACGCATTAAATCAATATTGTTTTTGATTTGCTGCACTTTGGCAGGAATTTTTCCTCATTTGATGGAGCCTAGCAAGAATTTATTTCCTGCAATTACCTTAGCTGTGTTATTGGGTGGGTATGGGTTAAGAGTTGTTTTAAGAGATCGCAGAGACAATTATAAATTACCAAATGAGTATTCAATTAAAGATGAAAAATTTTTTGAAACTCTTCCCAAAGTGGATGTGTTGGTGGCAGCACGTGATGAAGAAAATGTAATAGAGAGATTGGTTTCAAGACTTTTATCAATTGAATACCCAGAGGAGAAGCTTTCTCTATGGATAATTGATGATGGAAGTCAAGATCAAACACCTGATTTATTACAAAAACTACGTACAAGTTTCTCTAGAATTAACGTTTTAAGTCGTCCACTGATGAGTGGTGGTGGTAAATCAGGAGCTCTCAATTCTGTTTTGAATAAAACGGATGGAGAATGGTTATTTATTCTCGATGCTGATGCACAATTACAGAGCAATATATTACTTAGAGCCATAGCTCTTGCTTTGAATGGTGGATGGTCCGGTGTGCAGTTAAGAAAATCAGTTGTGAATTGTGAGTTAAATCCAATTGCTGCTTATCAAGCAATGGAGATGGCAATGGATGCTGTTATTCAAAGAGGCAGACTTGCTTGTGGGGGTGTATCTGAGTTAAGAGGAAATGGACAATTGATTAATAGACAAGTTCTTGAATCTTGTGGAGGATTTAATGAACAAACTATCACTGATGATTTAGATTTAAGTTTCCGGTTTTTATTAACCCGATCGCCAATAGTAATAATGTGGGATCCACCTATTCAAGAGGAAGCAGTGGAATCATTGTCTGCTTTATTTCGACAAAGAAAAAGATGGGCTGAAGGTGGTTTGCAAAGGTTTTTTGATTACTGGCCTTTATTGATTTCAAAGCGTTTATCAAATTTCAAAAAATTAGATTTAGCTTGTTTTTTCTTATTGCAATATGTCTTACCAGTTGTATCATTTATAGATTGTGCTGTATCAATTATTTTATTTAAAATGCCATTATATTGGCCTTTATCTATAGTTGCTTTTGGTATCTCTAGTTTAGCTTATTACAAAGGTTGTTCTAAAAATAGTGAAGGTCCAAGATTACCCTCACCTAATTTGATTAATATACTTGGAGCCACAATTTATCTTTCACATTGGTTTATTGTCATACCATTTATAGTATTTAAGATGTCATTATTTCGAAAGACTTTGATTTGGGAAAAAACTGATCATGTTGGTTCTTGATGAAGTTTTTCATTCAAGATTCACTATTTCTCCATTAAAAAAATCTGCAAATTGCTTAGCTTTTTGATCAATAGAATTTGAATCTAAATTCTTGTTTGAGTTAATTTTTTTCTTTTCCTCTAAATTATTTTTATTAGCTTCTCCATTAATTTTAAATTCTTTATTTTGTTCAATTTGGCTAGTATTGGCATTACTTTTTTTATGATTATATAAGTTATCTTTATGTTGTATTAAAATAACCTTAGTTGAGGATCCTCTTGCTTTATAAAAAGCATCTTCAATAAGACCTTTGCGACTTTGAATCATATTTATCCATTTTTCTGAAATTGAAATTTCAGCAGAATCTGAGTTCAAATTTATTAATTTAGCTTGTTGTGAAAGTAGCATTTTGGTTGAAGGAAGCTCTAACATTGCTATCACATTGTTCCAAATAGCATCAAGATTTATATTTTCTTTTTGGTGTGATTCTTCTTCTTTTAAGGAGATATTTTTTATTAATTCTTTTTTATTATTTGACTCTGTTATGTCTGTTGTATAATTCTTATCTTTAAGATCAGAAACTATTGATTTTGTTTTACTGAAGGTTGGTATTTCTCTATTATTTTCTTTAGAATCTTCATTTGATAGCATTCCTAGCAATTGAATTTCTAGCCATAATTTTGGCTGATTACTATTCCTGATATAGCTTTCTGACCCTTTGAATTTAGCCTGAAGCTTGAGTATTTCCTTAAGAGTGATTGAATCTGCTAAGTTTTTTAAATTCTCACTATTCTCTTGTGAAATATTATATAAATTACTTGGATTATCTGTAACTTTTTTGATAACTAAGTCTCGTAATATAGATGCTATTCCTTGTAAAATAGCAATTGGTTCTTTACCTTGATTAATTAAGCGATTGCAAATATTTAAAATAGAATTTGGATCTTTATTTATTAATGATTCAGCTAATATAATTAAATCTTCTTCTGGTATGGAGCCTATTAGGTTAACGATATTTGCTTTAGTTATTGGTGGAGGAAGCAAACTGACTTGATCAAGTAAGCTTTCTGCATCTCTTAATCCTCCTTGAGAATGTTTTGCAATTAATGATATTGCCTCTTTGTTGATCACAATATCTTCTTTTTTGGCAATATTGATTAAATGACTTTCTAAATCATTCAAACCTATTCTTTTAAAATCAAAGCGCATACATCTACTAAGAATTGTAGGTAAAACGCGTTGAGGGTCTGTTGTCGCAAGAATAAATACAACTTGACTAGGTGGTTCTTCCAATGTTTTTAGAAGTGCATTAAAAGCTGCGGTTGAAAGCATATGGCATTCATCTATGACATAAACTTTCCAGCGAGCTTTTGCAGGAGCAAATTTAGACCGTTCTATTAATTCACGAATATTTTCAACACCAGTATTTGAAGCAGCATCAATTTCAATTATGTCTAATGCATTGCCTAAGTTAATCCCTTTACAGAGTTCACATTCACCACAAGGTTCGGTTGTAGCCTTTTCAGTTCGTAAACAATTTAAAGATTTTGCAAAAATTCTTGCACTTGATGTTTTACCTGTTCCTCTAGGTCCAGAAAATATATATGCAGGGGCAATACGATTACTGATTAAAGCCTGTTTTAATGTAGATGTAATTGGACCTTGCCCAATAAGCTGATCAAAGCTTGTTGGGCGATATTTATGGTGTAATGGCTCATAAGCATTTATCATTTGCAATTAAAGTTATTTATGAATTTAATATTGATTTAATTGATCATAATCTAAGTTTAAAATTATTGAATAAATACTTGACTAATTTAATTCTTCAAAATTTTATGATTTTTCTAGTTCTTCTTAATAATAATAATCAACAAGTTGATTCTTTCTAGGCAGATTCCTTAACGATTCGTTTTTCATTCGATAATAGAGGAACAACTTTTCCGCCTGTAATTTCATCAACCATTTTTTTTGTTACATTGAAGCTTGTAATCTTCGTTTGAGATGGAAGGCTATACATTAAATCTAGCATTATTTCTTCAACAATTCCTCGCAAAGCTCTAGCACCAGTTTTTCTTTTATAGGCTTCTTGTGCAATTGCTTCAACAGCATCTTCTTCAAATGAAAGCTCTACATTATCCATACTTAATAAGGTCCTAAATTGTTTTACCAAGGCATCTCTTGGCTCTGTGAGAATAGATTCAAGAGCTTTAGCATTTAATGGTTCTAATATTGCACTTACAGGCATTCTTCCAATAAATTCTGGAATCAAGCCATATTTCACTAGATCATCAGGCTCTAGGTCATTAATTAAGTCTGCGCCAATACGATCTCGATTTGATTTGGGTCTGGCTCTATTTTCATTTGGTATGAAACCAATTGAATTTTTTCCAAGTCTTTTTTGGACTACATCATCTAAACCAACAAATGCTCCACCACATATGAAGAGTATTTGGCTGGTATCAATTTGAATAGAATCACCGTAAGGATGCTTCCTGCCTCCTTGTGGTGGCACGTTAGCAGTAGTACCCTCAAGCATTTTTAATAGAGCTTGCTGGACGCCTTCTCCCGAAACATCTCTGGTAATAGATGGGTTTTCACTTTTTCTAGCAATCTTGTCAATTTCATCGATATAGATAATTCCTCTTTGTGCTAAATCCACATCCATATCTGCTTTTTGTAGGAGACGTAAGAGAATATTTTCTACATCCTCACCAACATATCCAGCTTCAGTAAGAGTTGTTGCATCAGCGACAGCAAATGGAACATCTAGCATTTCGGCTAATGTTTGTGCAAGTAATGTCTTTCCGCATCCAGTTGGCCCAATTAATAAAATATTAGATTTTTGCAATTTTGTTGCTGTTAAATCAGTCTCGCCAGATCCATCACCTTTCCATGCAAGTCTCTTGTAGTGATTGTAGACAGCGACTGATAAGATTTTTTTTGCTGGTTCCTGCCCCACTACTTGATCATCTAAAAACTTTTTAATTTCAATAGGCTTTGGTATGGAAGCCAAAGTTGGAGCAGGTTTAGCTGTTGTTGTGGCAGCTTTAGCTTTACGGCTTTGCTCATGTCCATTTTTTTGATGAGTTGGATTATCAATCAGTTCTTCATCCAAAATTTCGTTGCATAAGTCGATACATTCATCGCATATGTAAACTCCTGGACCAGCAATGAGTTTCCTCACTTGATCTTGCGCCTTACCACAAAAGGAGCATTTAAGATGGGCCTCAAATTTTGCCATCGACCTCTAAAGAAAACAGGTTAGATAGACCGATAATTAATTTTTTCAGTCTCAATTAATAGGATCATGGAGGATTGATGCCTTGTCAGCTTTCCTTAATGATTCATATGGAGTTGAGATTGGAAACCACTTTGTCGATCAGGCCATATTCAACCGCTTCTTGGGGAGAAAGAAAGTGGTCTCTATCAGTGTCTTCTGAAATCTTTTCAATATCTTGTCCAGTATGTTCAGCTAAAAGTGAATTAAGAGTTTCTTTTAAATAGAGAATTTCTTTAGCTTGAATTTCAATTTCAACTGCTTGACCTTGAGCTCCACCAAGAGGTTGATGAATCATTATTCTGGAATTAGGCAATGCAAGTCTTTTTCCTTTTGTCCCTCCAGAGAGAAGAAAAGCCCCCATGCTTGCTGCAAGGCCGTAGCAAATTGTTATGACATCAGGACTAACTTGCTGCATGGTGTCATAGATAGCCAGTCCCGCAGTTACTGATCCTCCAGGAGAATTGATATACAATTGAATATCTTTATCTGGATCATCAGCTTCTAAAAAAAGCATTTGAGCCACCAATGCATCAGCAACTTGATCATTTACATCGGTTCCAAGAAAGATGATTCTTTCTCGAAGTAATCGTGAGTAAATATCAAATGCTCGATCACCTTGACCTGATTGTTCGATTACTGTTGGCAGAATGCCCGGTCCTGAAAACAGACAGGAGTTATTCCAAAAACTATTAATGGGGTGATTTAGTCTTGCTTCAATCAACTTGAAATGTAAATAGCTATTAGTTGTAATCTATGTGCAGAAACTAGGTTTTGGGTGTTTTAGAACTTTTCTTTTCTTTATTTGTTTTTGTTGTTGTCTTTTTAGAGCTTTTCTTCTTGCTTTGATCTTTAGCTTTTTCTATAACATTATTGTTCTCTTCAAGCCAAACAAACAATTTTTCTTGCAACAAATCATCAGTAATAGCTTCTTTGAGACGATTTTTGTCGATATTTTTTTCGTTTGAAAGTTTCATATCAGCTTCAACTTGTTCAAGTTTTGAATTGATTTCTTTTTGTGAAACTTCAATTTTTTCCGACTCAGCCAAAGCGTTTAGAGCGAGTTTTTGACGAAGCTTTTTCTCTGCTTCGCCTTTTGAAGATTCCATTAGCGATTTAACCAGCTCTGGAGTAAACATTGATTTAACATCAATACCCTGTTGAGCAAAATTTTGAGCTGTTTGTTCAACAATTACGCGTACTTCTTGGTCAATAAGACTTTTTGGAAGCTCAACTTCAAGTTCTTTGACCAACGCGTCAAGAAGTGAATCCTGTCGATTTTTAGTTTGTTTTCTATCAGTATCGTCTTTAAGCCTTTTTTCAAGATCTGCGCGTAAGTCCGACATATTCTCTTTATCACTTGCTTGCTTTGCAAAGTCGTCATTTAGTTCTGGTAATTCTTTGATTTTTAAATCTTCCAGACTGACATTGAATTCAGCTTTTCTGCCTTTGGCATCTTCTTGATGATAATCCTTGGGGAATTCACACTTTAATATTTTTTTATCGTTGATATTCATTCCAATGACTCCCTCAATAAAACCAGGAATCATTCGGCCTTCTTCAAGTTCTATTTCTACTGAATCTGCGCTTCCCCCTTCAATTACACTTCCATTATCTGAGAAAATTCCTTTAAAGCTTACTAATGCAATATCTCCTTTTTTTGCGGCACGATCACTGACTGGCACCTTAGTTGCTAGTTGAGATCGTGATTGCTCAATCAGTTCATCTACTTTTTTTGGATCAAAGATCAAATTCTCTACTTCAGCAGTTAGCCCTGAAGATTTTTTTAAGCTTGGAATAGGGGCTATATCAGTTTCAAGTTTTAATGTAAGAGTTTTGTCAGGATTGAAATTCTCTAAAATAGTTTCAAAACCATCTTCGAGTTCAGGTTCACATAAAGGTTCAATCCCTTCCTGATCTAATGTTTCTGTCCATATTTTTTGCAATAGTGATTCCAGTGCAGAGGCTTGTATTCTTTTGACTCCAAGTTGCTGGATTACTACTGCTGTTGGGACTTTACCTTTGCGAAAACCGGGGATTGAGATAGACCTGCTGAGTTTGCTTAAAGCTTCGTTGTAACTATTTTTGCATCGATCTGCGGGCACCTCTACCTCTACAGCAATTCTGCTATTGGGTTTCGAACTGGTTTTTACTTTTAATTTGGCAGCGCTCATTGAAACGGAATTCTCAAGTTTGGTTAGCGTAAGAAAGCGTTAATTCACTTCCAAAGCTATTGTGGCCTAAAAAGCATCGAAAAATTTGTTATTTGTTGATTTTTCCAATAAGAAAAAATTTTTTGTTAAACCTTTTAATTCTCTGCATCAAGTTTGAACCCACAGTTTCTTCTTCCAAATAGACCTCTTACAGTTGCGATCCTTGGATCGAGTGGAGCTGTAGGTAAGGAAATATTGACTTTGCTTGAAGAGAGATCTTTCCCTATTAAAAAATTAATTTTACTTGCCTCGCATCGTTCAGCAGGGGAGATTCAGCACTTTCGTGGAAATGAGTTGAAAGTCGAGGAGACAACAAAAGATAGTTTTAAAAATGTAGATTTAGTTTTGGCTTCAGCTGGCGGTTCAATATCTCGTAAGTGGAAAGATGCAATTAAAAGTTCTGGAGCTTTGATGATTGATAACTCCAGTGCATTTCGAATGGACGAGAATGTTCCTTTGGTCGTTCCCGAAGTCAACCCTGCTGATGCGTCTAGGCACGAAGGATTAATTGCTAATCCTAATTGCACGACTATTTTATTGGCGTTGGTTCTATCTCCATTGACCAGGCATATCCCCATCAAGAGAGTGGTTGTATCAACATATCAATCTGCTAGTGGTGCAGGTGCAATGGCAATGGAAGAATTAGGAAAATTAAGTCAAGAAGTCTTAGATGGAATCACTCCAAAAAGTAAAGTTCTTCCTTATTCCTTAGCATTTAATCTTTTTTTGCATAATTCACCTTTGCAACCGAATAATTATTGCGAGGAAGAGATGAAGATGGTTAATGAAACTCGAAAAATCCTTGGAGATTCAGAGCTTTCTTTGACCGCAACATGTGTAAGAGTTCCTGTTTTTAGAGCGCATTCTGAAGCGGTAAATATTGAATTTATAAAGCCTTTTCCAGTTCGAGAAGCTTATGAGATTTTGGAATTTGCACAAGGAGTTGAGATCCTTGAGGATTTGGGAAATAATCGTTTTCCGATGCCACAAGATGTCACTGGTAGAGACCCAATATCTGTTGGTCGTATACGGCAGGATATAAGTAACCCTAATGCTTTGGAACTATGGTTATGTGGTGATCAAATCCGTAAGGGAGCTGCACTTAATGCAGTGCAGATTGCTGAACTTTTATTGCCAAAGAAATCATGAATAAGTCAGCTTTATTATCACCAGCACCTTTTGGAAGGATGTTAACCGCAATGGTGACTCCATTTAATGAAGATGGGAAAGTTGATTATGGTCTTGCTGCTGATTTGGCAAATTATTTAGTAGATCAAGGATCTGATGGCATCGTTGTATGCGGAACTACAGGGGAGTCTCCAACTTTAACTTGGCAAGAACAACAAAAGATGCTGGAAACAGTTAGGAATTCCTTAGGCTCTAGGGCTAAAGTTTTGGCTGGAACAGGAAGTAATTCGACCTCTGAGGCAATCGAAGCTACAAAGGAAGCAGCTAATTCAGGGGCTGATGGTGCATTGGTAGTTGTTCCTTATTACAATAAGCCACCGCAAGAAGGATTAGAACTTCATTTTCGCGCTATCGCAAATGCAGCTCCGAAGTTACCTTTGATGCTCTACAACATCCCAGGGCGGACAGGATGTTCGATATCGCCTAGTATTGTAAGTAAGCTTATGGATTGCAGTAATGTAGTCAGTTTTAAAGCTGCAAGTGGAACAACCGAGGAAGTGACTCAATTAAGAAACTATTGTGGATCAGATTTAGCTATTTATAGCGGTGATGATGCTTTGGTTTTACCAATGCTTTCGGTAGGGGCGGTAGGTGTTGTAAGTGTTGCAAGTCATTTAGTTGGTCCAAATTTGAAGCGAATTATAGAGAGTTTTTTAGAAGGTAAATACGCTGAGGCGCTTTATTTGCACGAGATATTACAACCTCTTTTTAAATCTCTTTTTGCAACCACAAATCCTATTCCTGTTAAAGCAGCACTTCAATTAATTGGTTGGTCTGTTGGACCTCCTCGAAGTCCTTTAGTCTCTTTAAACAGCGAAATGAAAGAAGAACTCTTGAAGATCCTCTCTTCTATGAGATTGATGTGATCTTTTCCCTCGTTTCCGAGTGGATCCGACTTTCATTTAGGTAACAACCAAGTTTTTTTACATAAATTTTTCCATGACATCAAGTTCAATCAATTTTCAAGGTTCAAAAAATAATCAATCAAAATCTCCTTGTTTAAGGATTATTCCCTTAGGTGGCCTAGGGGAAATTGGAAAAAATACTTGTGTATTTGAATATGGTGACGACATCATGATTCTTGATGCTGGCCTGGCGTTTCCAACTGATGGGATGCATGGGGTAAATGTTGTTATGCCAGACACGACTTATTTACGTGAAAACCAAAGTCGAATTAGAGGTTTGGTCGTAACACATGGACATGAAGATCATATCGGTGGAATTTCTCATCATTTAAAGAATTTTAATATCCCAATTGTTTATGGTCCACCTCTTGCTATGTCAATGCTTAGGGGGAAAATGGAGGAAGCAGGAGTTGCTGATCGGACAACAATACAAGTATGTGGACCAAGAGAAGTAATTAAAGTTGGACAACATTTTTCAGTTGAATTTGTTAGAAATACACATTCAATTTCTGATAGTTATTCCTTCGCGGTAACGACTCCAGTGGGAATAGTATTTTTCACTGGTGATTTTAAATTTGACCATACTCCACCTGATGGACAGCCTTCAGATTTAGCCAGAATGGCCCACTATGGAGATAAGGGTGTTCTTTGTCTTCTATCTGATTCAACCAACTCTGAAGTTTCTGGATTCACGCCCTCTGAATATTCTGTTTTTCCAAATTTAGATAGGTACATTGCTACTGCTGAGGGCAGAGTGATGGTTACGACTTTTGCTAGTTCAACTCATCGAGTGGCGATGCTTTTAGAGTTGGCAATGAAAAATGGTAGAAAAGTAGGTTTACTAGGCCGCTCAATGCTGAATGTGGTTGGAAAAGCCAGAGAACTTGGATACATGCGTTTCCCTGATGATTTGTTTTTTCCAATTAAACAGATTAGAGATTTACCTGACAGAGAGACTTTTTTATTGATGACAGGTAGCCAAGGAGAATCAATGGCTGCTTTGAGTCGTATCGCTAGAGGCGAGCATCAACATGTTCAGTTGAAAACGAGTGATACTGTCATTTTTTCTGCTAGTCCTATTCCTGGAAATACTATTTCCGTGATGCATACGATTGATAAATTAATAAAATTGGGTGCAAAAGTTATTTATGGTAAAGATAAGGGTATTCATGTCTCAGGTCATGGATGTCAAGAAGATCAAAAATGGATGCTTGGATTAACTAGGCCCAAATACTTTATTCCTGTGCATGGAGAGTACAGAATGCAAGTTCTTCATGGGAAAACTGCAGTATCAATGGGGGTTCATCCAGAAAATGTATTAGTGATGGAAAATGGGGATGTTGCTGAATTAAGACCTGATTCTCTCGTTCAAGGGTCTCCGGTTAAATCAGGCGTAGAGTTACTTGATTCTTCTAGAACAGGGGTTGTGGATACTCGAGTTTTAAAAGAACGTCAGCAACTTGCTGATGATGGAGTTATCACGGTTCTTACCCCAATTAGCACTGATGGCGTAATGGTTGCACCACCGAGGGTGAATCTTCGTGGTGTTATTACTAATGTTGATGCAAAAACAATGGTCAATTGGACTGAGAGAGAGATTAATTGGGTCTTAGAAAATCGATGGAAACAGCTTGTTCTTAAAACAGGCGGTAAGTCAGTCGAGGTAGATTGGATAGGCTTACAAAGAGAGGTTGAATCAGGATTATCACGTCGATTGAGAAGGGAGGTTCAAGCAGAGCCATTAATTCTTTGCCTTGTTCAGCCTGCTCCTGGTGGGACTCGTGCTTATAAGCCTCAACTTGATGAACAGCCAGACTCACGAAAAGTAGTTAAGAAAACTGTAGATAAAGCAACTAAGTCGACTAATACATCAGTAACAAATGAGGATAGAAGTTCAGTAACAGAACAAAAAACAAACAGCGAAGTTAATCCTGAAGACATGCCAACTGGAAGAACAAGACGTCGTAGATCAGCAATTAGCTGATAACTAATAACTATTTTCTCGATAAGTCTTGTTTGAGATATAAATAGTTTTTTTATTCCATCTTATAAGGAAATCTCCATGAAGGTGAATAGTTCCAGGTGGATTCCTTTGAGATATTTTTGTATTTATTTCTTCGATTTGCAAAGCAGTTAATCTTGTTACTCCTAACATTTTTAACCAATTAGTTAGTATTATTTTTTTAATGGAGTCTGTGAAATTGTTCAGTTTTTGTCTGTAAAGAGAGTTTATTTCGTCTCCTTGGCAAAATTCTATTGCTACTTTTGCTAATGATTGTTGGTCTTCGCTGTAACTTTCAAGTCTATTAGCTAAAGAGGCTATTCTTGAGTCTGCGCCTTTATAGATTGAATTTAAAATTGGTAAGACTTCTTGTCTAATTTTATTTCTTGTCAAATGTATATTTTCATTTGAAGGATCAATCCAAATTGGCAAATTAAACTCTTTGCAAATTTCGATGGTCTCGCTTCGATTAAAAATAAGTAGTGGCCTAGCTAATTCTAAATTACTCTCTAAAGCTCTTTGTTCTCTTAGGCTACTAATTCCAATTAGATCACTGCCTCTAGCTAAGTTCATAATTATTGTCTCTGCACGATCAGTAGCTGTATGACCAGTTAATATTCTTGTACATGGAAAATATATATTTTTTGATGATAATAATTTAGCTTGCGATATTAAGTTTTTATATCTCCAGTTTCTTGCTTTTTCTTCATTATCTGCTTCTTTTTTATCTGCTTTTTTAGAGTGAAATGAGATTTGCTTACTAAGACACCAAAGTTTTAGTTCTTCTTTTGTTCTTTCGGATTTTGTATGCCATTGGTGATCTCCATGCCAGATTTCGATTTGCCATTGATATAGCCTTCTTAAATCAACTATTAATTTAAGCAGAGCCATCGAATCTTGCCCGCCCGAAATAGCTAAAAGAAGGGTGGAGTTTCTTGGAAGCAAAGATTTATTTTGTTTTAGCCTTTTGTGCAAACGCATATGCCATTTGCTCCAAGACCTGTCATTTTTAGTAGATTGTGACATTTGCTTTGGTTTTAGAGCTCTATTCGCATTTTTTTAGTTCTTTTGCTTAGTCAGTGTCACAATCAGATTAATAGTTGTTGTTTTTATGACACGTTTACAGACATTGCCAGTTTCACTTCAAAAGAGTATTGAAAATAGATCTTTATTGAAAGTAATTTCTGGTTTGAATAATTTTAATGCAGAATCAGTATTTAGAATTTCGAAAGCGGCAGGTCTTGGTGGTGCAGATTTATTGGACATTGCTTGTAAACCAAATTTAGTAGAGCTAGCTGTTGAGGCTTCGAATATTCCTGTGTGCGTAAGTTCGGTTGAACCAAAACTTTTTCCTGAAGCTGTTAAAGCAGGAGCATCCGTTATTGAGATTGGTAACTTTGATTCTTTTTATCCAGATGGGCGGTTTTTCTCTGCTGATGAGGTGCTTTCATTAGCAGTTGAATCTCGACGCCTTTTACCTGAAGTTGTTTTGTCAGTAACCGTTCCCCACATTTTGCCTTTAGATATTCAAGCTCAATTAGCGTTAAATCTTATTGATAGAGGGATAGACTTGATCCAGACAGAAGGAGGGACGAGTTCTCATCCCATTAGTCCTGGAACTTTAGGTTTAATAGAAAAAGCGTCACCCACTTTGGCTGGAACTTTCGCTATCGCCGCTGCTTTAAGAGAGAGTCATCATGATGTGCCAGTGATTTCTGCTTCTGGACTTTCTGAAGTTACTGTCCCAATGGCTATATCACTCGGAGCGAATGGGGTAGGTATTGGTTCGGCTGTCAATAAATTAAATACTGAATTAGCTATGATTGCCACTATAAAAGGTCTTCGTCAGGCTTTAGATTCGTTTAAATTGGCTTCCACGATTAGTCAATCAATTTTATAAGGTAATTTAAAACTTTTTTGATCAAAATTTGAAGAATATGGAATTAACAAATATGTGTTCTCTAGCAATAAATTAAGTATATGCCTGAATATCAACTTCAAGCTCCTTATGTTCCAAAAGGCGATCAACCTACAGCTATAAAAGGACTAGTTGGAGGTGTAAATGATGGTGAAAAGTTTCAAACTTTATTAGGTGCAACTGGAACAGGAAAGACTTTTACGATAGCTAATGTAATAGCGGAAACTGGACGCCCAGCTTTGGTTTTAGCTCACAATAAAACACTTGCAGCTCAATTGTGTAATGAATTAAGGGAATTTTTTCCCAAGAATGCTGTTGAATACTTTATCTCTTACTATGATTATTATCAACCAGAAGCTTATGTTCCAGTTAGTGATACCTACATAGCAAAAACATCATCAATTAATGAAGAAATTGATATGTTACGCCATTCTGCTACTAGATCTTTATTTGAACGAGATGATGTCATAGTTGTTGCTTCAATTAGTTGTATATATGGTCTAGGAATTCCAAGTGAATATCTAAAGGCTTCCGTTAAGTTTCAAGTTGGTCAAAGTATTGATTTACGATCTTGCCTTAGATCATTAGTCTCAAATCAATATACACGTAATGATATAGAAATAAGTAGAGGTAGATTTAGAGTAAGAGGAGATGTATTAGAAATAGGCCCAGCTTATGATGACAGACTTGTTAGAATTGAATTATTTGGAGATGAAATTGAAAGTATTACTTATGTCGACCCTACTACTGGAGAAATATTAAATAGACTTGACTCAATTAATATATATCCCGCGAAACATTTTGTAACGCCAAAAGATCGTTTAGAATCTGCCATTACAGCAATAAAAAAAGAATTAAAAGATAGATTAGAATTTCTTAATCAAGAGGGGAAATTACTTGAAGCTCAAAGATTAGAACAACGAACAATTTATGATTTAGAAATGCTAAAAGAAGTTGGTTATTGTAATGGAGTTGAAAATTATGCTCGTCATCTTTCTGGAAGAGAAGCTGGCTCTGCTCCAGAGTGTTTAATTGATTATTTTCCTAAAGATTGGTTATTACTTATTGATGAAAGTCATGTTACATGTCCTCAATTGAGAGCTATGTATAATGGTGATCAAGCTAGAAAAAAAGTGTTAATAGATCATGGTTTTAGACTGCCAAGTGCTGCTGATAATCGTCCTTTAAAGGATATTGAATTTTGGAATAAAGCCAAACAAACTGTTTTTATAAGTGCGACTCCTGGTGATTGGGAATTATCTCAAAGTATAGGAAATATAGTTGAGCAAGTGATTAGACCTACTGGAGTTCTAGATCCTTTAGTTGAAGTACGTCCAACCCAGGGTCAGGTTGAAGATTTACTTGTCGAAATTAGAAAAAGAGCATCGAAAAATCAAAGAATACTTATTACAACTCTTACGAAAAGAATGGCTGAAGATCTTACAGATTATTTATCTGAAAATAAAATAAGAGTTCGCTATTTACATTCAGAGATTCATTCAATTGAGAGAATTGAAATTATTCAAGATTTACGACTTGGAGAATATGACGTATTGGTAGGAGTTAATCTATTAAGAGAAGGTTTAGATTTACCTGAAGTGTCTCTTGTCGTAATTCTCGATGCAGATAAAGAAGGATTTTTAAGAGCTCAAAGATCTTTGATACAAACAATAGGACGAGCCGCAAGGCATGTTGAAGGTTTAGCTCTGCTCTATGCAGATAAAATGACTGACTCTATGGCAAAGGCTATTAGTGAGACGGAAAGACGCCGAGAAATACAAAATATTTATAATATTGAGAACGACATAACTCCTAAACCAGCAGGTAAGAAAGCTAATAATTCAATTCTTTCTTTCTTAGAGCTCTCAAGAAGACTAAATCAGGACGGCAATTCTGATGATTTTGTTGATATTGCAGATAAGTTAATTGATCATAGTGCTAAAGATTACGATAGCGGCATATCCTTAGACTCATTACCTGAATTAATTGAAAAATTAGAGTCTAAAATGAAAATAACAGCGAAAGATTTAGATTTTGAAAAAGCTGCAATTCTGAGAGATCGCATAAAGAAATTACGGCTTAGAT
>QCIK01000009.1 GCA_003216715.1 Prochlorococcus sp. AG-402-L09 | reverse complement strand
AATAGGAAAAAACCAAAACTGCTAATTAATATTGTTGGCCAAGGATGAATTGGTGTGATTAAAAATAATAAGCCTAATAAGATTATAAAGATGGGTAAACGATAAGAAGGAGACAAAATTACACTTTCTTTTTTAAGAGGATTTTCAGAAGTCATAATTTTTAGGCAAAAAGAATTTGGGTGAGTAAAACATCTACTAAAGACACGGTTATTAGAGTCATTACTACTGCTCCAGTAGTACTTGATCCTACTTCTTTTGGTCCGCCTCTAGTCGTTAAACCCCATCCGCAAGCAATAATTGCGATTAAGAAACCAAACACTAATGCTTTCACAAGCATAAATGGCAGATCAGATGTTATTAACCATTCTTTTACGGAATTCCAAAAGATGCTTGGTGGAATTTGATAAAGAATTGTGCTGCTAAATTGACCGCTAAACAAAGCTATAGAAAAAAACAACAAGCATTGTATTGGCGCCATTACAACCATTGCGCATAGTCTTGGAACTACTAGATATTCAACTGGATCTGTCTGTAGCATCGTAATTGCATCAATTTGTTCAGTAACTTTCATTGTCCCTATTTGAGCAGCATAAGCAGTTGCAACTTTTCCAGTAAGAAGAGTTGCGGTAAGTAAAGGAGCTATTTCTCTCGCCATTCCAATTGCTAAAAGGCCGCCAACTGCTGAACCTAAACCTTGTTTGCTCAATTCTGCGGCTACCTGAATATTGAAAACCGTTCCTGCGGCAATACCTGTTATGAGAACAATAAGGAAGCTACCTGGTCCTGCTTCCATCAATTGATCTATTAAGTCTGATTTATTGATTTTTCCATTAGCTATTGATGCAATTGCTTGTCCTCCGATTAACATGCTGCTGCAGAATCTTCTGAGCCATCGAGGTGAGTAATTCATTAACCTAAATTTTAGATTTAAAATCCAAAATTCTCCAGGGTTTCATAGTTATTAATCCAGCCATCACAAGAAATGAGGGTATTAATCCCATGCATAATCTGATAGTGATAATTGCACTTAAAGGTTGATCTAAATCTCCAAAATTTGATAAGCAATTAGTTGATGATTTATATCCTGCTAAAGATAAAAGAACACCTAAAAATTGAACGCTTAAACCTATACCGATTTTTTGAATAAAAACCATCCATGCTGTATATATTCCTGAGGGTTTCTCGGGATCTTTATCAATAGCATCTGGGAGTAAGGACCAAGGAATAAGATAGGCTGTTGAGGCTCCAAATCCTACTAATATAATTATTAATAAAAGTATTAGCAATTTTACGCTTTCAAAATTATTTAAAGATAATAAAGTATTGATACTTATACCTCTTGCTATAGGAGGCATGAACATAACTAAAAAGCAAGCTAAAATCCATATTTTACCTCCTTTGAAAAGTGCTGATATTCTCCCATATTTGTTTGAGTAAAAGCTCCAAAACTGTAAACCTACTAGCGTACTTATTTGAAATGGTATCGGGATCCACTTTGAAATTTCAATAGGAACAAGCATGACTTGCTCAAGATAGATTAATGAAACGGTTTGCATTAATTGTAGTCCACACCAAAGAAGCAAATAAAGAGCAATAATTCGTGTGAATAGTTTATTGTTTAAAACTCTTTTTAGTTGTTGATTGAAAGGTTCAGCTTGAGAATTTGGCTTTCTAGCTTTTTTAGCAAATGGGGCAAGTCCCCAGCAAGCGATTAAAGTTGTAAAAGTAGCAATAATTCCTGTTACTCTTCCCATTGAAGAATAACCCTCAACTCCTTGAGATAAGAAGCCTGCAGCTACTATTAACCCAGTGGTTCCTGCCAAAATAGACCCAGTAAATCTAGCCGCATTAAGTCTTGTTCTGATAGCTATATTTTCAGTTAGCTCTGTAGATAATGCAGCGAAAGGTAGATTTACCGCTGTATAAGCAGTCATTAAGAAAATTGCCGTAAATACGTAATAAGTCGTTTTTGTTCCTATTTCACCTGGAGGCACCCACCACATTGCGGCAAGAAATAAACCAAGTGGAACAGCACCTCCAACCATCCAAGGAAGTCTTGGTCCCCATCTTGATTTGGTGTGATCACTCATCCATCCAATTAGTGGGTCATTTATCGCATCCCAAAGTTTTGAAACCATGAGCAATGAGCCTGCAATAAATGCAGGAATTCCTGCAGCACAAGTGAAAAATAAAAATAAATAAGTACCTAACTGTATCGCGGCTAATCCCGTGCCAGCATCTCCCATTGCATAAGAGATCATTAGTCTTGTGCGATTATTTCCCTCGTAAATCGATGTGGACTTGTTCACTCTTTTTTGGATAATGGGACTCGCAAGGTAATAATGGAAGAAGCTAAATTAACTTTTACTCCAAATGAGAGTAAATCTTTAGTTCTAGCGCGGGCGTAGTTTAGTGGTAAAACCTCAGCCTTCCAAGCTGATGATGCGGGTTCGATTCCCGCCGCCCGCTTGATGTTGATTCTCATAGTTTGATTTTTTTTGAATAATTGCTGGAGACCATAAGCACAAGACTGTTGCTTTCAATACGTATTTCTGATTGATGCCTTAATGGTTTTTTAGAGACATTTTTATTTTTTAAAACAGAGGTATCAATAAATTTTCTCCATGGAGAAATTGGAGTTGGTAATTCAAAAAGCATTGCTTCTTTGTAAGCATTAAAGCCAAGCCAAATTGCTGCGCCTTCATTATTTTTATTTATGCTAAATCCAATAGTATGTGACCAGTCACCCCAGTCAGGTTTATTAACTTTAATACCATGCCACTGAATCCAAAAATCAGAAGTCTTGACATTGGTATTATCTGTTTGAGAATCAAAAATATTGTTAGGACTAAAAAACTCTGGTAATTGTTTCCTTAGAGATATGAGCTTAGTAACAAATTCTTTTAAGTCATGATCCCAATTTTTATGATCCCAATCCATCCAACCAAGTGGGTTGTCTTGACACCAAGTATTGTTATTACCACCTTGGCTTCTGCCTACCTCGTCTCCCATTAAAAGCATTGGAATTCCAGGAGCTAATAGAAGTGTTGAAAGTAGATTTCTTTGCTGTCTTTGCCTTAAATTATTTATTTCTTTATTAGTAGTTGGTCCTTCAACTCCGTAATTATAACTATTGTTATTATTCTCTCCATCGCGATTGTTTTCCCCATTTGCAAGATTATGCTTTTTATTAAAACTTACTAGATCTTTTAATGTGAATCCATCATGAGAAGTTATGAAATTAATACTAAATATATTTGCTAAATTATTATTATCGTATAGTAATTTATTACCTATTAGTCTATCTTTAAGCGGCCATATTGTGCCTTTTTCTCCCTTCCAAAATCTTCTAATATCATCTCTAAAGTGTCCATTCCATGTTCTAAATTTTTTGGCTGGGAAATCTCCAAGTTTATAAAGTCCTCCACAATCCCAAGGCTCACTTATTAATTTCACATCACTAAGCTTAGGATCTGCTTCTATTTCTTCAAATAAGGGAGGGGCATCTAGAGGAACTAAATTTTCACCTCTGCTTAAAGCAATACCTAAGTCGAAGCGAAATCCATCAACACCTAACTCAATGGCCCAACAACGCAAAGACTCTAATATCAATTTTCTAACTAAAGGACGATTGGCAGCAATACTATTTCCACATCCACTTACATCTTGGTAATTTCCATTCTCATTTTGATGGTAGTAAGTTTTAGGGCCAAAATTTTTCCAACTTATACTTGGACCATCCTGATTCCCTTCTGTTGTGTGATTATAAACAACATCGATTAATACTTCTAGCCCATTGTCATGGCAAACTTCTACAAATTTCTTAAATTGTTTCCTTGCTTCTAATGGATTGCAACCATCTATAAAACCTTGATGAGGTGTGAACCAATTGATAGGACTATAACCCCAATAATTTACTAGTCCATCGGGAGCATCACTGGTATCAAAAGCGAATACTGGAAGTAATTCAATTGTTGTAATACCAATACTTTTTAGATAGGGTATCTTTTCAATTAAACCGATAAAAGTTCCTTTTATCGATTCACTAATATTTGAATTTTTATTTTTAGTGAATCCACCAACATGTAATTCATAAATAATTGTTTTATTCCATCCATATTTAGGTCTTGGGTGAGATTTAAAATCAAAATAATCTCTTTTAGTTACTACTCCTTTTAGAAAATGACTATAACCTTTACTAACTTTTTCTTTTTGATTTCTTATATAGGTTTCCCACCCTGTAATTGCTCTTGCGCATGGATCTAAAACAATATGTTCCTCGGCATCCATTTGCCCATCAATTGATACTTTATATCCATATATAGTTCCTTCAGTTAGTCCTTCTACTTCTACGTGCCAATAATCTCCAGACCTATTTTTCTGATCTAAGGATATTGTTTCTTTTGCATACTCGTCATTTTCATTTTGGAAAATTAGTAACTCTAAATTTGTTGCATGTGGAGCTGCGATAGAGAAATTAACCCCATCAAGAGTAATTGAGCTACCCAAAGGCCATGCTGATCCAACTTTTACTTTTCCCAATTTTGTTTGTCCTTTATAAAAATAATCAAGTAACTTTCCTACAATTTAGGTGTTTAGTTTGTTTTAACAAGCTATGAAAAACGAATTTCAATTTTAAAAGAAATTTGTATTAGGGGTTTGGTGCTTTTTTAAATGAATACTAAATCGTTTTCGCGAAAGAACTTCGTTATTTTTTAAGATTTAGGTTTTGAACGGATTTCAACCAGATCCTAGTTCAATTGAACATCAAATCTTTAGAAGGTTTGGAAAACATGGTCAAGAAAAAACTTTTGAGCTTTTTAGCAATTACGGCTAAAAGGGATCTTCTAGAGCTAGAAAAATCTGATTTGTCATTTATTACTCTCTTTTTTTTGTGGGTATTATTTTGTAATAACAATAAATGTGCTGTTCTGCAGACCTTTGTTAATTCACGAGAATTTAATGAAATGTGTGATTTTTGTTAGAAAAAATAACTAATTCCAAAATTCAACGCTGTTCTCGATGATAAATGGAAAATTTTATCTTCTCAGAAGTCTTGCCATGACAAGCTTCTTGGGAAAGAGGAGAAATAGGCGTCTTCCTTTAAGCTGTTTGGTTCAAACCTTTGAGACATTGGTGAATCAATAAAAAATGCACATTTAATTTTTAGAAACCTTACTGCCACAAGCTCTTTGGGTTGCAGGCAAGTGATTTGGTCCATACGATTAGCAAGATTGAGTTTTTTGGAAACTAATTATCTATTGGTTTCCCTCCTCTTACTCCCTGCTACATACACTCCTTTCCAATGAACAAAGCAGATTTAGTCAACCTGGTTGCAGCTCGTACAGAGCTAACTAAAACAGACGTCTCTCTGGTAGTTGATGCCGCCATAGATACAATTATTGATTCTGTAGTGGAGGGTAAGAAAGTCTCCATTCTAGGGTTTGGCTCTTTTGAGCCTCGCGATCGTTCTGCACGTCAGGGCTTAAACCCTAAAACAGGAGAAAAGATAGCAATACCTGCTAAGAGAGTTCCTGCTTTTACTGCTGGTAAATTGTTTAAGGACCGTGTTCAGGGATGAGTCTTTAAAAAGCTGTTTTGCTTACTTACTTTTTTGTTTTTGTTAGGGACTCTTTAAAAATGAGTCCTTTTTTTTGTAAAAATTTAAATTTGTATGATCAAGAAAAAATTTTTTATTTTTATTCATTCAGCTATTGTTAGTCATATTTAAACAATTACCAACACATTTTATTGGAGATTATGTTTTGATTAGTTATCCCTTCAAAAAAATAAAATTCGTATCTGTTCTTTTAATATATATACTTATTCCTTTAAATCCATTGATAGCAGATCATTCCAAAAATTACC
Organism: Prochlorococcus sp. AG-402-L09; assembly: GCA_003216715.1. Taxonomy (GTDB): domain Bacteria; phylum Cyanobacteriota; class Cyanobacteriia; order PCC-6307; family Cyanobiaceae; genus Prochlorococcus_B. Next base: position 73,029 of record QCIK01000009.1, on the reverse strand, counting down.
TGGAAATTGATATGCTGGTATTGAGATGTTATAAAGACATAAAATCTTGCAAGGATGCATTATTTAAAATAAATGAATATCAGAAAAATGCTGCTATAAATAAAAAGTTTTCTTGTCAAACTAGATTACTAGGTTTAGAGGCGAATTTAATAATGGCTACGAATTCTAATTTCAAAAGAAAAGAAGCTAAAAGTATTATTGAGTCTATAAAGGAATATTGCTAAATATAATCAATAGATTGATCACTTAATTAATGATTTCTGACTTAGTTAACAAACTAATGTGAAAAACTAGAACAAAATAGGTTTTTATCTGATTTGCCTAAGTAAGCTTAGAACTATAAAGATAAAGAAATTCTTCTAACTAAGAAAATGGGCTCCAAATCTTTTAATTCCAAAAAAACTAACGATAAGGCAACTAAGACCAATAAGGTCAAAGACAATAAGTTTAAGAAATCAACTTCTAATGATCCAGATGTATTGGTTAATCTACCAGCTGGCATGAAATATAAAGTCCCAGGTAAGCGTCAGAGAGTTATTATTGGTTCAATAGTAATTGGTTTAAATGTCTTATTAGTTATTAGTGTACTTGTTTACTTTTACAATCCTGCATTTCAAGAGTTTGTTTATAATTTTGGCCGATGAGACTGTTTTTATAAACCTAATATTTGAATCATTAGGAACGATTTAGTTGGATTTATAAAAATAGGAAAATATTACTATTAAAAAAATAAAAGTAAAGTTTGACTAAGAATTTTTTCTTGAGTCCTGAGATAGAAGCTCTATATTTTAATGTTTTATTAGAAGCACCTTAGTAGTAATGGTCCAAAAAAGAAGCCAGGAAAACCAGAATAAAAAGATTCCTCAACAGCGAAAGACAACTCTTAAATGGGGAACAAATGGGGAGCTATCAGCACTTGATATGGTTCGTATATTGGACCGTTTAAATGATCAAGATTTAACTGAATGTGAGATACCTTTAGAAACACTAAAAGAAAAAAAAATATAAATTCTTTTTTGCCTAGGAGAAAAGCTAATATATTATTAATGATTTATTAGCTTTCATGAAAATAACCATTGCGTTTATATCTTTAATAGCATTAATTCTTGGATATGTATATTTTTTCACTGGCTATAAATCCGCTTTTGAAGCTGATCAGCAATGCCATTATGAATTACGATTGAAATCTGTTGAACTAGAAGGCTTGGGTTGTGATCATGATCTTGAAACTAATCAATGGATCCTTTATCAGAAAGGAATTAATGACAAGCCTTCTCAAGTCGTTGAACGTTACCGTTATTAACTTATAAATTTATTATTTATTGTTGGGAAAATATATATAGCAATAATTGAAGAGAGCAAAGCTGTAATTATAAATGTTGAAAACTGACCTAATGAGCCTGGAAGGTATGTATTTTGAAGGAAATAAAAATCAATAAGTGAACCAATTGTTCCCCAAATAATTACCCAAGCAGATACGTATGAAACACCAACTAATGTTTTCTTATTCATGGCTTTTAAAAAATCAAGTAAGTTAATGGAATAAATATAATATAGAGATTTGATTCCTAGCTGATACCAAAAATTTTCAGCGTTGCTGGTTCGCCACCAAAAGCTAATTCAGTGATTATTAGCATTAAAAAACCGATCATAGCGACTCTGGCATTAACAAGCTCAGCATTTTCATTAAAACCAAAAACTTGTTTTACCTCTTCGCCTTTATTGTTTATCCATTTAGGGTATGAATTGAGGTTTTGACTTTGATCAATTAGTCTTGGATCATTTTTAGGCTCAATTGTTTCTATATCATCTAGATCTGAATCGATACTTTGATTATTGACCTCTGAATCAATCTCTGGCATTTGAATTTGATACATAATTACATAAGTAAATTATAAGCTATTTTTGTTAGAGATTCGTCTTTCCGAGATTTATCCATTTTTTTAGGCTATTTGAAGCGAGTTGTTTTATTTAGTAAGCAACTTTAATTAAAAAAATAATCAATAGATAATTTTATATTTAATCATTAAAATTAAATTATATATAAACCATATATCTAGAAATTTATATGGGTTCTTGTATTAAAACAGAAAAAAGCTACATATAAGTTAAAATTATTTTATTATTCCCTTATTAAGTTTTGTTTGACTATTAATTGGCAGCTTGTTTTTACCTCAGTTCCTTGCTAGAAAAATATAAAATGTTTTTATGTAATGAATAGAGCTGTTTCGAATATTGTTTTTTTATATTCAACTCGATTTTTTATGTTTTGTGTTCCAGATCCAAGAAAAAAACTTATAGTTGCATATGAAATGACACTTATTTGATAACTATGTTATTAAATCTTACTTGGCTAATCCCTGGGCTCCCAATAATTGCATCTATTTTTACCGCGGTGCTTTTATTGAGTTTTAGTAAAACAATGAATAGGCTTACAAAGCCAGTATCATATTTTATTATTACCAGCCTTACTTTTTCTGAACTAATAAACTTTATTTTATTTAAAAAAAATATAGCAGGGAATGATCTTCTTTTTGGGGGTAAGTTTGAGTTGGTTGTTGATAGAGCAGCATTACTAGTCTCCGAATCAATAGGTTTAATTTTCTTGTTGATTATGCTTTTTTCAGTTGCCAAATTAAAAAGAAGAATTGGCTATGTTAGATACTTTATTTCTCTAGGATTATTGAGTGGCTGTGTTTACTTATTCTCTTTTAGTGGTAGTTTATTCCACAACTTTTATGATCCTTTATTATCATCTTTAGATAAGACTGGTATTTCATTTTAGAGAGATTATTTGATACGTTAAGGAACTTGATCGTAAATAATTTAAATTGTCATAATGAATGGTTTAATCCTATGTTGTCATAGTATCTAAGTTGTAATAAACTGAAAATAATTTTGGATTTAAGGTTGTTACTTTGAGCGTAAATTCATCTTTAGATCTTCCAAGCAATATTGCATTAGTACATGAATGGTTTACTCCAAGATCAAAAGGAGGTGCAGAGAATGTCGTTCAGGTAATTGATGATTTATTAACTGAAATTGCATCACAGCCAGAACTTTTTTCTTTGGTTAATCAAGAGAGCTTGCAAAAAGATAGCTGGTTATTTAAGCGGACAGTAAAAACTAGTTTTATTCAAAAATTACCATTCGGGAGGTCACATGTTCAACAATATTTACCCCTTTTGCCTTTCGCAATTGAGCAACTCGATTTAGAGGGATATCCATTGGTTATAAGCAGTAGTCATCTTGTCGCTAAGGGTATTTTGACCTCGCCTGATCAACTGCATATTAGTTATGTACATACACCGGTTAGATACGCTTGGGATCAGATGAATATATATTTGAAACGATCTGTCTTAAGAAGAATTGGGTTAGGACCACTAATTAGATGGCAATTGCTTACTTTGAGACAATGGGATCAATTAAGTAGCTCAAGAGTAGATTACTTATTGGCAAATTCTAATTTTACGGCAAAAAGGATTTGGAAGTATTGGCGAAGGCGCTCAGAGGTTCTACATCCACCCGTAGATGTAAATCGTTTTGAATGGAATAGGCCTAGAGAAGATTTTTATTTAAGTGTCTGTAGATTGGTCCCTAATAAAAGAGTTGATTTACTTGTTAGGGCTTTTAATAGTCTTAAATTACCTTTAATAGTTGTTGGTGATGGAGTCGAAAAGGCATATTTAAAACGGCTTGCAGGGCCAACAATTCAAATTCTTGGTTTTCAAAGCAAAGAGAAGATTGAAAGTCTAATGAGCAGATGTAGAGCCTTTGTTTATTCAGGCATTGAGGATTTTGGAATAGCTCCTGTGGAGGCGATGGCCTCAGGTGCTCCTGTTATTGCCCTTGGTAAGGGAGGGGTTTTAGATACTGTTAAATGCTTTAACTCTTATTCAGTTAAAGGGGCCACTGGACTTTTATTTCCTACTCAGACAGTGAAGTCTTTAGTTAAAGCAATTGAATTTTTTAACGAAAAAAAACTATGGAGAGATTTAAATCCTGAGGTAATAAGAAATTGGAGTAATTCTTTTTCTCATGATTCATTTAAAAATAAATTTGAGAAAACCATAAATAGAGTTTGGAGGGACCATATCAATTCTTGTGACATTGCTACTAGTGACCTTAGTTCTTCATCAAGAAATTCTTAATTAAGTAGGGTGTAAATTTGCAGTCTTGAGATTACTAACTCAATAATTTGTGCAAACTAATCCAAGAAAATCTTTATTACGATGGTCTGAGTTCCGCAAAGGCTCTCCAAGAATTCCTTTTGAAGTAATCTCAAAAGAGCCTTCTTCTTTGCTTGCTGTAGAAATAATACGAAATCAAAGTCGTTATGGACGTACCTTAAAAAGGGTAGGAGATGTTATTTTTTCTTTACTAGTTTTAACTCTAGGGTCACCAATCTTTATCTTGATTGGAATATTAGTAAAGTTAAGTTCTCCAGGATCAATTTTTTATATTCAAAAAAGAATAGGACGAAATTATAGAGAATTTGGATGCATTAAGTTTCGTACAATGTATAAAAATGCTGATGATTTACTACCAAATTTGTTAGAAAAATATCCTCTTATGAGAAAAGAATTTGAAAAAGATTTTAAATTACGTAAAGATCCAAGAATAACGAAATTAGGTAGATTCCTTCGACGTTCAAGCCTAGATGAATTACCCCAATTCTTTAATGTTTTAAAAGGAGAAATGAGTGTTGTAGGTCCAAGACCAATTGTTAGTAATGAAATAAACAAATACAGTCTTTTTATGGAAGAAGTTATATCTGTTAGACCAGGATTAACTGGCTTATGGCAGGTTAGTGGTAGAAACAACCTTAGCTACAAAAAAAGGGTTGAATTAGATTTAGCTTATGCAAGAAATAGAAATTTTCTACTTGATTTAGAAATCATTATTCTTACATTAGGAGTATTGATCTTTCCAATGGATAGGGGAGCTTATTGAATTTATAAATTTATAAATCAATTAATTAATTTAATTATTAAGAAAAAAATTAATAGCCAAGCGAGTTGGAGTCTAAGACTCAAATTAAGTATTTTTTTGACAGAAGCTATATTTGCTATTGGATAGGAATTTGCAATTATGGGTTTTATTTTTTTTACGCCTTTATAATAGCTTACTCCTCCCATTCTTACTTCAGCACAATAAGCAAATATTGCTTCAGAAACACCTGAGTTCGGAGAAGAATCAACAATTCCATCTTTCCAGGAATCCCTTATCGTTGTGCAAATTGGTTGATTGGTCTTACAGCAAAAAGGAAGCGTAATTAATACAAATCTTGAAGGAATCCATACCATTAGATCATCCAGCTTCGCACCAGTAAAGCCAAGCCACTTTAATTTTCCTTCTTTGTATCCAATCATTGAATCAATAGTGCTAGATGCTTTAAATATCCATGCCATCGCTAATGGCCCTGGCATGGATTGATTGAATTCCCAGAAAATAATTCCTATAAACATCCAAAACAATGGAGCGAAAATACCATCCACAGAATTTTCACTTGCTGACTCGGCGGTGGCTCTAAGAATTTCATTAGTATCTAAATTCTCAACATCTCTGCCAACTATAAGACTTAATTTTTGTCTTAAATTACTTAGATTATCACTATGATTTTCTTTATTTATTAAATTTAAAATTTCTAAAATACTTTTATTTAGACTTCTTGATGCAAGAGAACTACTTAAAATGAAAGCAAAAAATAATGTGCTTAAAATAGGATTTTTTATTTTAAAAAATAAAAATAATCTTTCTATAATCCATCCAGATATACCACTTAATGATACGACTAAAAATGTAATTACTAAGCCTAAAATAAATAACTTTAATTTATTTTCTTTCTTAATTCCCTCAGATAATCCTTTCAAAAAACTAATAATCATACCCATGAATTGGACTGGGTGTGGCCAGCTTTTTGGATCGCCTATTAAAAGGTCAAGAATAACGGCAACTAAGATTAAATAGATGATATTTAGTCTGATTTAAGCCAACTAAACATCGAGCGAAGTGTTTTTCCTACTTTTTCTATTGGAAGCTCTGAGTCTTTTTGGCGAATTCTCTTCATTTCAGGTTTCCCTGCAGCACACTCTTTTACAAAGTTGTTAGCAAAAGTACCATCTTGAATATCGGCAAGAATATTTTTCATTTCTTCTTTTGTCTCTTTGGTTATTAACCTTGGACCGCTTACGTAATCTCCATATTCAGCTGTATTTGAAATCGAATCCCTCATTGCAGTTAGACCTCCTTTAACCATGAGGTCAACTATTAGTTTGACTTCATGCAAGCATTCAAAGTAGGCCAATTCAGGTTGATAACCTGCTTCTACAAGAGTTTCAAAACCAGCTTTTACTAACTCTGATAGGCCTCCACATAAAACTGCTTGTTCTCCAAAAAGATCAGTTTCGGTTTCTTCTTTGAAATTAGTTTCTAAAATCCCAGCGCGTGTTCCACCAATACCTTTTGCATATGCCATTGCAAGTGATCTTGCATTGCCTGATGCATCTTGCTCAATGGCAAATAAAGCTGGAACCCCTTGACCATTTTGATACTCCCATCTGACAGTGTGACCTGGTCCTTTTGGGGCAATCATTACTACATCTACAAATTCAGGTGGTTTTATTAATTCAAAGCGAATATTGAAACCATGAGCAAAACTAAGTATTTTTCCAGGTTTTAAATGAGGTGCTATCTCTTTGGAGTAAACATCTTTTTGAAACTCATCAGGCAAAAGTATCATGATCCAATCTGCTCTCTCAGAAGCATCACCGACGCTTAAAACTTCCAATCCATCTGAAATTGCTTTACTGGCTGAGCGACTTCCTTCATAAAGCCCAACAACAACTTTGATACCACTATCTTTTAAATTCAATGCATGTGCATGGCCTTGAGATCCATAGCCAATAATTGCAACAGTTTTGTCTTGAAGAAGAGCTAGGTCAGCATCGGAGTCGTAAAAAAGTTTTGCCATGTGAGTGGGTATTTCAGAACCGTATTAAGGTTGAGCTTACGAAATAGAGTGCTATAGAGACCACTTTCATTGATATATTTTTTTGACTATCAAGACAATTTATTCAATAAGAAGAACCAACTTTTCATCTTAACTTTCACTTGGATGTGTTATCACTCGGTCGATTAGACCATAATTTTTTGCTTCTTCCGCGCTCAAAAAGTAATCACGATCTGTATCTTTTTCTACCTTTTCATATGTTTGGCCTGTCATCTCTGCCATGGATTTATTGAGCATTTCTTTTATTCTAAGAATTTCACGAGCTTCAATCTCTATGTCACTTGCTTGTCTTTGAGCAGTACCGCCAAGTGGTTGGTGAATCATGATTCTGCTGTGGGGTAGTGCAAGCCTTTTGCCTTTTGTTCCTGCAGAGAGTAAAAAAGCGCCCATTGAGGCCGCCAAGCCAACACAAATGGTTACTACGTCACTTTTTACATATTTCATAGTGTCATAGATGGCTAAACCTGCGGTTACAGAGCCTCCAGGGCTATTGATATACAAATAGATCGGCTTACTACTGTCTTCAGAATCAAGATAAAGCATTTGCGCTACAAGGCTATTTGCAATTCCATCGTTTACTTCTTGACCAAGAAATAGAATTCTCTCAGCACCAAGTCTTGTGTAAATATCGACCCATCTTTCAAATTGACTTCCTGGAAGACGGTATGGAACGCTTGGAGTACCAATAGGCATGGCTAATTAAATTTTGGGTGGTTGAGTGTAATGATTATGAAAAAGTTGGAAAAAATTTTTTGCCTATGTGGGCAAAACTTTCTCGCTTGGCAAGTCTTTTCTACTAGTAAGAACGCGATCTATAATCCCATAATCGACTGCTTCATGTGGGTTCAGATAACTCATTCGATCTGAGTCTTTGGATAATTGATCTACTGATCTTCCAGTGTTATGACTAAGAATTTCTAGCATTGCTTTTTTGTTGTGAATTACCTCATTCGCTCTGATTTGAATATCAGTTGCTTGGCCTTGAGCCCCACTTCTAGGTTGATGAAGGACAATTGATGCATGAGGTAATGCTGCTCGTTGCCCTTTCGTTCCAGCCGAGAGAATTACTGCTGCGGTTCCCATCGCTTGACCTATGCAAATTGTGTGAACTGGAGGCTTTACATATCTAAGAGTGTCACAAATTGCAAAGGCTTCAGTTTCAAATCCAATTGCATCTCCTGTGTACCAACTCGTTCCAGTTGAGTTGATGTAAAAATATATAGGTTTTTCTGAATTATCAAATTCCAGAAAAAGAAGTTGGGCAATAATTAATTCCGTTACATCCATTCCGAGTTGCCTTTTGGCATCATCATCGGAAAATAGTGGCAAGCCTAAATAAACTATTCTTTCTTTCAGAAGAAGGGAAGGTAAATCAGGGGGTGGAGTTCTCATTACGGCAGAATCGCCATAATACGGAGCGGATGTAGTCATATGAAGTTAAGTCTTGTTGGATTCGAGCCTAGCTAGATCTAGCCTTGAGATGCTTTTGTTGTTTCAAATTTGTTCGGGGGCTGATCATTGGAAGCTTTACTAAAAACCATTCGGCCAGTCGGTGTTTGTAATGCTCCAGTCACAACTACTTCTATTCTTTTACCAATCCATTGGAGCCCCTCCTCGATAACTACCATTGTGCCATCTTCAAGATAGGCAATACCTTGTGAGTTTTCCTTACCTTCTCTAACTACTTTTAAATTTAACTTCTCACCAGGTTGAACTTCAGGCCTAACTGCAAGTACTAGATCACTTAGATTAAGAACTTTTATTTCTTGGACTAGAGCTACCTGAGATAAGTTGTAATCGACAGTGATTAATATTCCTGAAATGTCTGAAGTTAATTTTAAAAGAATTTCATCAGTTCCCTCACCTTCGTATTTTGTGCTGTTGATAACTAATCTTCTTCCATAACTTTCTCTTAACTGGTTAAGTAGTTTTAGCCCTCTCCTACCTTTCCCTCGTTTTTCGTTGTTACTTGAGTCAGATAGTTTTTGTAGCTCATTCATAACTGATTGGGCTACGATTATTTGTCCTTCTATTAGTCCAAATCTAAGAAGGGACTGAATGCGACCATCAATTATTACACTGGTATCTAAAACTTTTGCACTGGCTGGAGTTAAAATCCCATCTGCCATCAACAAAGATTCAGTGCTATTTGGATTGAAAAGACGTAAAACCGTTCGACCATGAACATCGGCAAGGTTATATCCAAGTACTCCAAAAAATATGTTGCTAAGTACAGCAAAAATAGGCTTTACAAAAAATAATTCAGCGGGTAAAGGTAAAAGCAGAACAGGTACCAATAAAAGGGTCGCGACAACAAGCCCAATAACTATGCCAACAGATCTACTAACCAGTAGGTCTGTTGGCATGGTTTTTATTCTTTTAGTTAATTTATTTCTAAATTGCTGAAAAAGGAAAGCTATTAAAAGACCTACAAGAGCGGTTAATCCTGATAAAGCAATTTTTAAATTTTTCAGATTAGTAATATGATCTAAAGTCTCTTCAGGTAACCAATTCACTCCAATCCATCCGGTTATTGCACCTGATATGAGAAATAAAATCAGAATAACTAAGTCTGCCATATATTCAGGTTATGCTTGCTTCTCGTTTTTTACTAAAGCTTTATTTATTTTCAAAGATTTAGATTCTAAAAGTGACCATTTATTTGGGTTTGTATATTTAGAGCCGAAATGGTAGCCCCACCAAGAAGTGCATATTTGCATATACCCTTTTGCCATAAAAGATGTTTTTACTGTGATTTTTCTGTTATCCCTTTAGGTGATAGCGCTCAAGCTCCAGGTAGTCCAGGGATAACTTCCATTAACGCATATTTGGATTTACTTCATAGAGAAATTTTAATTGCCCCCAATGGTCCAGCATTATCGACAATCTATTTGGGGGGAGGAACCCCTTCTTTATTAAAAAAAAATGAGTTAGGTGATTTGTTGGAAAGCCTTCAACGAAAATTTGGATTTCAAGATGGTGCGGAGATAACTATGGAGGTTGATCCAGCAACATTTTTTGAAAATGATCTGAATGGATACATAGAAATTGGAGTCAATAGATTTAGCTTGGGAGGACAGGCATTTGATGACAATATTTTGGCTTCAATTGGTAGAAAACATAATCGTGCACAATTAATTGAGGCTTGTAATTGGGTGAATAACTTATTTAAAAAAGGGATGTTAAAAAGTTGGAGCCTAGATTTGATTCAAAATCTTCCAGGATTGAATTTGTCTAAGTGGATTAAAGAGTTGGAACAAGCAGTTCATATGGAAGCCCCTCATTTATCAATTTATGATTTAACTATCGAACCAAATACTGTTTTTGGAAGAATACATAAAAAAGGTAAATTGAATGTTCCAATTGAATCTGAAGCTCAAAGAATAGATTTCGAAACCAACAGATTTCTGAAAAGTAAAGGTTTTGCTAGATATGAGATTTCAAGTTATTCATTACCTGGGCATGCCTCTAGGCATAATCGTATGTATTGGAGTGGTTCTGGATGGTGGGGTTTTGGTATGGGGGCAACAAGTTCTCCTTGGGGGGAGAGATTCTCTAGACCCAGAACAATTGTTGGTTATAAAAAATGGCTTGAAAAACAAGAGAGTCAATTATCAGAGAAAACTTTGTTAAATGAAAAGTCAAAACCAATGCCATTGGATGAACTACTGATGATTGGTCTCAGAAGACGTGAAGGTGTTCATTTGGAGGAACTTGCTCAAAAGGCTGGATGGACACAAAAAGAATGCGATAAGAATTTAAAATTATTGGAAAAATTTTGGCTAAAGTCTTTAAACGAAGGATCACTCTTAAGAAACAATGGAAGGTATTTTTTAAGTGATCCAAAGGGGATGCAAATTAGCAATCAGATTTTGGTTCAGATGTTTTTGTGGTGGGATTCACTTGACCTGGATTAGTAGATTCAATCCATTTTTTTAAGGCATCAATGAAAAGTTCGCGTCCTGAAAGTAATGGTTTTGCAAAGGGAGGCTGTGCAATTGAAAGGCCAAGAATATCTGCTGTAACTCTTACCTGCCCGTCGCAATCACTTCCTGCTCCAATTCCAATCACAGGAATGTCTAAATGGTTCTTTAATTGGCTGGCAATTTCTCCTGGGATATGTTCTAGAACTATTGCAAAACAACCTGATTCTTGAAGTATTTTTGAATCTTTGAGGATTTTTTCTTGACTATCTTTATCCCTGGCTTGTGACTTATATCCAAGTTGATGAACTGATTGCGGAGTTAGGCCAAGATGCCCCATTACTGGTATTCCCATCCTAATAAGTCTTTTAATTACTAATAAAGTCTCAGGTTCCGCTCCTTCAAGTTTCACTGCTGAAGCAGAAGAATTTTTAAGGAGAGTTCCCGCCGCTTCAACTGCCTTATCTTCTCCGCATTGATAACTTAAAAAAGGGAGATCACAAACTACTAAGGGTTGTTCGGAAAGAGGTTTACAAAAACCTCTACAAACAGCTTGAGTGTGGTGGAGCATTTGATCAAGTGTTACCGGAAGTGTCGTTGCGTGACCCAAGACAACCATTCCAAGTGAATCTCCCACAAGAACGACATCAGCTCCTGCGGTCTCGACTATTGAGGATGAGATAGCATCCCAAGCAGTTAATACAGTTATCTGTTTGCCTAACTTTTTAAAACGAACCAATTCTGTGGTTTGCATTTAATTCTTAATAACGTGTTTGGCTATTGCTAGAATATTAGTGACTCGGCCCCATGCGGCTGTGACGCTCAAACCTGGTCAGGACCGGAAGGTAGCAGCCATACGGGATGCTCAAAGCAGGCGTGGACTCCGGGTCACCTTAATTCAAGTAAGTGTGTAAGTCTTAACGATTTTGTCTTAGACGTAAAAAATCAGGTATCGAAGCACCTGCTTCTCTAACTTCAGATTGCTCGTAAAGTGATTGAGGCGAGAGTCTTGCTCTATTTCTCTCATTTGAATAAATTTGATTACTGTCGAATCCAGTAGCAATCACTGTTACCTGAATCTCTCCCTCAAGTTTTTCATCAACAACTGTGCCTACAATGATATTTGCCTCTGGATCTACTACATCGGATATAACTTCAGAGGCAGATGTCATGTCTTCAAGAGTCATATCTTTCCCTCCAGTTATGTTTATCACACATCCTTTTGCTCCATCTATTCGAGCGGCTTCTAATAGAGGACTATTGATTGCTGCTTGCGCTGCTTCCAGAGCTCTTGACCTTCCAGAGCCTAAACCAATCCCTAAGAGCGCAGTGCCGGCTTCCGTCATTACAGAACGCACATCAGCAAAATCTACATTGACCAATCCAGGACAAGTGATTATGTCGCTTATTCCTTGAACTCCTTTCATGAGAACATCATCAGCGCTTCTAAAGGCTTCTTGTAAAGGAGCCCCTGAAATCACGTCTTTGAGTCTGTCGTTTGGGATAACAATTAACGTATCTACATTCTCTGCAAGCCTTGCGATACCCTCATCAGCTTGCCTTAGGCGACGTTTGCCTTCAAAACTAAATGGTTTAGTGACTATCCCAACTGTTAAAGCACCACTTTCTTTGGCAACCTGAGCAACAACAGGGGCTGCTCCTGTCCCAGTTCCACCTCCCATTCCAGCAGCAATAAAAACCAGGTCTACTCCTTCTAAGGCTTGTTGAAGGTCTGTTCTCGATTCCTCTGCTGCCTTCTGTCCAATGCTTGGATTGCCGCCTGCACCAAGACCCCTTGTTAAGCTTTGTCCTAGCTGAACTCTATGAGTTGCTGATGATTGGATCAGAGCTTGAGCATCTGTATTGAGTACTCGGTATGTAACTCCATCAAGATCACTATTGATCATTCTGTTGACGGCATTACTACCTCCACCCCCAACACCAATAACCTCAATACGTGCAGATTGACTGGGTAGGATTCCTTCATCCATGTTGAAACTAGATTTGTTTCCAATTCCCATCACCATATTCAGGATTAGAACTTGTTTTGGGCATTATGAACATCATCCATGAATTCTGTTGGTTTATTGGTAAAAATGATTAACAAATTAATTTCTGGAATTATCTGAAAATTACTGTCAATATCTTATTAATTTATGCAGTATTTAGTCATAGCAAGACTTTTACCTGTTGTCGCGCAATGTTTTCTCGATTTTTAATTCTGGTTTGCTTGGATCTTTTAGGTCTACGATTTTTACTTTTGTGTTGATTAAAAGATTTGGTAATGATTTTTGTAACTGGTTTAGTTTATTCATTTGCTCTATCAAGTTATCCGTATCAGAGCCTAAAAGAACTGAATTGAAGTCCTCGGTTTTTATACTTATTTCTTGAAGGGGATCTATTTTGATTTTTTGGAGAGAGCTTTGAAGAATAAATCTATTTTTTATTATTTCTAGGATTTCTTTTTTTTTATTTGGATTCCAATTCTCTATAGATAATTTTATTTTACTTTTTTTTGATTTATTTATAAATTGCAGTGGTATCCATGATCCTTCAATATCAATCATTCCTTTTTCAACATTGTTTGAAGAAAATCGACTTGCAAAAGCGATCGGCTCTCTTTCTGAAATATTTAAATGAATTTCAGGAGGGAAAAACTTTCTACTTACTGAAACGCCTTTTATTGGAAGCTTTTTTATTAAATAATATTCAATTTCTTTTGGATTCAATTCCAACAAATTTCTAGGATAAAAAATACTAGTAGTTTTTTTGATATCGCTTTTTGTTATTCCAGAAAGGCCTGTGATTTTAGTTTGATCAAAACTTATTGGTTCCCAAGCCTGATTTGTAAATATAAGAATTAAAAAAATAGAAGTGCTTGAAAAAAAAAGTAATTGCCAAAGTTCAATTAGAAATTTTTTATTTTGAAAGATAAAAGAGACTTTTTCAGTTGATATTCGGTTGTTGTTATTTGATTTTCTGTTTTTTCTTTTATTTGATTTCAAAGCTCGCATCTTGCTCTGGACATAAGTTTTTCCATCCATTGACGAGCACGTTCAGCGTCTGAAAAAGGCACGTCTATTTCTCTCCCTGAACCAATAAGTCTAAGTCGACAACGTCCTTCAGATTCTTTTGTTAAGGGTGCTTCACCTGAACTGAGAGCCATAAGCTCAACCATTTCTAATTTCTTAACTTCGAAAGTTGCTTCCTCCTTGAAGCTGCCAGCCTCAAAGCTGCTCCAACATAAAATGCCAGCTTTTAATCGAGCAGCTCCTGTCCCATCAAGTTTGGCGAGCTCTGAACCTTTAGCCCAAATCAAATAGAGATTCTGTCGCCTTCTCTCTATCCAGCCAAGGGAAGCGATGAGAATAAAAGCCATCAATAATGGCAACCAAAGGAGACCGTGAATCATTTTTTGAGAAAGAGATCTAAAAATGTCATGGTTAATTCATTCTTGAGCTGTTTCTATGAGACTAGCAACAAGTTTTTCTAGTTTTAATCCAGAAGCTTCCCATAACATTGGATACATGCTTGTTTTAGTGAAGCCTGGCAAGGTATTAACTTCATTTACATAAATCTGTTGCTTGCACTCTTGGTAAAAGAAATCGACTCTCGCTAAACCATAAGCATTAATAGATTTACATGCCTCGATAGCCAGGTTTTGTATCTTATTAACTATATCTATATTTAAATCAGCGGGTATAATTGTACTGCTTAGACTCTCATCATATTTTGACTCATATGTATACCAATCAGTTTGACATTTAACTTCTCCTACAACTGATGATTTCATTAAGGACTTTCCTAAAACTCCACATTCAAGTTCTCTTCCTTCAATATTTTTTTCTATGATAATTCTTTCATCATATTTTGCTGCAAGTTCTATTCCAGTAATTAATTCTTCATTTGAGTATGCTTTAGTTATGCCGATAGAAGAACCCAAGTTGGCTGGTTTTACAAAACATGGATAATTTATTATTTTTTCTATTTGATCATATATCGACTTCATGAATGATTTATCTAATAAATTCTCTTTATGTAAATAAATATATGGAGCTTGAGGAAGATTAAATGATTTAAAAATTGATTTCATTGCTATTTTATCCATGCCTAAAGATGAACCTAGAGTTCCTGATCCAACGAAAGGTTTTCCGGTTAATTTAAATAATCCCTGAATAACTCCATCTTCCCCATTTGGGCCATGCAATGCGGGAAACCACACATCAACCTTGTTACTTTCTGCTGGAAAGTTAGCGAGATTATTCATATTATTTCTAATACTTTTTATTGTTTTAGTTGATTCCTTTTCTCCTAATAAAATTGACTTTGAGTATTCTGAATCTGACCAAAAACCATTCTTGTCTATATAAATTGGATTTACAATAAAACGTTCAATATTGCAAGAATGAGATAAGGCTGCGTAAATAGTTTTAGCTGATTTGATAGAAACTTCATGTTCACTTGAATAACCACCAAAAACTAGTCCTATAATTTGTTTTTTATTCGACATGTCTATTTAATTCTCAATATTCTATAAACGTAGTTTTTTGAATTAATCAACATTTATAACAAGCTTCCAGTTAATGAGAATGGACGTATTTCATTGATTTTTATATTCACTAGTTCTCCCGGTTGAGGTGATTTGCTATCAATTGAGGCTTTTGGAAAAAATGTTAGTCGATTTGTTCTAGTCCTTCCTAGTAATTGGGAATTATCTTTAGAATTTATGCTCTCAACGAGTATTTCCTGTAAAGAGTCTTTGTACCTTAAGTTTCTTTTCTTTGCAGTCTTTTCTACTAAGTTATTAATTTCTCTTAGTCGATCGATTTTTATTTTTTCAGATAATTGATTAGGCCATAAGGCAGCTGGAGTATTTGGTCTGGGAGAATATGCTGCAGTATTAACCAGGTCAAATTTAACATCCTCTATAAGTGACAGCGTCTCTTCGAATTCATCTCTCGTCTCTCCCGGAAAAGCTACAATTGCATCAGAAGTAATTGATGAATCAGGCATTATTTGTTTTATATAATTTACAATTTCTTTATAGGTTTGAACTGTATACCCTCGACCCATATTTTTTAGTATTTTATTACTTCCACTTTGGACTGGGATATGAAAGTGTTCACAAACCTTAGGAAGTTTTGCACATACATCTATTAATTCTTTCGTGAAATACCTAGGGTGACTTGTGGCAAACCTTATACGCTCTATTCCCTCAATATCATGAATATATTCTAATAAATAGGAAAGTGTTAATTGCCCAGATTTATTGAATTCATAAGCTTTAAAGTCTCTGCCATAAGCATCTATATTTTGCCCTAAAAGGGTTATCTCTTTGTACCCAATTCTCGCTAATTCTTCTATTTCATGTTTAATAGCTTGCGGTGTTCGTGATTGTTCTTTACCTCTAACCGAGGGAACTACGCAATAAGTGCATCGCTCATTGCATCCATAAATAATGTTAACCCAACCACAGATGGCGCTCTCTCTTCTTGCTGTCGCAATGTCTTCGTAAATGTACTGTTCGTCAGTCGCTAAAACTTGATGTCCGTTATCAACTTGATTAAGAAGAGTCTCCAGTCGATTTGCATGCTGAGGTCCCATGACAAGATCTACTTCAGGAACTCTTCTTAAAAGTGTTTCCCCTTCTTGTTGAGCTAAGCATCCTGCAATGATAATTTTTAAATTAGGATCTGATTTTTTCCTTCTAGCTTGCCTTCCTAAATAGCTGTAAACTTTCTGCTCAGCATTATCACGAATAGTACATGTGTTGTAGAGAACTAAATCTGCCTTAAGTTCCTCTTCTGCAAGCTCATACCCCATTGTTTGCAAAATGCCTGACATTCTTTCTGAATCAGCCTTATTCATTTGACAACCGAAAGTGGTAATCCAGTAGCTTCCTCTATGGCTTTTAAAAGACTTGCTTTGTTTCGTAGGAGCTATGGTTGTTGTCATCGCAGATTAATTTTTTTCCTTGGGGAAAAAGATTTTTGAGATTGTCCTAAAAAAATGTTCAAGGGCGAGCGAGGGGATTCGAACCCCCGAATAGCGGCGCCACAAGCCGCTGCCTTAACCACTTGGCGACGCCCGCCTTGTGCTTTTAATCTACCAATGATTTGTCATTTTGAAATTCCAAAATGATTTTGGTAAAAAAAATTAGCTTGTCAGTATTGTAGATAGTACGGATTAAAAATATCACTTTTTATATCTTGATCAAAACGCAATTGACAGGTATTGAAGTTACTGTGTAAGCAGAACCCGTAATAGTAAAAGCTCGGGATTGTAATCTATTCAAAAGTGAATTTCGCAAAAGATGTTGAATTGATTGCAAGTCCTCCAAAGTCTGGGCGCGTTGATGTTCTTGTCCCAAGATGTTTGATTGGCAATGGAAAGGATGTTTTAGGAACATCAATTGATCAAGAAGGTTTGTCCTCTATTCAAATTGAGTGGAGGGATGGAACGATTACCTCTATTAAGGGTTTAAAAGAAACATCTAAAGTTCCGGAGGAAATCCTTCTGCCAAGATTTGCGGAACCTCATGCACATATAGATAAAGCATTTTCATGGTCACGTTCACTTAACTTGAAGGGTAGTTATAAAGATGCTCTAGCAGCAAATCTCCGTGAATATGAATTGAGGTCCGAAGAAGAATTAATTTTCAGAGTTGAAAAGTGTCTCAATCTAGCGCTTGTTAATGGGATCAGGGCAATTAGATCGCATATTGATAGTTTTGGAAAAAGTGCAATGAGAGATTGGGATCTCATAGAAAATATTAGAACAAAATGGCAAGAGAAATGTTTTTTACAGTTTGTGGCTTTGGTTCCATTAGATTTTTGGCAAAGTGATGAAGGTGAGCGTTTAGCTCAAAGAGTTGCTCTTAATGGAGATCTCTTAGGTGGGGTAATAGCGCCTCCTTTCAATAGGAGGAAGACTTTTAAGTCCTTGCTTCACCTAGTGCAACTTGCAAATAGACTTAAGTGTGATATTGATCTTCATATAGATGAGTCTCAATTCTGCCAAGCTGGGGGATTGAAATTACTTCTAGAAGTATTAGGCCAAGTTAAAAATGAGATATCAATAACTTGTAGTCATCTAAGCAGCATGGGCTTGTTAAGAGAAAAAGAGATTTCATTTTTAGCGAACAAAATGGCTAAGAACAGATTAAAAGTTGTTGCTTTACCATTAACTAATTCTTGGCTTTTAGGAAGAAAAGATCGATCCACTTTAACGAAAAGGCCACTAGCACCAATTTTTCAACTTCAAAAAGCAGGAGTCGATGTATCTGTAGGAGGAGACAACATAAATGATTCATGGTTCCCTTTGTCTAATTTTGATCCAATAAATTTAATGGCTTTTTCCATGCCAATTGCACATCTATCTCCATGGGACAGATTGGGCCTCTCTCCATTTACTTGGTCTCCAGCAGATTTACTTAGCCTTGAATGGGATGGCCTTTTTCAAAAGGGAAGCCCTGCCGATTTTATTTTGTTAGATTCAAATAGTTGGGTAAAGGCTTTGTCTCATAGACCTAAACGAAGAGTAGTAGTTAATGGTGAATTCTTGAATGAATTGCCTAAAAACAAAAAACAACATTCACAAATCAAGAGTCATGACTAGTAAAGAGAAAATAGAGTTGCTATTTAGTGAACTAAAACAAGTATCTCATCTAGAGATCTACCAAAAAACTAGTGATTTAAAAAGGTTCTCTAAAGATTTCTTTGATTATTCACCAATATTGATTAATGAATTGAAAGATTGTTTGGCTGACATAGTTGTTCGACCACTTTCCGTAGATGCCATTATTGATGTTGCTCGAATTTGTAATAAGTACTCAACTCCGTTAACCCTTAGAGGGTCAGGAACAGGGAACTATGGGCAGAGTGTTCCACTTGACGGTGGAGTAGTTATGGTTATGTCTGGTCTTAAGAAAATTAGAAATTTCGATTTAAAATCAGGTGAAATCACTGTTGAATCAGGTTGTTTGCTTAGAGATATCAATGATGAGTTGATTAAGCATGGCCGTCAATTACGGTTGCTACCAAGTACATGGAGAAGCGCCTCTGTTGGTGGCTTCATTGCTGGTGGTTCAGGTGGGATAGGATCCGTTCGTTGGGGCTTCCTGCGAGATCCTGGCCATTTGCAATCCTTAGAAATAATAACTACTGAGGATTCCCCAAGAAAACTAGAATTGAACGCAAATACCTCTGAGGCATTGAACCATGCTTATGGAACCAACGGAATTATTACTGCGTTGACATTAACAACTGCTCCATCTGTCAAATGGCAACAAATAGTTGTCGATTGTTTTGATTGGAATCAGGCTATTGACTTGTTATGCAAATTTAATTGTGCTGCACTAGAGCTTTATTTGGTAACCCTATTAGAGAAAGAAATTGTTAATTGTCTTCCTCATTGGTCTGGTAAGCCTTCAGGCAAACATAGGATTTTATTGTTGGTCTCGCCTGATGGTGTTAGTACAATTGAGCGACTTGCAAAGTCGGCTAGTGCAGATTTTGATGATTTAGGTCCGGAAAACCTAAAGGCTGGGACAGGCCTTCGAGAGCTTTCTTGGAACCATACAACTTTACATATGCGTGGCATTGATCCTGATTGGACATATTTGCAAATGCTTCTTCCTCAGCCTGAATCTGAAATGATGAGAAAATTGAAATCTGAGTGGGGATCCAATCTTTTATGGCATTTGGAATGTGTTCGTCAAAATGGAGTTCAAAGAATAGCTTCACTTCCACTTGTTAAATGGCAGGGTGAAGAGGCTATGAATCATTTAATCAGTCAATGCAGAGACCTTGGTGCAGTGATTTTTAATCCGCATACAATCACTGTTGAAGATGGAGGCCTAGGTGTAATTGATTCTGACCAAGTGCAAGCTAAGAGTAACTTTGATCCAAAAGGGTTACTCAATCCAGGTAAACTCAAAGGGTGGAATCTAAAAAGCAATTGATTTAATTGCTCTATTAAACAATTTAACTTGTCAATATTTTCCTTTGAAAAAGATCACCTATTAAATATAGCGATCCTGAAATGATAGGTGGTGGAGATGGCCATCTAGGTTGTTTTTTAAGTGCAGATAAAACATCTTCTACTCTAAGCGCTTCTTTGATTTGGTATTTAAATTCGGGGCAAAAACTTAAAATTTGATCTTTAGACCAGCTCTGTTGGCCTGGGACAGGAACTATCCAAGCTAAATCTTTTTCTCTAATTAGCTTATGCAAAATGCCTATCATGTCTTTTCTTTTTTGAATCCCTAGTATCCAAATAATTCCACTTTCTTGATCAGTCCATGCGTCTCTTTCAATTGATAATTGATTAGCCGCATGAGGATTATGTGCACCATCAACAACTATGGGCATCCCTTCCCATTTTGTTGTTTGAAGTCTTCCAGGCCATTTAGCAAGAGATAAGCCTTCTCGAAGTTGTCCTTCAGAAATAGTCCATCCAATATATTTTAAGGATTCAATAACCCCTTTGGCTACAGCTGCATTTTCTTTTTGGATTGCTCCTGATAAGCCGAGTTCCCAGTCTGATGGAATTGGATCTACCCAATGAATGACTGCTTGTTTCCTTTTGGCAGTTTCTTCGAAAACTCTTTTTACAATATTGTGTTGAGTAGCTGTAATGACAGTACTCTTTGTAGTTATTATAGCTGCTTTCTCAATAGCTACTTTTTCTAGACTATTGCCTAAGTATTCACAGTGATCAAGCCCAATAGCTCCAAATGCAATAATAGGTCTATATTGATGCGCGGTTGTTGCATCAAGTCTACCTCCAAGCCCTACTTCAAGGATAAGAAGTTCAACTTCCCTTGAAGTAAAATATTTAAGTGCTATTGCAATGAGACATTCAAAAGGTGTCAAGCTATATTTTTTTGCAATTGGAGAAAGAGACAGGCTTAATGATTGAAGTTCTTCTTTTGATATTGGAGTCTTGTTGATACATATTCTCTCGACCCAATCAACTAAATGGGGAGAAGTTGTAACTCCAGTTTTGATATTAACTAAGCTAAGAACACTATTAATAAAAGCCGCAATAGAGCCTTTGCCATTTGTTCCTGCTATATGAATAGCAGGTGTTTCTTTACAGGGATCTCCCATGGCGTTAATAGCCATTGACATACGATCTATGCCCAGATTCATATCTTTAAATTCTTTGCTCTTGCTTTCAAAAATGAAATTCGATTGTTCTATGAAAGTTTCATCAGACATTTGTCTAGTCTCGATAAAAGCTCGTTGATTTCTTTTTTTGTAATAGTTAAAGGAGGGACTATCCTTAATACTTTTATACCAGCTGATACTAGAAGAAGTTTTTCTTCTAAGGCGGATTTGACAATATCAAGAGATGTTGTTTTTATATTATCTTTGATAACGAGACCTTGAATAAGCCCAACGCCTCGAGTGGAAATAAATATGTCTGAATATTTATTTGAAAGTTTAATTAATCCTTCTTTTAATTGAGCACCTCTCTCGGTGACTTTATTTAGGAGATCTCTTTTTTGTATTTCTTTCCCAACGGTTAGAGCTGCTCTACAAGCGAAAGGATTCCCTCCAAAAGTGCTTGCATGATCACCGGGCTGAAAGACATCAGCTAATTGATTAACCAATAGCGCTCCAATGGCATGTCCTCCACCAAGCCCTTTAGCTAGTGTGAAAACATCAGGTTCAATACCTAGTTGTTCATATCCCCAAAGAGTACCTGTCCTTCCCATTCCAGTTTGGACTTCGTCAAATATCAATAAAACATTGCTGTGGGTACATTTTTTTCTTAGGAGCTCAAAAAATGATTTTTTTCCAATATTTATTCCCCCCTCACCTTGTATGGGTTCAATAAATACAGCTGCAATTTGCGGACCTGTTTTTTCTAAATCATCAAATAGATTTTCAAAAGATTCACTGTCGTTATAAGAAAAAAACTGAAATCCCTGAACCATTGGCTCGAAACCTTTGTGGTATTTCGGCTGCCCTGTAGCACTTATAGCTGCGAGTGTTCTTCCATGAAAGCTTTCCTTTGAGCAAAGAATGACTGGATTGTCGATATTACGTTCAATATGCCCATATTTTCTTGCCAATTTAATTGCAGCTTCGTTTGCTTCAGCACCGCTATTGCAAAAAAATACACTCTTGGCAAAACTTTGTGAAGTTAACCATTGAGCTAGTTCTTCTTGTTCTGGTATCCCGTAAAGGTTAGATACATGTTGAAGTTTCCTTAATTGTTTAGATAAGGATTTGATTAATGCTTTATCACTGTGGCCTAGTGAACAAGTTGCAATGCCAGCCACAGCATCAAGATATTTCCGACCTGTTTTGTCCCACACCCATGAACCTTTACCCCTAATGAGGTCTAAGGGAAAACGATTGTAAGTTTTCATCAATGAAGTGGGAGCGGTCGGACTTGAACCGACAAACCCGAAGGTGCCGCATTTTGAGTGCGGTGCGTCTACCAATTCCACCACGCTCCCATATGTTTATTTTATGTCAAAACTAGCAAAAATATGAAACTAAGCTGCATTTTTTTGAGTATCAATATTCTCTTCACTAATTATTTTGTTAGAGAAAGAACTTTGAGATGTTGTTTGATTAAATTTTCTAGAAATAATAGAACCTACATTAGTTAATTTTTCTTCTAATTTTTCATAGCCTCTATCTAAGTGTTCGAGGCCCGTGAAAATACTATTTCCTTTGGCAGAGAGACATGCAAGGATAATGGCAGCAGAAGAACGTAAATCTCCTCCCTCTACATTTGAACCTACAAGTTCTTTTACTCCTTTTATATAAGCAATATTTTTTTCTAGATAAATACAGGCCCCCATTTTATTTAGCTCCAAAACATGTTGCATTCTCTTCTCAAAAACACTTTCTTTGATTTTGCTTGAACCTCTAGCTGTGGCCATCAATGACATAAATGGAGCCTGAAGATCAGTTGGAAAGCCAGGAAATGGACTTGTGGTTATGTCAACTCCTGAAATCTCTTTTGGAATGATTTTTAAATGATGATTCCCATGATGAGATATTGAACAGCCACATTCTTGTAGTTTTGAAATAACAGCGCTCAAATGATGTGGGATTAATGGACCAATAATGAGCGGTGATCGTGTTATTGCTGCCGCGATAAGAAAAGTTCCAGCTTCAATTCTGTCGGGGATAACAGAATGAGAAGTCCCGCTTAAGGATTCCACTCCAATGATTGTGATTCTTTTCGTTCCAGCTCCAAAAACTTTTGCTCCCATAGAATTGAGCATTTTCGCGAGATCCTGTATCTCTGGTTCTCTAGCGGGATTCGATATTGTTGTTTTGCCTAAAGCTAAGCAAGAAGCCATCAAGACAGTTTCCGTAGCTCCAACGCTGGGATATTTAAGAGTAATATTTGCTCCACGTAATCTTTTGTTTTTGGTTGAAACTTGAGCTTTTACAACATCATTCTTAACTTCAACTTCCGCTCCTAAAGCTTTTAGACCATTGATATGTTCATCAACAGGTCTTGCTCCAATGTTGCAACCACCTGGTAAAGGAATTCTTGCTTCTCCAAGCCTTGTAAGTAAGGGCCCAACACAGAAAAAACTGGCTCTTAAACTATGAACTAGTTGATAGGGTAATTCAGCGTTACGAATGGACGCTGAATCAATCTCTATAGAATTATTTGTTTTAGTTAACTTTGCGCCCAAATTACGGAGAATCTCTGACATGACTTCAATGTCAGTTAGTTGTGGAACATTATTAATGAGGAGTTTTTCTTTTGTAAGAAGAGCCGCAGCCATTAAAACTAGCGAAGAATTTTTTGCTCCACTAACTTTTAAAACCCCACTAAGCGGATGCCCTCCTTTCACCTCCAGATGTGGCGGAATAACATTCCTTTTCATTGTCGCCACACTACTCATATTGGAGCGATCTGCTTACCCAGCCATAATGCCAAGAGGATTTAAAATAGTCCAGCCTACCTTATTGAAAATTGATGGGTTCAAATTAAATATTGATAATATTGAAAGTTTGAATAAACTTTTAATACAGTTTCCATAAAATTTAATAAGAAATCAGTGTTTATTTCAAGGCAAGAAACTTTTCTGTTGTTCAAAAATTAAATAATTTGAGGTTAGAAAATTAATAATTCATATTCGCCATTGATTACTAGTAAAAGAAACCCTTTGGTTAGAAAACTAAGGTCTCTTTTGAAAAAAACAGGACGTGAAGAGCATTCTTCACTTTTGCTTGAGGGGTCTAATTTGTTAGAAGAGGCTTTGAAAACAAATTTTTTGCCAACAGAAGTTATTGCAACTCCTGAATGGTGTGATGAGCATGAGGATGTCTTAAAAAATATAGCTTCAAGATCTTTATTAACCCTAGTAACCCAAAACGTTTTAGAAGCATCTTTATCAACCGTGACGCCTGATGGTGTCGCAGCGATATTCCCAATGAAAGGATTACCGAAATCGGGCAAAGCCCAAAAACACATTTTAGCTTTAGATAGGATTCAAGATCCTGGCAATTTAGGAAATTTATTCCGATCAGCCCTGGCTGGTGAATATGAAGTTATCTGGTTAGCTTCTGGAGCAGATCCCTTAAATCAAAAGGTTTTAAGATCCTCTGCTGGCTCAATTCTTCATTTGCCTTTTGAACGGATGGGAGATTCATCTTCTTCAAGTATTGAAATGCTTGTTTCAAAACTCAATATTGCAATTGAAAATAATTACCAAGTAGTAGGAACAATTTCACCTAATAAAATTACTGACAAGAAAGTCAAGCCTTATTGGGATTTAAACTGGGATCTCCCTACTGTATTGGTTCTTGGGAATGAAGGTTCAGGTGTTCATTCTGCAATTGAGGCCTGTTGTACAGACTTTGTTACGTTGCCTCATAGCTCATTAGTTGATTCATTAAATGTGGCATCTGCCGCAGTTCCTCTCTTGTTGGAGCGACAAAGAGTAAAAATGGTTAAGGGTATCCAAAAAAAACCGTGAGTGAAATTTCTTTTGACTTTGATTTAATTGTTGTCGGAGCTGGATATGGAGGCTTTGATGCTGCAAAACATGCAGCAGAGGCTGGCTTGAAAGTGGCGATTGTAGAATCAAGAGATATGGGAGGGACCTGCGTCAACAGAGGCTGTGTCCCCTCTAAAGCATTACTAGCAGCTAGTGGTAAAGTTCGAGAGCTTGCAAATGTTTCTCATCTTGCTGAATTTGGGATACATTCCGCTCCGGTTAGATTTGAACGTAAAAAAATAGCAGAGCATGCAAAAAACTTAGTTGAGACAATTCGAAAAAATCTAACTAAAACACTGGAAAGATCTGGAGTTGAGATACTTAGAGGTGAAGGACGTTTAGAAGGCAATCAAAAGGTTGGTTTAAGAGAAACTAATGGAGTTGATAGAATTTTTTCCGCTAGAGATATTATCTTGGCTACAGGCTCAGACCCTTTTGTACCGAAGGGAATTGAAATTGATGGACGAACTGTTTTCACAAGTGATGAGGCTATTAATTTAGAATGGTTGCCAAGGTGGATTGCAATAATTGGTAGTGGATATATAGGCTTGGAATTCGCCGATATTTATACAGCTTTGGGTTGTGAAGTAACCATGATTGAAGCTCTTGATAAAGTAATGCCTACTTTTGATCCTGATATCACGAAAATTGCTTCAAGAAACCTAATTGATAAAAGAGATATTGAAACTCGAGCTGGAGTGTTCGCTACTAAAGTTAAGCCAGGATGTCCCGTCGAGGTCGAACTTACAGATGCAAAGAGTCGAGAAGTAATCGAGGAGTTACAAGTTGACGCTGTTCTGGTGGCAACAGGCCGAGTACCGTCGACCAAAAATCTTAATCTACAATCCGTTGGAGTTGAGACAACAAGAGGTTTTATTCCAATTGATGATCAGATGAGAGTATTGGTAAATGAAAAACCAATTTCTAATCTATGGGCAGTGGGAGATGTTACGGGTAAGTTGATGTTGGCCCATACCGCTGCAGCGCAAGGGAGTATTGCTGTAGAAAATATTTTAGGAAAATCAATAGAAATTGACTACAGAAGTATTCCTGCAGCTACCTTTACTCATCCTGAGATAAGTTCCGTTGGACTTTCGGAAGAAGAAGGAAAAGATCTAGCGAAAGATGAAGGCTTTGAACTTGGAATTGTTAGAAGTTATTTTAAAGCGAACTCTAAGGCCTTGGCTGAATTAGAAAGTGATGGAATTATGAAGTTGATTTTTAATAAAGAGACGGGCGAGGTCCTTGGGGCTCATATTTATGGATTACATGCGGCTGATCTTATACAAGAGGTTTCTAATGCAATTTCTAGAAGACAACGAGTCAATGACTTAGCAAAAGAAGTTCATACGCATCCAACATTAAGCGAAGTTGTAGAGGTTGCCTATAAACAGGCATCTTTACAAATAAAGAAGTAGTAAATCAAATTTTATTTTACAGATCATTAACTATTTAAATTATGGTAATCAGAAGAAGACCTCCTAATCCCAGCATAAAAGTAGCTAATTTAGAGTATGCAATCCCTCACCCAGATTCAAAACCTAAAAATATTTTGGAGGAAATTGTTTGGGAAAAACATCTAGAAGTTGAGATTGCAAGAAAAAAAGTTTCGCTTGAAGATCTAAAGAAAAAGATCAAGGATTTACCCAAAACAAAAAATTTTATAGATGCATTAAGAAATAGTAATTCGAAACCAGCACTAATCTCAGAAATAAAAAAAGCTAGTCCAAGTAGAGGAATAATTAGAGAGGACTTTGACGCAAGATTGATAGCTAAAATGTATCAAGATGGAGGTGCTAACTGTATATCAGTCTTAACAGATAAAAAATTTTTTCAAGGTGGTTTTGATGTCTTAGTTGAAGTTAGAAAGGAAATCACAATCCCAATCCTATGTAAGGATTTTATTCTTTATCCCTATCAGCTTTACCAAGCAAGAGCTGCTGGCGCTGATGCTGCACTTTTGATAGCCGCAATCCTGACTGATTCTGATTTAAAGTACTTATCTAAGGTTGCTGAACACTTGGGACTGACAATATTAGTAGAGGTTCATAACTCAGAAGAACTTGAAAGAGTACTCAATATTAATGTATTTAATTTAATAGGTATTAATAATAGAAATTTAAAGAGTTTTAAAACTGATCTTGAAGTTACAAAGAATTTGGCTAAGAATTATGCTGATCAAATCAAGGAGAACTCTATTACTTTGGTTAGCGAATCAGGTTTATTTACTCGTGAGGATTTGGATTTAGTAAAGAGTTTTGGGGCTGATGCTGTTTTGGTTGGTGAATCTCTTATGTCACAGGAAGATATATTAGGCGGAGTTAAAAAGTTAATGGGTAAGTTATAAATTAAGTAAAATATCTATACCAATCTCTTAAATCTATTTAGAGAAAATTTTGTCTACTTTCCCAATGATTAAATCTAATTCAATCAAACCAAATTCTCGACTGTCAGTGCTTGCTAAGGAGTTGTCTCCCCTTAAATCAAATTTGTTTTGATAAATCCTATGAATTCTTTTAATTAGTAACTTATTTTTTGTTTTTGGATGAAAGGCAACAACGATATCGCCTATCTCTAAGTCAATATTTCTTTTGTTTAACTTTTTATATGTTACTAAATCTCCCTCTTTAAGAGTTCTTTCCATAGAAGTACCGACAACACGCAAATGTTGTCGGTAACCGATTATTAAAGTAAATAAAGTAAATAAGTCTGGCTTGTGGAAAAGACTTTTATCAGCTTGCTGTAACCCAGTTATCACTTCTACCTTTTGAAGACCAAAACATAGAGTGAATCTTTTGCACAGCTGCTAATAATTCTTCTGCCTTGGTTTGATCAATATTTACCTTGCATGCACTACAAAGCTTTGCTGCTTTCCAAAAAGTGTCATGAAGATCTGGATATGTAGCTAAGTGTTCAGGCTTGAAGTAATCAGTCCAGAGGATTAGAAGTTCTTTTTTGGCCTTTTGTGATTCTTCTTCTTTAATCGCAACGAAGCGAGAAAAAGTGTTGTTATAAGCTGAAATGGAAGCTTGATCGTTACCAGCTGGAGCTAGAGCAATAAGTTTTTTTGTCATAGATAAAACTGCCTCTGCTGCAACTCTTGCAGAAGCAGGGTCATATACACCGCAAGGTCCGTCACAGTGAGCATGAACAGATTTTGCTGGAAGCTTGTTAAAGATTGATGTAAGTGTTTCGCTCAACATCTGAAAATAATTTGTGAAATTTTTTTTTTACATTAATGGCGTTTGTCAACAAACGCCATAACTTTTTATAGAGCTTTCTGAATAATTTAAGAAATTTACTTAACACCTAATAATTCCACTTCAAAAGTTAAAACTGAATTGGGGGGGAATTGGACCTATTCCTCTACTGCCATACCCCAATTCTGGTGGGATGACTAATTTTCTTTTACCTCCAACTTTCATTCCTGCGACTCCCTCATCCCAACCCTTTATTACCATCCCGGCGCCTAAAGAAAATTCAAAAGGACCTCTTCCATAACTGCTGTCAAATTCTTTCCCATCATCAAGAGTGCCCTTGTAATTCACTGAGACACTTGTTCCTGGGGTGGCTTCTTGACCATCACCTAAAATTAATTCAGTAATTTTTAGCCCACTTGATGTTACTTGAGATGCTCCTATCTCGGCTCCTCCAAGAGGAGCGTTGCTTGTACTGGTTTTATCTGAAGCCATAGTGAAAAGTGATGGATTTGGGTCTTCTGGGTCTAATTCAAATGGATTAGGTACAAACTCATTGGTTTTTGTGGCTTGCCTTACATCCGCTTGGATTGGTTGGTCAATTTGTAAGGCATTCGTTGGAGTTGGTGAGATGATTTGGCTGATCACTGCAATCATCAAGCAGCTGAGGCAAACAGAAAAGCTAATTAAGATTTCTCTCACAGCAATATTAAGTAGTCGGAAATATTCTTACAGATTAATACCCAAATTACATCTATTTAAAAGATAACTAACCAGAGAGTATGAATTTTGTCGGTGTATATTTTATTAAATTAGATTTATGAATAATATCTATTCCCTTTTTGGTAAAGCTTTTGCTGGTGGAGCTCTAGCAGGAATCTCCCTTAGTGGAGGCAATTATGTATTCATGCTTTTGGGAATATCTTTACTTTGGCCTGCTAGTAAGAATCCATGGGGGGGTTTTTGTTGGGGTGGGATGGCTATTTTATGGAGTCATAAGTGGTTGCTATCTTTGCATCCACTCAGTTGGGTAGGGATAAACTCAAATTTAAGCTTGCCTATTACCATCTTTATATGGCTTTTTTGTGGAGCCTTTGGAGGGACTTTGGTTTTTAGTTGGTCAGCTTTGAGTAGTTTTTTGGCTCCTGGAAGACTGCATTTTTCTAAATTAGAAAATAAGTTTATTTATGCCGTCTTATTATCATCAATATGGGGTCTAACTGAAGAAATCCTATCTAGAGGCCCTTTGTTTTGGATGGGTGTAGGGCCAAGTTTATTACCACAAGATAGATATTTAGCTGGATTGGCAAGATGGATAGGTTCGGGTGGCTTGGCCTCTATCCATCTTTTAGTTGGATGGTGGATTTGGCAACTTTCAATTGCTTTTCAATCCAGAAAAAAACTCAAGAAATTGATTTTTGTTGGATTTGCTTATTTTTCGTTAGCTCATTTAATTGGATTTATCTTGTTGTTGGATTCTCCAACTGATTCGGCAGAACAGGTTGCGATGTGGCAAACAAATATTCCAATAAGACAAAAATTTAGTCAGGAAGAAATAAATGCTTTGCCTTCAAAAGTAGATAGAGCATTAACGGATGCTGTTGAAATGAATGCGTCTTTTTTAATTGCTCCAGAGGGAACGTTGCCTCTGGATAGATCAAAAATACGAGGTTTTCCTGTTAAATTTCTCTCTGGAGGTTTCAGGCAAATAAATGGTTCTCAACGAAGTTCAATATTGGTTTTTAATCCAGGTGAAGAGTCTTTTTCAGATGTATTGGACAAATCTAGATTAGTCCCTCTGGGCGAATGGATTCCTGCATTGCCTAACTTTATGAAAAATGGCCTTTCTGCAGTAGGTGGAATTGAAAGTGGGAATCCATCAAGACTTCTTGATTGGGAGGGCCCCTCTTTTGCAGGTGCTATTTGTTATGAATTAAGTAATGGGAAAGCTATAGCTAAAGCAGTAAATCAAGGGGCTAAATGGATTTTAGTGATTGCAAATTTAGATCCCTATCCTATTTCTTTGCAAAGACAATTTTTATCTATTGCTCAATTAAGGAGTATTGAAACATCAAAAAATTTAATATCTGTCTCCAATACCGGACCAACATCTTTGATTAAAAGTAATGGAAGAATTGATACCCTCCTTAAACCAAATAAGGAACTTATTCAACTTGTTGATCTTGAATTGAATGAAAAGAAAACGCTATATATATTGATTTCTGACTTGCCTTTGATTTCAGTTGTTTTTATAAGTTTAATAGGCGTTTTGCGATTTCGTAAGTATGGTTAATATTAATATTCTTTCGAAATAAGTCCTCCACCTAATACATAATCACCCTTGTAAAATACTGCTGCTTGTCCAGGAGTGATTGAAAATTGATCTTCTTCAAAATGAAGATGACATTTATAAGAATAATTTTCTTTTGTATTATCAACAATTGGTGTTAACTTTGCTTTAACAGCTTTACTTCTATATCTAATTTGGACCTCAATTTCAATCGATTTTTGAGGTGCTTCAATTGATACCCAATTTATATCTTTTACAATACATTCTGACTTACCAGAATCTTCTCTTGGGGCAACAATTACTCTGTTAAGAGAGGCATCAATTTCAATAACATGTAGAGGAACTTCCCATGCAATACCTAATCCCTTCCGTTGTCCTATAGTGAAATGCTGAATTCCATTATGGGAACCGATAATTTGCCCGTTTTTAAGGATAATTTCGCCTTCCCTCTGTGGTAGATACTTATCAATAAAAGCATTCATTGATCCGTAATGTTCAGCAAGACAAAGGTCTTGGCTTTCTGGCTTTTCTGCAGTTTTTAATGAATGTTTAAAAGCTTCGATTCGTGTTATCTCTTTAGTTAATTCTCCAAGAGGAA
Organism: Prochlorococcus sp. AG-402-L09; assembly: GCA_003216715.1. Classification (GTDB taxonomy): domain Bacteria; phylum Cyanobacteriota; class Cyanobacteriia; order PCC-6307; family Cyanobiaceae; genus Prochlorococcus_B. Next base: position 42,022 of record QCIK01000009.1, on the reverse strand, counting down.
AAATTGTTTTTCCTAAGATTTCTTGAGGGAGATCATATAAAAAATAGCTTTGATCTTTGTTGAGATCTTTACCTCTTAAAAGCTTGTGTCTTTTAATTCCATCACTAGGAAGATAATCTCTATCGAAAGATTCATTTGAATATCTAATCCTTGCGTAATGCCCAGTAGCGATCTTTTCGACATTTTCATTCTCTTTAACCCATTTCAGCATTTCTGAAAATTTGACTGATTTATTGCAGCGAGAGCAGGGTAAAGGAGTAATTCCTTCTTCATATCCTTTTACGACATTATTGATTATTTCTTTTTGGAAAATTTCTTTTGAATCGACTATGTGATGCTTAATACCAAGTTGATCACATATACCTGCTGCATCAATTAATCCATCTGAGCAGCAAGACCCTTTACCTTTCATTAACCACAAAGTTAACCCCACCACATCCCAACCAGCTTCACAGAGGAGAGCGGCCGTCAAGGAGCTATCTACGCCTCCAGAGAGCCCCACTACAACCGAATGATTTCCAGAAAATGTTTGCAGTCTGTTTAATGTTTTCGCGACTGTTTCTTCTGAAGTCAAATGATTTAAAACTTTTTTTGTTTCTCTTCTTTCCACATTCATTGGCATTGATAGTAGCTTCTATTCATAGTGGGTTTGGTTTCTTTTTGATTTTGAATTGGCCTCAATCTGATTCGGAACATTTGATGGTTTCTTCAGAGCAGATGCAAACTATAGAAAAAGAAATGTTTTCTATGGGCATGCCTGTTGAAGCTCTGATGGAAAAAGTAGGGATTGGTATCTCTTCATGGATATTAGACAGGCAAGGATTGATTGAAAATGGTGCAATAGTTTTAGTAGGGCCAGGGCACAACGGAGGCGATGGACTTGTTGTTGCAAGAGAACTTTATATGGCAGGCGTTGATATCTCTATTTGGTGTCCATTCCCATTGAAAAAAGAATTAACACAAAAACATTTCGACTATGCAATGCGAATAGGTATTGAAAACTTGGAGCATAAACCTGATTCGAATTCTGATTCATTATGGATTGAGGCATTATTTGGATTAGGTCAATCAAGAATTATTTACGATGAAATAGTTCATTTATTGAATACGAAGAAGAAAGCTAGTCCTGATAAATTAATTAGTATTGATATTCCCGCTGGATTAGACTCTGATAATGGAAATACTATATCGAATACATCATCTAAAGCTTCTACTACACTATCTTTAGGCCTCTTTAAGACTGGGTTGATTCAAGATTCAGCTATTGATTTTGTAGGCAATTTAGAGAGAGTAGATATCGGGATCCCAGATAAGATTTTGGCTGATCTTCCTGAAACTCAGCCTCTGAGGATTTCGTTTTCAGATTTGTCTACTTTCGCTTGGCCTAAGCCAAGTAAAAGTAAAAGTAAATATCAGAGAGGAAGAGTTCTGGTGATTGCAGGAAGTGAGAAATACAGAGGAGCAGCATCCCTTGCTTTGAATGGGGCTTTAGCTAGTGGAGCAGGTAGTGTTAGCGCTTTTTTGCCTAATTCAGTTTCATCTTCCCTATGGAGTGCTCACCCTGAAGTCTTATTGCTTGGAGATCTAAATACTTTTCAGGACGGTTCTTCAGATTTTTCCAAAGTTTTAGATGAAGTTGATTTGAATAGGTTTGACTCGATTTTGCTTGGACCTGGATTAGGGATTGCAGAAGAAAAAGATTGTTTTGGCTCTGACTTGCAGGAGTTCAAAGGCTTACTTGTTCTTGATGCTGATGCAATCAATAGGCTGTCGATAACTTCGAAAGGTTGGGAATGGCTAATTAATAGAAAAGGTCCTACTTGGCTTACCCCTCATCTTGAAGAATTTAAAAGGCTATTTCCTTTAATTGATTGCTCGAATCCATTGAAGGCTGGAATTGAAGCTGCAAATATTTGCAGTTCTTCTGTCTTATTGAAATGTGCTCATAGTGTTATTGCTGATCCAGAAGGGAAAACCTGGCAAATAGGGCAAGTGAATTCAAGTGTTGCAAGAACTGGCCTTGGCGATGTTTTAGCTGGGTTTGTTTCAGGGATGGGTGCTTATGGTCTCGCCAGTGATAAGGAATTGGATACAAGTTTGCTTGCTGCATCAGCTTTGATACATGCATATGCAGGAGCTTTTTGCATAAAAGGGAGCACAGCAAGCAGTATTTGCACTTTTCTTAGTGAATTAATGAAGAAGGAAAGTATTTGAAATGTTTTGAAACAAGCATTTAAAGGGTATTAAATGGAGTATTTGGTGTCATTTGTTAACTAATCGTCAACAGAATCTGAAGCCTTCATGAAACCCAGGCATCTTTTACGTTTTCTGTAGGAAAGTCTTATCACTTTGAAAAACGGGTCTAGAAACAATGGTTTCATCTGCACCCAAGCCTGCTGAATCCCAAAAACGACGCAGCAGTGATCCAATTAGTTGGTACCTCTCCTCTATAGGAAGGGTTCCTCTTTTAACGCCAGCAGAAGAAATTGAACTTGGTAATCAGGTTCAAACACTGATGAGCCTTACCGAGGATGGTCAGATTAAGGAAGAGAGCAAAGAATTCAATTCACATCAAAGAAGATTGATTCGAATTGGAAGAAGGGCAAAGGAAAGAATGATGAAAGCCAATCTTCGACTGGTTGTAAGCGTTGCAAAGAAATATCAAGGAAAAGGTCTTGAACTCTTGGATTTAGTCCAGGAAGGTTCTCTTGGATTAGAAAGAGCGGTAGAAAAATTTGATCCAACTCGTGGTTATAAGTTTTCTACTTATGCTTTTTGGTGGATCAGGCAAAGCATGACAAGAGCGATTGCTTGTCAGTCAAGAACAATTCGATTACCTGTTCATTTAAGTGAGAGATTAGCGACAATTAGAAAAGTCAGTTTAGATTTAGCTCATAAGCTCGGTGCAATGCCTAGTCGTATAGAAATAGCTGAGGCAATGGAAATTGAGTTAGAAGAACTTGATTCGATTTTGAGACAAGCTCTAACTACCAGCAGTCTTGATGCACCCGTTAATGGTGATGAAGGTCGTAGCTTCTTAGGTGATCTAATAGCTGATGGCTCTGGAGAAGAACCGTTAGATAAAGTTGAACAAAAAATTCATCAAGAGCAACTTGGAAGATGGCTAAGTCATCTAAGTGAACAAGAACAGCACGTTATTAGGCTTAGATTCGGCTTAGAGGGGAACGAAAGACATACTCTCGCAGAGATAGGAAGATTGTTACAGGTTTCTCGTGAGAGGGTTAGGCAAGTTGAGTTAAAAGCTTTAAGAAAATTGAGAAATCTCACGAGAAAGCTTCCAAGTGGAATTTGAATTTTAGCTACTTTATTTCTAGTTCTCAGCCCAGATGTATTTAGTTAACTCACTTGGGTCAGGTTCTGGAGCACTTAGCGCAAATTCAACTGCATCGTTAACTTCCAGATCTATTTCTTTCTCAATATTTTTTAACTCTTCATCAGAGACTAATCCAGAATTAATCAAATCATTTTTTAGCTTTTTAATTGGATCTCTTTTAGCCCAGAATTCCTTCTCTTTTTCAGATCTAAGTTCATCGGGATCGGCTAATGAATGCCCTCTGAATCGGTAAGTTAAGCATTCTATTAAGGTAGGCCCCTCTCCAGCTCTTGCTCGTTTTAAGGCTCTTTGTGTGGCGCCTCTTACGGCCAATACGTCCATTCCATCAATCTCTTCCCCTGGCATTCCAAATGCAGAGGCTTTTCTCCATATTTCCGTCTCACTAGTTGCTCTGTCGTGGGCCATTCCAATTGCCCATTTGTTATTCTCGACTACAAATATGATGGGTAATTTCCATAATTGGGCCATATTTAAACATTCATAAAACTGACCAATATTGCAAGTTCCATCTCCAAAAAAGGCTGCAGTTACAGAATCACTTTTTTCTTTAAGAGCCTCCTTTCTGTATTTACTAGTGAAAGCGGCCCCAAGTGCAACTGGAATACCTTCACCAATAAATGCATAACCTCCAAGTAAATGATGTTCTTTTGAAAAAAGATGCATAGACCCTCCTCTGCCCTTGCTGCATCCTGTTTCTTTACCAAAGAGCTCACTCATTACCTCTTTGGCAGGAACCCCAGCACTTAAAGCATGAACGTGATCTCTGTAAGTGCTACAAAACCAGTCATGTTTGCGTTGCATTGCACCAATGACTCCTGTGCTTATTGCCTCCTGTCCGTTGTAAAGATGGACAAACCCAAACATCTTTCCTCTGTAATACATTTCAGCACATTTGTCTTCAAATCTTCTTCCCAAAGTCATATCTTTGAAAAGATTTAAACCAATATCTCTATTGATTTCAGCTGGTTTTGTATCAGAAATATTGCTTAGCCTGTCTGCGTGTTCCCTTTGCTGACTTGGGTCTTGGCTGGTTTTGTCTGGGTTGGGAAACATGACTTCGTTCATATTCACATATCAATCCTTTCAGACTTTAAGCGTCAATGGATGCAAAATGGTTAAAACGCCTTACGATGCCTAGAGCTTTTTTCTAATTACCTAGTAGCGATTGGAATTACCTATTGATCATTTTCGCTTATTGGGGGTTAGCCCTTCTGCAAACCCTGAAGAAGTCCTCAGGGCTTTTCAGCTAAGGCTAGATCGTCCTCCCAAGCAAGGCTTTACTTTTGAAGCTCTATCTCAGCGATCTGAGTTATTGCGACTTTCTGCTGATCTTCTATCCAATCTAAAAGAACGGCAATCTTACGAACTTGCTCTTATTGAGGGTTCTTCTGGCCTTGATTTGTCTTCAAATCGAGAAGTCGCTGGTTTACTTCTTCTTTGGGAATCAAAAGCGTCTTTACAAGCTTTTAAGCTTGCCAAGAAAGCATTACAACCCCCTCAAGCCCCTGCTCTTGGTAGTGGTAGAGAATCTGATTTGACGTTAATAGCAGCTTTATCCTGTAGGGATGCCTCTATTGATGAGCAGAATTGCAGAAGATATGCCTCGGGAGCTGAGTTGCTTCAAGAGGGAATACAGTTACTACAAAGAATGGGCAAGCTTGTTGAAGAGAGAAAAACTCTTGAAACTGATTTAGAGGCTTTACTTCCATACAGAATTCTTGATTTATTAAGTAGAAATCAAGAAGATGAAAAATCTCACAAAGATGGACTAATTTTGCTGGAAGATTTTGTTAATAAAAGGGGAGGACTTGAAGGAAAGAGAAATTCAGAAAAAATAGGAGGATTAAATCAAACTGATTTTGAGTTATTTTTCCTTCAAATTAGAAAATTTTTAACTACAAAAGAACAGTCAAAACTTTACTTAAATTGGTATAGAAGGGGTTCCGAGGATGCAGGTTTTCTTGCCGCTTTTGCTTTAGTTGCTTCTGGCTTTTCTTATAGGAATCCTGAACTTTTACAAGACGCTCGTAAATATCTTCGAAATATCAATATTAATGGTTTTGATCCTATGCCATTAATTGGATGCCTAGACCTTTTATTAGGGGATGTTAAACAGGCAGAAGCTCGTTTTAGAAGTAGCTCAGACGAGAAATTAAAAGATTGGTTAGATAACTATCCTGGTGAAACTTTGGCGGCTCTTTGTGACTATTGCCGAAATTGGTTGAGAAAGGATGTTTTAGTGGGTTTTCGGGATGTTGAAATACAAACTGTCAATCTTGATGATTGGTTTGCCAATAAACAAGTGCAAGAGTATATAGAGCAACTAGAGACTAAGGGAGCACTAGGCCTTGCAAAGGCAGGCTTTTCGTTCTTATCATCATTGACCCCTGAGCAACAACTTGAAAACAATTCATCAAAAAATTTCGCATCAGAAGAAGGTTTGCCAATGCCAGGGGGCGCTTTAGATGAAACTCTAAAAGAAAAGTCATTCAAACCACAAATACAAAGTAAAGAAGTTTTCTTGAGATTTGGTTTAGTAAAAAACGTAATTTTAAAATGTTCTTCAGCATTTGAATTGATAAAAAATTCAGATTTTAAATCTTTAATATTAAAACGGCCAATTTATACAAGTGCTTTAGCATTTGCTGGTCTATTTATTTTTGGAACTAGTATCGGAATACTTACACAAAGAAAAACATACGGAAATAAAAATCTCAATAATATTTCAAGCTCTGAATTAGTTAAATCATCAAAAATTAAAACTAAGGATAATGAATCAAGTCAAATATCTAGTAATGAAGAAAGATTAAATTTAAATAAATTAATTCCTCTTACTTCAATAGCTCCATCAGATCAAGAAATTAAATTTCTTATTGAATCTTGGTTGAAAGGTAAAGCAGATATATTGAATGGTTTAGATAGTCAATTTCTTAGTTCTATAGCAAGAACTTCGCTCTTTAATAGAGTTATTGAACAAAGAAAGAAAGATAAATTATTGGGTCAAACTCAGATTATTGATGCATATATAAATTCAATCAAAATTGTACAAAGATCAGACAAGAGAATAGAGGCAGATGTAGAATTAAACTATAAAGATAAAAGCATTAGTTCTTCAGGTGAGGTTTTGTCAGAAACTGTTATTCCCTCATTGAAAGTAAAGTATATAATGGGTAAGAATAAAAATAATTGGGTAGTCGTTGATTATATTAGTGGAAATTAAAAAATAATTTTAAAATTATTTCTGTAATTCTAAGAAAATGTTTGATGAACTAACTAATCAATTCGAAGATGCTGTAAAGGCCTTTAAAGGTGAAGCAAAAATTTCTGAGGAGAATGTTGATGAAGCACTTAAACAGGTCAGACGAGCTCTATTGGAAGCAGATGTAAGTTTGTCAGTGGTAAAAGAATTTATCGAAGAAGTAAGAATCAAGGCTGTTGGTACAGAAGTTGTCAGAGGTATAAATCCTGGGCAGAAATTTATTCAAGTAGTGCATGAGCAACTTGTGAATGTGATGGGTGGAGAGAATGACCCATTGGCAAATTCAGAGAAAAAACCAACTGTGATTTTAATGGCTGGACTTCAGGGGGCTGGTAAAACTACTGCTGCAGCTAAACTTGGATTACTTCTTAAAGAAAAAAATCAAAAACCATTACTGGTTGCTGCTGATACATATAGACCAGCTGCTATTGATCAATTAGTAACTCTGGGGAATCAAATTGATGTGGAGGTTTTTAATTTAAGTTCCGATTTAAAACCTGAGGAGATTGCCAGAAAAGGTTTGGAAAAAGCTAGAGAAGAAGGATTTGACACTGTTCTTGTAGATACTGCTGGTCGACTCCAAATTGATACAGAAATGATGGGCGAGATGGTTCGCATTAAAGAGGCCGTTCAACCTGATGAGGTTTTGTTGGTAGTTGATTCAATGATTGGCCAGGAGGCTGCAGATATTACAAGAAGTTTTCATGAAAAAGTAGGAATAACAGGCGCTGTTCTTACAAAGCTAGATGGAGATTCAAGAGGTGGAGCTGCTCTTTCTATAAGGAAAATCAGTGGAAAGCCAATCAAATTTATTGGAACTGGAGAAAAGGTAGAGGCGTTGCAACCTTTTTATCCTGAGAGGATGGCTAGCAGAATCTTAGGCATGGGAGATGTTTTAACCCTTGTTGAAAAAGCACAGAAAGAAGTTGAAATTGCTGATGCAGAAATCATGCAAAAAAAGCTTCAAGAAGCAACTTTTGATTTTTCAGATTTCGTAAAGCAAATGAGAATGATAAAACGAATGGGCTCGTTAGGGGGATTGCTCAAAATGATCCCTGGAATGAATAAAATTGATGATGGAATGATTAAAAGTGGAGAAGATCAGCTTAAAAAAATCGAAGCAATGATTGGCTCTATGTCACAAGAGGAAAGGAATAAACCTGAATTATTGGCAGCACAACCATCAAGACGTCGAAGAGTTGCAAATGGAAGTGGGCATCAATCATCAGACGTTGATAAGGTCCTCGCGGATTTCCAGAGGATGAGAGGCTTGATGAAGCAAATGTCCACAGGAGGAGGGCTTCCTGGTATGGAAGGAGGACTTCCTGGCATGGGGGGGCTTCCTGGGATGACTTCTTCAGGTGCTAATCCATATCAGACAAGGAAAACTAGAGGAGCCCCTGGTTCGGGCTCACGAAGACAGCGACCAGCCAAAAAAAAGAAAGGTTTTGGCGATCTTTAGATATAACAAAGGGCGAAATTAAACATCTGTAGAGTATTATTTATGTGAGAACTAAAAGTTCAATCCACTTACAAATAATCGAAGATGATCAAGCTCCGCCTAAAGCGGTTTGGTAAAAAACGTGAAACCAGTTTTCGTTTAGTTGCCTGTAATAGCACATCGAGGCGAGATGGTCGCCCTCTCCAGGAATTAGGCTTTTACAATCCAAGAACCAAAGAAACTAGATTAGATACTGAGGCCTTGAGAATTCGCCTTGGACAAGGCGCACAACCGACTGATGCGGTAAGAACTTTATTAGAAAAAGGCGGACTCCTTGAAAAGAAAGTTCGACCAGCTGAAGTCATAGGCAAGCAAAAACAAGAAAAAGAAAGATCAGCTACGAAAAAAGATGCAGCTACATCTGAACCTTCTGAATAAGAAGTTTTGATGAATATTAATAACTTCAAGAAAATTTATGTCTGAAGCAACCACTGAAGGTCGCTTTACAATAGATCTACCTGATCCTGATGCCGCTACTGCTTTGTCAGGTACTGGTCAGTCAACACTTCATAGATTGGAAAGCATCACAGGCGCTTCTTTTGCTTTGAGGGGATTACAACTTGAAATAAAAGGCAATTCTTATGAGTTAGAGAGAGCTGCAGCAATTGTTGAATTGGTTAGACCAATTTGGCAAGAAGGACAAATTGTCTCAGTCGTTGATCTACAAGCCGCAGCTGGAGCATTAGATAATGGAAAAAAAAATGATTATGCGAAATCAACAAATAAAGTTTTAGCTAAAAGTCAAAGAGGAAATCTTTTAAGACCTAGAACAATTAGACAAAAAATTTACGTAGAAGCAATGGAAAAAAGTGATCTTACTTTTGCCTTAGGTCCAGCAGGAACAGGTAAGACATTTTTAGCAACCTTATTGGCTGTGCGAATGCTTAGCGAAAGGAAGATTGAAAAAATTATATTAACTAGACCTGCAGTTGAAGCTGGAGAAAGATTGGGTTTTTTGCCTGGAGACCTGCAGCAAAAAGTAGATCCTTATTTAAGACCTTTATATGATTCTCTTCATTCTTTACTTGGACAGGAAAAAACTAATTTACTTATAGAAAAAAGCGTTATAGAAGTCGCTCCTTTGGCTTATATGAGAGGTAGAACTTTAGAAGAATCTTTTGTGATACTTGATGAAGCCCAAAATACAACCCCAGCACAAATGAGAATGGTTCTTACCAGGCTAGGAGAGAGATCAAGGATGGTCGTAACAGGAGATGTAACCCAAGTAGATCTGCCATTTGGACAAATGAGTGGTCTTATTGAAGCTGCAGATTTACTGGAAAAGGTTGATGGAATTTCAGTTTGCAGACTTACTTCAGCAGATGTCGTCAGACATCCACTCGTTCAAAGCGTTGTTGATGCATACGCAGAACTTGATAAAAAAAAGGCGATAGGGTGATCCGCATTCACATTAATGAAGACTTATTTTTTTTGTGTCAAAATAGGTATTATTAATTATCTGGTGCGTTATGCCAGCAAACAGCAATTTCCAACAAGCCATTCGTGAAGCACAATCAAGTGCACTTATCGGACCAAATGTAGTTAACAAAGCTTTGCCTTATGTTGGCGGCGGAATGGCATTAACTGGATTAGGTGTTTTAGGTGGACTTTCTCTACAAGCAACTAACAATCCTCTATTTGGCCCACTATTCATAGTTTCATTTATTGCAGAGATAGTTCTATTTTTCATGGCAAGCAGCGCTGCCAACAATGCAAATAACTCTAAAGCGCTTCCACTCTTGACCGGATTCAGCTTATTAACTGGGTTCACTCTTAGTGGGATTGTTGGGTTGGCAATTCAAGTTGCAGGAATGGGAGCGATAGGGACAGCTGTATTCGCTACTGGAATCACTTTTGTGATTGCATCTTCTGTAGGCAGAAAAATGAGTGATAACGTCGGTCAAGCTTTGCAGGGCGCAGTTGGTCTTGGATTGCTTGGATTAATTATTGCAATGGTTTTCCAGTTTGTTGGTGGCTTATTTGCACCAGGGATGTTTGGAGGCAGTGGATTTGAATTAATGATTGCTGGCTTTGGAACTGTACTTTTTGTTGCGATGTCTTTTGTAGATTTCTACACAATGCCTAGAAGATATAATGATGAACAGTATTTAGCAGGGGCATTGGGAATGTATCTAACTTATATCAATTTATTTGTTTTTGTTCTTCGTTTGATTATTGCTCTTCAAGGCGGTGGAAGAAGAGATTAAGACTAATAATTAAACATAAAAAAAGAGCCGGAAGGCTCTTTTTTTATGTTGCAACTTCGTAAATACTTTCTGATATTGCATTGATTTGTTCATCGTTATAATCCCACTTACTAAGAAACTTCAGGTCCGAACCATGCCCTTTTGTTGCTTCAAGTAAAACATCTAAACGTTGTTTTACCTGATTAGAATCTAATAATCTAAGTAATTCAATACACCGAATCTTTATTCTCTCTGATTGGATTTCATGAGGATCTTTATTATTTCGATGTGTAATTGTCATTGCTGAACTCATCGCAAGATTCTTTACGGTTAAGTCAATAACAATTTCTCCAGAACTTCTTAATTTAAAAATTAATGCATCAGGAAATCTATCCATTAAGGGGCAATCTATTGAGAGACTTACAACAAAGAATCCTCTTGCACCTTCTACCGTTTTAATAAGCTCGCCAATTCGATCAGAAATAACTTCGTCACTAATTTCATTGTTTTCCCAACTTCTGCACCAAATCATTGATGCTTGCATAGCCTCTTTAAAAGTTGGTTTCTGTTCATTCATGGTTTTATTGTCCTTTTAGAGTAAGGCTATAGATAATCGTAGAGAAAAAAATGTCTTTGGGAGATTTAAATCAAGAGGATTTTAAGTCAGGATTTGTTGCATTAATTGGTAGACCTAATGTTGGGAAATCAACTTTCATTAACAAATTTATTGGTGAGAAAATAGCAATTACATCACCTATTGCGCAAACCACTAGAAATCGATTAAAGGTAATTCTTACGAATAAAAAGTCTCAAATTATTTTTGTAGATACTCCTGGCATTCATAAACCCCATCATTTATTGGGTGAAAGACTTGTTCAGAGTGCCAAGAGATCTATTGGAGAGGTTGATGCGGTTTTAGTTGTTTTTGAAGCCAATCATTCCCCTGGTAGGGGTGATGCATTTATTTTGAATTTGATTAGGAATTTACAAATCCCAGTGATTGTTGCCTTGAATAAATGGGATCTTGTCCAGTTGAGTCAATATAAAGAAAGAAAGCAAGAATATTTAGACTTTTTTGAGAGTACAAATTGGCCAGTATTTTGTTGTAGTGCTCTTACAGGAAAGGGATGTAATGAATTAATTAATGAAATAGAAGAAAAACTACCTTTTGGACCTCAGTTATATCCAAGTCATATGAATTGTGACCATCCTGAGAAGTTTTTGATGGCTGAATTTATAAGAGAACAAGTTTTAATAAATACACGAGAAGAGGTCCCTCATAGTGTTGCAGTCTCTATTGATAAAATTGAAGATATACCCTCGAAAAATAAATCTAAAGAGAATCCAAGAACAGGAATTCTTGCAACTATTTGTGTTGAGAAAAAAAGTCAGAAAGGAATTTTAATTGGTAAAGGAGGAAGTATGTTGAAGAAAATTGGCCAAGAATCAAGATTGCAAATTCAAACTCTAATTAATGGAAATGTCTATTTAGAATTGTTTGTTAAAGTTGTTCCTGACTGGAGAAGTAAATCTTCTCGGCTTAACGAGTTTGGTTATGAAGGGATCTAATTTATATGAGTAAATTTAGATTCGATATAGTAAGCCTTTTTCCAGATGCATTTAAAAATTTTTTTAATCATGGACTTATAAAAAAGGCATTTGATGAGAAGATTGCATCAATTCATATTCACAATCCTCGTGACCATGCAATAGATAATTATCGAAAAGTTGATGATGAACCATATGGTGGAGGTGTTGGGATGGTTTTAAAGCCTGAACCATATTTTTCGGTATTTGATCAAATTCCAAAGCTAAATAAAAAAAGAATACTTTTAATGACTCCACAAGGCAGAAAAATATCTCAATCTGATTTTTATAGATGGTCAAAAGAAGATCAACTCATATTGATGTGTGGTAGCTATGAGGGATTTGATGAGAGGATTCGGTCTCTAGCTGATGAAGAAATTTCAATTGGAGACTTTGTTCTTACCGGTGGAGAAATTCCTGCAATAACTGTTATTAATGGAGTAGTTCGTCTATTGCCTGGAACTTTAGGTAGCGCGGAATCATTAGAGGAAGAAAGTCATAATGAGTTTCTTTTAGAACATCCGCAATACACACGACCCTCAGAATTCAAAGGTATGAAAGTTCCTGATGTCCTTCTAAGTGGTAACCATAAATTAATTAAAGAATGGAGGGAGAAGCAAAGAAAAATCAGGACGCAATCCCGTAGACCCGATTTGTTCGAACTTTGGAAGCTCGACCAATTATCATTCGATAAGAGAAGTTCATCATTGAAAACTGAAGTGAGCTTACGAATAGGCAACGGTTATGACATGCACCGACTGGTCCCTGGTCGACCTTTAATACTTGGAGGGGTCAAATTAAATCATCCTGAAGGTTTAGGTCTTGATGGGCATAGTGATGCAGATGTTCTTACTCATGCAATTATGGATGCCATTTTAGGAGCATTATCTTTGGGTGATATTGGAAAGTATTTCCCTCCAGATGACCCTAAATGGAAAAATGCAGATAGTTTGATTCTTCTTCAACAGGTCATGGAATTAATTAAGAAGAAAGGTTGGCAAATTGAAAATATTGATTCAGTTATTGTTGCTGAAAGACCAAAATTAAAACCTTACATTGACTTGATGAAGGAGAAAATATCTCAGAAAGTAGGAGTTGAAATTGATGATGTAGGAGTTAAAGCAACTACAAATGAGAAATTAGGTGCTGAGGGTAGAGAGGAAGGTATATGTTGTCATGCAGTTGTTTTGATGAAAAGAAATGAAAACAAGTAGAAAGAAAAATTTTATCGAAAAAATATTTAGGATACTTTTTGTTGGTTTGATTTTTCTTTCTACTATTTTTGGAAACGTGAAAATTATTAAAGCTGAGTCTTCATTGAAAGTGAATTTTCCAAAGGAATCTATTGTCGAACACCTTAAGCTTGATGTCCCGAAAAAATTTAAAAATGCTTGGTTAAAAGCCGAAGAAGGAACATGGGAGCCATGGTTGTTGAAACAAGATGGTTTTTTAGGACGCCAACTTTTTTGGGATCCTAAAGTTGAGGAGGCAACCTTATTGATTGGTTGGGAGTCAAGAGAGGTTTGGAAAAACATCTCTCAGCCAGAAATAAATCTTGTCCAGCAGGATTTCGAAAAGATTGCCAGAAAGGAAACAGGTGAAACAAGTGGAAATCCTTTTCCATTGATATTTGAAGGGGAATTAAATCCAGAGTAAAAATGAATCAATCAATTATTGATTTTCAGAGGAGAAGTCGACTTGGTGTGATTGAGGCTATATGGGGGGAGCATAAAACAACTGAACAAATTTCTGAAATATTGAAAAAATATCAACTTGAGTCTGAAACTGCTTTGGTAACAAGACTTTCCAAAGAGAAAGGAGAAAAACTTATAGATGAATTTCCCTCTGCAGAATTTCATGAAATATCTGGTTGTTTAACTATGGGGGAGTTTAAAGAATGTACTTCGTCTGAGGAAGAAGTAATTATTTTGACTGGAGGAACAAGTGATGTAGGTGTGGCGTCAGAAGCAGAAATAGCATTGAATTTGCATGGAATAAAAACGAAATTGTTTATTGATGTTGGTGTCGCAGGACTTCACAGGCTGCTAGATAGACTGGAAGAAATAAAATTAGCAAAAGTAGTTATTGCATGTGCCGGCATGGAGGGAGCATTGCCTACCGTACTAGCTGGATTAATTCCTCAGCCAATTATTGGCCTTCCTGTTTCAGTTGGATATGGGATTAGTGGTGGTGGTAAAACCGCCTTGGAGGGAATGCTCGCAAGTTGTGCTCCAGGATTATTAGTAGTGAATATTGATAATGGTTATGGTGCAGCGATGGCTGCTATTAGAATTTTATTAGTTTAATCTTTAGTAGAGTTTATTTCTAGAACCTGCTCTAACCATAATTTCATTGAATTGGGAAGTAGACCTTTTTCGTAACGGAATATTGCTTCAGTAATAACTGGGGTGTTTATCCATTGAATAGTCTTTCTTCTCATTAAAAGTCTCTTCTTTCTCTTAAGTTGAGCTATGAACTCAAAGAGCGCAAGGGAAAGTTTATTGTCTTAAGACTCTTCGTCATATTTGCTACCAAGTCTTGTTAGTTCATCACTATTGTTGCTCGATTCAACATCTAGAAGACGAGTGACTAATTCTGATAAGTCTCTTTGAGCAAGCTCTCCGGAGCTTTCCCATTTCATTGAGCGAGGTTCTGGTTGTGAAGAAGCCGACACTTCTAATCTGAATAATAACTGTCACGGAATGCTAACTGTTATTCATGTATTTTTTGACTGTTGTTTACGTAAATAAGATGAAAAGAATATAAAGAAATCAGGTTTTTGGTTGCTTTAGACACTGACTTTATAAATGTTTAAGATTTGGGTATTGAATTATTAGTTCTTCTTCTCTCAAAGTCTCTCCTTCTCCGTCGGGTTGCCAGATAACTTCTAGAGCGATTAAGTCAATTGAGGATATTGATCCTAAGAGCCTCAATGCCTCTGTAATGTGCTCGTTGCTTGCGGAGTTGTTTAGTCTTAAATCCTTTTTAGTCGCTACAAGAATAGTTATTGCGATGTATTCATTGGTTGAGTCAGAATCACCAGGATTTAATTCGTTATTTGCTGATGTAGATATTTGACCGGAATAATTTGATGTGAGTTCTGCTTTTAATTTGCTTCTTTCAGTTATTGATATCCGATTAAATGTTGATTCTGCGGAGGCGAATGGAACTGAGCCTGTTTCTATATTTGAATAGACCCATAATTCAGGCCTCCTTAGTAAGGAGAGTGTTGTGTCTTGAAGAACTCTTTGAAGCCCAGATGAAGTTGAGGTTTCTGAAGAGGATGCAAGTTCTCTAAGCTTAACTTGAATTTCTTTTGCACTAGCTAGTAAGCCAATCTGAAACTGTATTAAAGAAACATTGGGTTGTTTTGTTGGTTGAGAAGATATTGAGTTATTACCTGAGTTGGAAAAATTCGAAGAGTTTTTTAATGAATTTACAATCACACCAACGATTGACATAAGGATTAAAAATCCAAAAATCCCACCACCTCCAAAGCCAAATATTGGCAACAAGAAAGGAAAACCAATTCCACCGCCTCTATAGCCACTCCCATAGCCTCGAAAGTTATTCCCTCCATAACCTCCGTAATTCTGGCTTCGTGGTGCTGAAGGTGCTTGAAAACTTCCTCCACCGATGCGTCCTCCACTGGCTGCTGACGCCATGTTGGGATTACTAAATAAAAAACAGGAAATTATTGATGAAATAACAAAAAAAGAGAAAAATCTTTTTCTTTTAAACCAGTTAAAGCGAGTAAATTTGAACATTTATTTTTGTCAGAGTTAATTAACTGTAAGAACCTCCACCAACAATTGTCACAACCTCTAAGCAATCACCATCTTTTATTTTTGTACATATCCAATCTTTTGGGTTAATAATTGCACCATTTAACTCAACTACAACCAATTGAGGTTTGTAACCTAAGTGTTCAAGTAAGCCCTCCATCAGAAATTCATTATTAGTATTCTCAATGGTTTTACTTTCGCCGTTAATTTTTAATCTCATGTTAGAAATTTTAGAAGCTCTTCAGTTTTTGAAAAGGGGTCTCTTGAATTAATGATTGCATTAGATACGGCTATACGTAGATTATTGATCTGGTTTAAATTTTTGATATTTGAGCTATTGATTCCACCAATAGCAAATGCTGGTAGGAGAGTTTTGCTTAATCCCTTTCTAAGGTTGTCAATACCAATAGGAGTTAGTTGCTTTTTTGTTTCAGAGGAAAAAATTGGTCCTATGCCAATATAGTCACAGCCTTCCTCTTCGGCATTTTTTATGTCTTGAAGGCAGTGCGTGCTTCGGCCAATGATCTTTTCATCTCCCAGGAGCTCTCTCGCGATGTGTGTAGGTATATCTTCTTGACCTAAATGAACCCCATCAGCGTCAACCGCAATTGCTATATCGATACGGTCATTGACTATAAAAAGTGAATTGTATTTTTTGCAAAGTGAGGCAAGGTATTTAGCTTGAGAAATTTTTTCACTATCAGGTAAAAATTTCTCTCTATATTGAACTATTTTTACACCAGCTTTTAGAGCCTGAAGAACAATTTCTTCGAGATTTCTCTTTTGTGTGGTTATTAAATATATTGAACAATCTTTTAATGTTTGTCTTTTATGTGCACCCTCAGTATTGTTGAGAACTTTTATCTCGATCTCATAAGTTTCGTATCTAATTTTGGTTGCTAGTTCACTAAGCTTCGGGTCTGTTATTCGAGTAAATTCCTCTATTACTCTTAAGGCTTCTTGAACTCTGGAAGAGTTTGCAATAAATACAGCCTCTGGAGTTGATCTGACTTTTTGTAAGGGATGTGAAACCCCCATTGCTGGGTCGTTGGATGTAAGCCTTGCTTTTCGATAAATGTTGTGGTGATGAACCCCTAGTTCTTGTCTCCAATCTTTAATTTGAATAGAAAAATCACTTCTTTTTAAACCAAATCTGCACCAATCTTCCATAACTCGAAGCCCTTCCCTTGCTCGATCAAGGTTCGCATCAATTAATTGAGCAATACGATTATCAGAGGGAGGGATGACAGGCATTGATTTCATGTCATCCTTTATTAGAAGATGTGTATTTAAATTTTATTGTGGAAAATGATTCTGAGAACAATATGAACGTGCTTATTTGGGGTGTTTTTTTGTTAGGAGGCATTGGTTTGTTTGTTGTGTGGGGATTATCTAATGCTTATCCCACAATTAGTTAGATTTGGAGGTTGTTTCCAATATCTCTTTTGCCAGTTTTGCATCTAAACTTATTTGTTCGCTAAGTGCTTCAATGCTCTCAAACTTTTTTTGAAGTCTAATTCTGTGAACAGGTTCAATAATTAATTCTTCTCCTATTAGGTTGATTTCTTTTTCTAGAAGGTGAACTTCTACTGCTGATAATGAGTTTGGATCAATAGTAGGCTGAGGTCCCATATTCATGACGGCTGAGAAACGTTCATTTTTGTTTGCTATTGAAGCCCAAGCTGCATAAACCCCTAATGATGGAAGGAATTTTCGACCATCTATTTTTAAATTTGCTGTTGGCCATCCAATTTTTTTACCTAACCCCCTACCTTTCTCCACTGTCCCTCTAAATGTATACGGACGCTTTAGTAGATATTTTGCATGTTCTAAATCACCGTCGTTGAGTGCTTTTCGTATTCTGCTACTACTAATTCGACCATTATTATCCTCAAGGATAGGAATAGTAGAAATTTTTATTCCAAGCGATTCACCGATCTTTTTTAAAGTATAAATGTCACCTTCTCTATTGCGTCCAAACCTAAAATTTTCTCCAACTGCTATGTGTTTAGCTTGAAGGGTTTTTACTAGGATTTCGTCTACAAATGTCTCTGCATTTTTTGATGCAAGAGTTTTATTAAATGGAACTAAAACTAATTGTTCTATTCCAAGAGGCTCCAGTAGTGATGTTTTCTCACTAGGTAAATCTAATCTTAATCTTGATTCCCCGAAGAGAACCTCACGAGGGTGAGGCCAGAAACTGACAACTGTTGGGACACCAAGTGATTCTTGAGAGATGGCTTTTATTACTTTTTTATGACCTAAGTGAAGACCATCAAAACTCCCTAAAGCAAGTGCAGTAGGGAGTTTTGCATTTTCAGGAGCACAGAGAGGGATCAAGATAAACGTGCAATTTTTGTGCTTAGATGGCAAGTTTGGTTTATCGCCTTATTCATCGTGATGGCAGATCAACGCGACTTTCAATTGCTTTCTCTAGGTTTGAGAAGAATTGGTTGGATTCGTTTTTGGATTCAAACAATTTTGGGTGTAGTGGTAGTGGGTGTTTTGTTGTTCAACAATGTTGGAAGTAGTTTAGCTAGAAACTCAGAGAGAGCATTGGGCTTAGGGCCAGGTTTGTCTCTCACGACATTGGCATTCATTTTATTGTTGTTTAGTCTTTGGCAAGGCTGGTTGATAGTAAAGACTGGTAGAGCTTTAGGTAGCGAGGCTCGTCCAAGTAGAGGTGAAACAAGTCGATTACTTAAGAGAGGCTTGATTGTCGATTTAGTTGGATTGGTTTTTTCATCGGTTGGATATCAATCTTTGGCAGGCGCTTTATTCGTTCAGGCGTCAATGCAAGCCCCTGGAATTTCTATTGGTGCAGGTATGAGGGCAATGGAAAATTATCCAATAACTTCTTTAGAAATGCTTTCTGTCTTAAGTAATACACAAGTTTTATTTGCCCACTTAATTGGGCTGATTTTTTCTTTGTGGCTATTGCAAAGGATTTTCAGGAAAAACTAACTTTTAGATTAATTTTGGTAAATCATCTAAATCTCCTCTCCAAAAAAGATCTGGTTGAATAGGTGTTAATGAAGGACAGCATAAAGCTATTTGAGATACATCACTTGGCCATCCTGTAGGTCCTTCTCCAGCTGATTGAAGATCTTTTACAGCTTCTCCAGCCATCCAAAAATAGGTATTACCTCTAGGGTCGACTCGACGAATAAATTGTTCTTCATATTGTCTTATTGAGAGTCTAGTCCAAACCAAATCTCCCATTTCTTTCTCTTCGCAAGGAGGGATATTTAAATTTAGGAGTAAATTTTTTGGCCAACTTTGTTCAATTGCTTTCTCTGCAATATCTAAAGCTATTTTCCCAGCAAAACTAAAACTTTTCCATTGGAAACTTGCAATGCTTACTGCAATAGATGGGATTCCATCTAAAGTCCCTTCAAGCGCTGCAGCCACAGTTCCTGAGCAAAAAATATCTGTGCCTAGATTAGGTCCATGATTAATTCCAGAAAGAATTAAATCTGGCTTTTGATCAAGAAGTTCATTAAGTGCGAGTTTTACGCAATCAGCTGGCGTCCCACTACACCCCCAAGCTTTAATACCTTCTCCAAATAATTCGTCTGCTTTTTCAGCTCTTATTGGAGAATGTAAAGTTAATCCATGACCAGTTGCTGATCTTTCTTGATCAGGGCAAACCACAGTAACTTCATGTCCTCTGCTAGCTGCAGATGTGGCAAGTGTTCTTATTCCTTCTGCAAAAACTCCATCATCATTACTAATTAAAATTCTCAATGTTTTCATTTTGAACGATTGGTTTTTAGAACTTGGACTGATTGCCGATTAAACTAGTACTTGAGATAGGAATTCATTGAGTTCAACATTATCCCTAAAACAGCTCATTAATGAGCTTGAGATTTTAGAAAACGAGGCTGCAAAAGAGATTGCTGCTTCTGAAAATTCTGAATCAATAGACAAATTAAGGTTGGCTTTCCTTGGAAAAAAAGGAAAACTCTCACTTCTTTTGGGAGAGATGAAAAATCTTTCTGGCGAGGAAAGACCTTTAATTGGTCAAAGAGCGAACGTTTTAAAAACTCAATTGCAAGAGCTAATAAAAGAAAAGCTTGAATTTTTAAAAACTCAGTCTTTAAATCAGATACTAATAAAAGAAACTATAGATGTTACAGCACCTCCAACTGGTATTTCTCAAGGACATAGGCACCCTTTAATAACAACTACTGAGCAAATAATTGATCTTTTTTTGGGTCTTGGATACCAAGTCTCTGAAGGGCCAGAGATAGAAAATGATTACTACAATTTTGAGGCACTAAATATTCCGCCAGACCATCCAGCTAGAGATATGCAAGATACTTTTTATTTGGGTGGAGAATATCTTTTAAGAACTCATACTTCGCCTGTTCAGATTCGTTCACTTGAGAGCAATAAGCCTCCTGTAAGAATTGTTTCTCCTGGTCGTGTTTATCGGAGAGATGCCGTTGATGCAACTCATTCTCCGGTGTTCCATCAAATAGAGGTGTTGGCAATTGATGAAAAGCTTGACTTTAGCCATTTAAGAGGAACCGTAATGGCTTTTTTAAAAGCTTTTTTTGGAGATCTACCGATTAGATTTAGAGCTAGTTATTTCCCATTTACTGAACCATCAGCAGAAGTTGATGTTCAATGGAGAGGCAAATGGTTAGAAGTTATGGGTTGCGGAATGGTCGATCCTGCTGTCCTCGAAGGATTAGGGATTGATCCAGAAAAATACAGTGGATTTGCTGCTGGACTTGGTGTTGAAAGATTTTGTATGGTTCGTCATGGCGTTGATGATATTCGAAAGTTGTATACAAGTGATCTCAGATTTTTAGAGCAATTTTAAAATTAAATATTTTTTGAATTAATCTTTTATTGTATTAAATAAATATTATTCACATTTAATTGCTAATATTGATAGATAGTTTGTGAAGTATGATCGGTGCCCCGAGTAGGACTGATCGTTAATGACGGAAAAGAGCTTGCTATTAAAACAGCAAAAACTTTTCAAAAGAAACTAGAAGATTCTGGTTTTGATGTTGTCAGAGTTAGCAGTGCAGGCGGTTTATTAGGTTTTGCTAATCCTGATCAATATATGAGTTCACAACGATACAACTCATGTATTCCAGATGGCTTTGATTCTTCAATTTTGTTTGCTGTTGTATTAGGAGGTGATGGAACTGTCTTGTCTGCAGCAAGGCAAACTGCACCTTTGGGTATCCCCATCCTCACTATAAATACAGGACATCTAGGCTTTTTAGCTGAGGCGTACCTTTCAGATATAGATGAAATTTTCAAACATTTAGTTGCAAGAAAATGGAAAATTGAGGAGAGAACTAGCCTTGTAGTAAGTGTTATGAGAGGAGATCAATGCAGATGGGAAGCCCTTTGCCTTAACGAAATGGCATTACATAGGGAGCCTATGACAAGTATGTGTCATTTTGAAATTTCTGTTGGTCGGCATGCGCCCGTAGACATTTCTGCAGATGGTGTAATTCTTTCTACTCCTACAGGCTCAACTGCTTATTCACTAAGTGCTGGGGGACCAGTTATTACTCCAGATTGCCCTGTTTTGCAACTTACCCCAATATCTCCTCATTCACTGGCATCAAGAGCACTTGTTTTTAGTAATGAAGAACCAGTAACAGTTTTTCCTGCGACGCCTGAGCGATTGATGATGGTTGTAGATGGCAGTGCAGGCTGCTATGTGTGGCCAGAGGATCGGGTCTTAATAAGAAAAAGTGATCATCCAGTTAAATTTATTAGACTTTCAGACCATGAGTTCTTTCAAGTTCTTAGAAATAAATTAGGCTGGGGATTACCTCATGTAGCGAAACCTGATAAAAGATAAAATTAAAGTAACTCACCTTTTAAAATAAAGACAGGATTTAAAGGAGACAATCTTATATCATCTCCAATACTTACACCTCTATATGATTGATGCTGGCTAATAGATAGTTTCTTGACTTTATTTCTTAGTAAAGACTCTAGTTTTGATAATGATTTTAATGATATTAAGGGTATTATTAATATAGAGCAACTATTAATTCTTTTCAATACTTCTTCAATAATTAAATGTAAATACGATCCCCCACCTCCTATAATTACTCTATCTGGAGATGAAAGACTATCTGTTATCTTATGCTCTTTAAATACATTTAATATTTCGTCTTCAATTATCAAAGATGGAATTACTCCAAGTCTTTTTGCATTCTCTTCTATTATATTTTTACTTCCAATTCTTTTGTCTACGGACACTAATCTCATGTTTGGAGATATCCTTAATGCCTCTAAACCTATACTTCCAACGCCGCTACCTATATCCCATATTACTCCTTCTCTTGGAAGATTAAGTTCGGAAAGCAGTTGAACTCTAACTTCTTTTTTTGTCATTAATCCTGGGCAGTCTGAATTTTGAAGGAATATTGAATCATTTATTCCAAATAAAGGTAATTCTTCTGGTTTTTTTAGTGGCTCTAACTTTTCAAAAAGAATCACGAGATGTAATGGATCAAGATCAATTGGAAAATCATTAATCGCATTAATCTTTTTGATTCTTTCATTTTTATATCCAAGTCTCTCAAAAGTCCAAAATTCATATTTTTTCTCAAGTTCTAATGAATGAAGCAATTTATAAACTTCTTTAGCACCTCCTTTATTAGAGTCGGTTAAAACTACTAGTGATGAAGGAAGTTTTTTAATTATTTTTTCAAATGCAATCTGATCTCTTCCATGAAGACTGATCCATTGTGTGTCTTGCCAAGGTTTCCCCAGTCTTGAAAAAGCTAGTTGGAAAGAAGTGGGAGCTGGCTCGAAATAAAGTTTTGATAAAGGAAAATTTTGTATTAATAATCTACCAATTCCAAACCATAGAGGATCACCTCCTGAAAAAATAATTGTTTTTTTATCTTCCTTTTTTAATAAATTTATAAAGTCATTTAATTTGTCAGTGGAAACGAACTCCATATTGTTTTTTACATTTTTATCCTTTAACCACATCTTGAATGAATCTAAAATTCTTTGAGGAGCTGCGATTCTTGCTGCTTTGAATATTTGTTTTTCTTTAGCTTCAAAAAAACTTTTCACACTTGAAGTATCAATTCCTATTACATGTATTTGATTAGGCTCGTTTTGCATGGTTTAGATCAATGGACGTAGAAAAATTTCTTTTTTATAGCTTTACTATTTTTCCGATGAAAATCAACTAAAACTTCAATAGTTAGTTCTAGAATTTTGTGAATCTTAAAAAAAATGAAACTGAAGAGCACTTAGGTAGAAGATCTCGTCTTCATGAGATTTTGATAGCTTTGATTAATCAACAAAAAGATTTAGAACTAATGGACGAAGGTATTGAGGTCTTCCAAAATCCGATTAATTATTCAGAAAAATATGATTCTTCGAAAATAATTGAACGCAATCAACGTATCATTAAGAAATATCAGTCACTCGTTCGCTCAGCAATTGCATTAGATGCGCTACTTGAATCAGAACAATATGAAATTAGTGATGGAAGGTTTTCTTAAAACTTTTTTACTTCAAATAATTTCTTATCTTTTGATTTGTTGTTGTTTTTTTACTATTTCAAAAATTACTTATGCAGATTCCAGTGATAATATAACTAATCATCAAAGAGAGATTAAAAGAAGTTTGGAAAGTCTGAGAGACTTGGATTACCAAACTTGGCAAGTCATTGTATATCCAAGTTCGAAAGGCTCAATGAAATTAACTTTAAGAATTGTAGGGTTCCCAGGATCTTTAAGGTTTGATCATCCTACCAATTTAATAATTAATTCTGGAAGAAAGAATTGGGAGCTCAAAGACATTACAAACCAAAGTAAAGTTAGATCTGAAACTTTGAATGATTCTGCTGCAGAATTTGATATTGGCCCTTTGATTGCTGATTTGGATAAAAACAGACCTTTAAGATTGAGTTTGCCAGGATTAATAAATGATTTACCAATTCCGCCTTATCTCGTAAGTGAATGGCGAACATTGGTTCAATAAAATGATTAATTTACCTATGGATCAGAAAAGATGGGTGCCATGGATGCGGCGTTCAATACAATTAGCACTATTAGCAAATGCTAGAACAAGTCCCAATCCGCTTGTAGGAGCAATTGTTCTTGACAACATGGGGAGACTTGTTGGTGAGGGGTTTCATACTGGAGCAGGAAATGCTCATGCTGAAATAGAAGCACTTAATCAAGCTGGTGATAAGTCAATTGGAGGAACAATAGTTGTAACTCTGGAACCATGTTGCCATCAAGGCTTAACACCACCCTGTACAGAAGCAATTGTAAAAGCAGGTCTCAAAAGAGTTGTTATTGGAATGGTTGATCCAGATCCAAGAGTTTCAGGAAATGGAATTTCAAGATTAAAAGATGCTGGATTAGAAGTGATAGAAGGGATTTTAAAGCAGGAATGCGAAGATATTAACCGCGAATTTATTTTTCGAGTTCGTAATGGTCGTCCATGGGGAATTCTTAAATGGGCAATGAGCCTTGATGGAAGGATAGGTTTACCTAATGGGTGTAGTAAGTGGATTACAAATGAACCTGCGAGGGACAAAGTTCATCAAATAAGATCAAAATGTGATGCAGTAATAGTTGGAGGAGGAACAGTTCGTGCCGATGATCCTCTTTTGACTTCAAGAGGAAAATCAAATTTTGAACCTTTAAGGGTGATTTTCTCAAGGTCATTGGATCTACCTAAATCTGCAAAACTTTGGGATACAAAAATTGCAAAGACGTTAATTGCTTATGGGCCAGAAGGGGATGAAGCTTTTTTTTCTGATTTGCCAGATGGTCTAGAGAAATTGAGATTAAATTCGAATGATCCAACTGAATTACTTACCTCACTTGCGAAAAGAGGTTGTAATAAAATCCTCTGGGAATGCGGACCTCTTCTAGCTACAAGTGCAATTGAGGCTGAATGTGTTCAGGAATTAGTAGTTTTTGTCGCACCAAAACTCTTAGGAGGTAACTCTGCAATGAGTCCTTTGAACAGTTTTGGATTTGAATCAATAAATTCTACCTACAAGTTGCAACATTCTTTTTTAGAACAAAAAGGGGAAGATCTTTGTTGGAGTCTAATCTTTTAGTGCATTAATTTTTTAAAATTATATATTCGTTCGGATCTCCCTCCAGTTAAACAAGTCGATTTGGGAGGAAAGTTGATTAACTTAGTAGAAAATAAGTTTTTGCTAATGCCAATACGACAGGATGAAAATCAACCTAATAGACGTTTTGGAATAATTAATTTAGTTCTAATAGGTTTTGGAGCCCTACTTCTTTTTAGTAGTTTCTTTCCAAGTTCAAACACTCAAGTTCCAAGAGTTCCTTATTCCCTATTCATAAACCAAGTTGATGATGGAGAAGTTAAACGTGCATACATAACTCAAGATCAAATCAGATACGAACTATCTACAGCGGAAGAAGGAGCACCTTCAGTTCTTGCCACAACTCCAATTTTTGACATGGAGCTACCGCAGAGACTGGAAAAAAAAGGAGTAGAGTTTGCAGCTGCTCCTCCTAAAAAGCCCAACATTTTCACAACGATTCTTAGCTGGGTAGTTCCACCTCTAATTTTTATTCTTGTCTTGCAATTCTTTGCACGTCGAAGCATGGGAGGAGGAGGAGCCCAAGGCGCTCTTAGCTTCACAAAAAGTAAAGCAAAAGTTTATGTACCAGATGACGAATCAAAAGTTACTTTTGACGATGTAGCTGGAGTTGATGAGGCCAAAGATGAATTGACAGAAATTGTTGACTTTCTGAAAAAGCCACAAAGGTATACAGACATAGGTGCAAGAATTCCTAAAGGAGTTCTTTTGGTTGGTCCTCCAGGAACTGGTAAAACCCTTCTTTCAAAAGCTGTAGCAGGTGAAGCTGAAGTTCCTTTCTTCATAATTTCTGGTTCTGAATTTGTTGAACTATTTGTTGGTGCAGGTGCCGCTAGAGTCAGAGATTTATTTGAACAAGCTAAGAAAAAAGCCCCTTGTATAATTTTCATAGATGAACTTGACGCAATTGGTAAAAGCAGATCAGGTTCTATGGGTGTAGTTGGTGGTAATGATGAAAGAGAGCAAACCTTGAACCAATTACTTACTGAGATGGATGGTTTTGCTTCAACAGACAAACCAGTTATTGTGCTTGCTGCCACCAACCAACCAGAAGTATTAGACGCAGCATTACTTCGTCCAGGTAGATTTGATAGACAAGTTCTTGTCGATCGACCTGATTTATCTGGGAGAAAAACTATCTTAGAAATTTATACTAAGAAAGTTAAACTTTCAAACGAAATCGATCTAGATCGTATTGCTCAAGCTACTAGTGGATTTGCAGGAGCCGACTTAGCTAATATGGTTAACGAGGCTGCCCTTTTGGCAGCTAGAGGTAAAAGAACATCAGTTGAACAAAAAGATTTAAATGAAGCTATTGAGAGAGTTGTTGCAGGACTAGAGAAAAAAAGTAGAGTTTTGCAAGACGATGAGAAAAAAATTGTTGCCTATCATGAGGTTGGCCATGCAATAGTTGGACACCTAATGCCTGGTGGTAGCAAAGTAGCAAAAATATCTATTGTTCCTAGAGGAATGAGTGCCTTGGGATATACCCTTCAATTGCCTACTGAGGAAAGATTTTTAAATTCAAAAGAGGATTTACAAGGGCAAATAGCTACTCTCCTTGGTGGTAGGTCCGCAGAAGAAATAATCTTTGGAAAAATTACCACTGGAGCATCAAATGATCTCCAAAGAGCTACTGATCTAGCAGAACAAATGGTAGGAACCTATGGTATGAGCGATATTCTTGGACCTTTGGCATACGATAAGCAAGGAGGAGGTCAATTCCTTGGAGGAAATAACAACCCAAGACGAGAATTAAGTGATGCAACAGCTCAAGCAATTGATAAAGAAGTTAGAAGTTTGGTAGATGATGCTCATGAAAGTGCCTTAAACATTCTTAAGAATAATCTTTCATTATTAGAAGACATATCTCAAAAGATCCTTGAGAAAGAAGTTATAGAGGGAGATGAGCTTAAAGAAATGCTCTCCAATAGTGTCATGCCCGAAAAAGTTTTAAATTAAAAGACTTGACTTTTATATCCTTTATCTCCGATAAAGGATATTTGAGGCTTATTTATGGCTTCAGCATCTATCGGCTTAGCTTCAGAATTAAATTCTTTTAGTAAAGATAATTTTCTTTCTTCATCTGATTTAAAAAGTAATCAGATAATTTCTCTTTTTGAATTAGCAAAACAGCTAAAAATAGGGAATAGAAGAATTGACCTTGGGAATAGAGTCCTTGGATTAATTTTCAAAAAAGCTTCCACAAGGACAAGAGTAAGTTTTCAAGTAGCAATGGCAAGGCTTGGGGGTCAGACTGTTGATTTGAACCCTCAGGTGACACAGCTTGGAAGAGGTGAACCTATAAAAGATACAGCAAGAGTGTTGAGTCGTTACTGTGACATCCTTGCTATTCGGACTTTTTCTCAGAAAGAACTAGAAGAATATGCTGAATGGTCGACTATTCCTGTGATTAATGCTTTAACCGACCTAGAGCACCCTTGTCAGGCACTGGCTGATTATTTTACAATTCTAGAGAACTTTGGAACGCTTAAAGGGTTAAATCTTTCTTACATTGGAGATGGAAATAATGTTGCAAATTCATTAATGATCTGTGGAGCAATGTTGGGAGTTAATGTGACAATATGCTCTCCAAATGGATTTGAAGCAGACCCTAGTATTGTAAATAAGGCTCAATCCCTTTCGGAATTTGGTTCGAAAATATCTATTTGCAATGATCCCTCAAAGGTAGTCAAAGAAGCTCAGGTGATTTATACAGATGTTTGGGCTTCAATGGGCCAAGAAGAAGAACATTTAGAGAGGAAAAAAATTTTTGAAAAGTATAAAGTCGATCGAAAATTAATTGATCTTGCAGATGATGATCTAATTGTTTTGCATTGCTTGCCTGCTCACAGAGGAGAAGAAATCACAGAAGAGGTTTTAGAGAGTCCAAGAAGTCATGTTTTTGATCAAGCAGAGAATCGTCTTCATGTTCAGCAGGCTTTACTTGCTGTTCAGCTTGGAGGACTTTAGGGGTTGCGATCTTTAAGAATGTTAGGTACATATGTATTGAAGGACATATGTACTTAAGCTATTCGAATGCCAGATGAAGCTCTAACTACGGCCCAACAAGAACTCTATGATTGGCTTGTGGATTTTATAGGAAATCACCATCACAGCCCGTCAATTAGGCAGATGATGCAGGCTATGGGCCTTAGATCTCCAGCACCGATCCAAAGTCGTTTAAGGCATTTGCAACAAAAAGGGTGGATAAAATGGCAAGAAGGACAAGCAAGGACGCTGCAGTTAATAGAAGAGAGTATTTCTGGTGTTCCTGTTTTGGGGGCAATTGCTGCAGGTGGACTAGTTGAAACTTTTGATGATGTTCAGGAAACTCTCGACTTAAATTCAGTTCTTCAACTAAAAGGACTTTTTGCGTTAACTGTAAATGGAGATTCAATGATTGACTCTTTTATTGCTGATGGAGATATGGTCTTAATGGAACCTGTTAACGACCCTTCTCGATTGAGAAACGGAACTATTGTGAGTGCAATGGTTCCTGGCCTTGGGACAACTCTGAAGCATTTTTTTCGAGATGGAAGCTTAGTTCGTTTGGAAGCAGCTAATACATCTTATGAACCTATAGAAATTGATGCTGAACAAGTACATGTACAAGGAAAATTAGCAGCTGTGTGGAGGAAAACCTGATTTTATTTTCACAACTAATTAACATTAATAATTTTTTTTTGACTTCCAAGTGTTGAAAAATGACTTTCTAATTTTATCTTCGCAATTAACTAAATTGTCTGCTGCAGTAAATGGACTTTCAGTTGCCAAGAAAGGTTTTCTTATAAGAACCCCTAGTCCTTTTGCTTCTATATAAATACCACCTTCCATATGTACTATTTGAAAGGTCCAATTTTTATTCCAATAAATGGAGAACGGATTATGCATAAAATTACTATGACTCTGAATTATCTTTTGGTGGTTTGAAAGTCAGCAAAATAAATTAATTAGTTAATCGGCACATTTTAAAACTTACTTTCAACATAAATAATTGAAACAAGAACCTAACTATTTATTTTTATTGAAAATATTGTGATTATAAAAAACGATTTTTTTGAAAATTCTCTAGGTAATGAAACTATTGAAGTTTTAGGTTTTAAAACAATTGACGCTCTTGAGAAGGAATTAGAACTATTAACTCAAGATAAAGAAGACGAGGAGACTTGTTTGGTATATAAAAGCTAGATTAGCTAGCCGATGACAACATCTTGAGTTTATTTATCTTTTCTTTTTACGCTTGAAAAGCTATGTTTGGCAGGCATTAAGTTTTTCAAGAATATCAATAAAATATGATTAAATTTTGAGGCCCTGAGTAGTGAGTTTTCCACTTTTCCACAAAATTCATAATTTAAAAAAAATCTCAATAGGGATCATGTCAATTGAATAAGTGGATTAATTACAAAAAAAACTTGAGCTGTTATATCTTTGATGCTGCAGTTGTTTTCAAGGATTTAGTATCTCTTGATACATTCAAAAGTTCTTGTTAAAACTCTCTGACATAACTTTTTGTAATGTGAGGAAACGAGGAAAATGTGGAAAAGTATCATAATGTACAACCATCTCTCGAAAGGCAACTTTTTAGGTTAGGAATCGATGGATTTCTTCATTTTTGTACATAAAAGTTGTGATTTTCTTTGTGAATTTTTGTTATGGATAACTTTTTTAGACAACTTTTCAAAAAACGATTGAATTTGGAACGAATAGAAAACTTGAATCTCATTACTAAGATTTCCTTGAACTCAAGAAAAACCAAATCATCTTTTGAAATTAATTGGAAGATTAGAGATTTTTTTTCAGAAGCTGCTTTGGATATTTTTTTAATGAAATAGATAATAAGCACTTTTCGATAGATAACAAAAAGAATAATTAAATCAAATCTTATTTTCAGCTAGGATTACAAAGTATTTTTTTAGTTGTAAAAAGAACTATTTTTGTGATTAAGGATATTGTTGAGGGTATTCAATTTATTTTTCTCCTTTTGCTTAGGTTATAGGTTTACTAATGTTATGCTATGGGAGCGTCAAAGTTTTAATGATTTAGGAAATCTTTTTATGCATTTTTACTTCTTTAATATGTGCTTTCAATAAAAGAATTTGTAAATCCCCAATACTCAAATCATTATTATTTCTAAGATCACCTGACTGATTTTTAGAGAAATAAAGAATTTAAATATCCATAAACAGAAAATTTTTTTCTGCTCTTAAGATATTACTAAGCTTTGCAAATTTGTTTATTTTTTTATAGCAGGATATATTTCTACTTTAGGTAAAGGAAATATTAGCCTACCTCCATTGTTAATAAAATCTTTTTCACGTTCAATAAATTCATTTTTAAAGTGCCAGGGCAAAACGAGATAATAATCTGGCTTTAGTGCCCTTGACTCTTCTTCAGATATTATTGGTATATTTGTACCGGGAGTTCTATGTCCATATTTCCATTCATTCCTTTCTGCTGCTGCATCTATAAGCTCATTGTCAATTCCAAAAAATTGTAAAAGTACATTCCCTTTCGTAGAAGCTCCATAGATATGAATTTTCTTACCTTTCTTTTTTTCTTGCTGCATAAAGCTCATTAATTTATCTCTTATTGATATTATTTTATCTTTAAACTCTATAAAAGTTTCTTGATTATCTATTTGGGCTTTTGATTCTATACTTTCAATTAAATCAAGATTTTTATAATTTGTTTTATAATTGGAATTAGAGTGACAGATGAAAACTCTTAATGAGCCACCATTCATATTATTAGTTTCTACATTAAATACTCTGAGATTCGCAAGATTTGCGATTAGTTTTATTTGCTTTAATCCATAATAGCCTAAATGTTCATGGCAAATACTATCGAAGGATAAGTCTTTAATCAAACTTGGTAGGTATGATTGTTCCATTATCCAAATTCCATTTTCATCTAAGATGGAAGCAATATCTTTTGCGAATTTATTTGGGTTAGGTACATCATAAAAAACAGCTATTGAAGAAATTATTTTTGCTTTTTTAGTTGGACTAATAGAATCAAAGATATGCTTTGAAAAGAATTGAGATGATAAGTAAGTATTTTCGACAGGATAATATGATCTATATTGTGTAATAGTAGGATCTATTCCGATTAGATTAATTTTAAACTTACTTTTATAGCTTTTTAATAGAGTGCCATCATTACTTGCAATATCTAAAACTGTTTCACCTTCCTTAATCTCCACTATTTTCTCTACTTGCCTAACTATTTTGCTCAGATGATTACACATAGTTTTATTTATACCAGATCTATATCCATAACCCCTTCTATATAAATCATCAAAGTCGTAATCATGTGTAAGCTGAGTTAGGTTGCATTTAGGATTGCAACATTGGACTAGATTAAGAGGAATTATTTCAGCATCAGCTTCATTTTTAGCTGGGAATCGTGTTGAAAGTGCTTGTAATCCAAAATCAAAAACAGGTCTTAGATCCTTACATTGGCATAAGCGGCAGGAGGTTATTTTGTTGATTTTCATAATTAGTACTGCTTAGGTATTTGTAGACAAAATATAATCAATTACATGACTAGACTCAGGCCCAGAATCTATTTCTTTTGAAAGTACTTGATTATCTATAGGGCCGTTAAATATTGATTTTGAGTTGATTTTTTTTGCTACTTCACCAACACTAATGGCGTTATTACCACCTAAATCTTGTATACCACATAAATGCATGTTACTAGCTATCCATTCACCCACCCATTCAACGGGCGCGAAACAATATAAACTTTCCTCAGATATATAGATACGATTGTTTTTCAAGAGGTCAATTAAAACCCCTTTAGATAATTTTTCTCCATACATAGGCCCTAAACGAAGAATTAGATTATTTTCATTGCTAACAATTTTTTCGGCAGCAGCTTTATGCCTACCATATATTGTATTCAATTGAGAACGAGCAGATATAGAGCTAATTTGTATAATTTTTGAGCTTTTCCAATCATTTACTATATCAAATGTTTTTTTGACTGTCTCATGAAAATCTAAATGAGGATTTTGATTTGCCCAAAATCTTTTTGATGGCATTGCAGCATTAATTATTACATCATATTCTTTTTTTATTTTTGCTTCTTCATAGTTTTCTCTAGTTATACAAGTTGTAGAAATATCTTTATTATCCAAAATAAATTTCTTGATTGATCTACCAACAAAGCCATTTGACCCAATTAAGCCTACAGATTTCAATTCATTTTCCTCTATTAGTCATCAATTCTAACAATCGGTGGATCAGAATGGTCCCAACGCCTGGTTAACATTGCGATGATTGTCATTTCTGTGATGGCATAAATTGTATGAAATACATTGGTTTCAGTTCGAATGCAGATACCTTTACTTAAATGTATGAAACTTTCACTTTCTTTGTCCTCTGGTTCTTCGCGTGTTACTAGTACTCCTGAACCTGCTGCTACCAATGAATATTCAATAAAATGTGGATGGTAATGAAATCCTCTTGTTTTACCCGGTTGAAAGTAAAGCATATTGAATTCCACAAGTGGCTCATCTGGAATCCAAGTAAAGATCCCTCCTCGTCCATCTCTAACTGTGTCTAAGTTGCATTCAGGTCTTAATATCTCGACCTTCTTACGTTTTGCTGATGAGAGCTTTTCCATTTTTTAATACTATCAAAGATTTCTTTTTAATCAATTAAATTTATTTATAATATTAAGTTATAATTGCCGCTTACTTGGTGTATTTCTAATTCATCTTATGAGATGCTTATAAATATGTTGGTTTATGGAATTACATTAGGTCTTTAATTTTTAACTAATTTTGTATAGTCTGGGTATAGTTTTTTTATATAAAATGATGATTATATATTGGATTTGTTTTCTTCCTTTTTATATATAATCTCTTTATGTTGTATTTTTAACTTAAAGCACAACCAAAAAAATTGATTTTTAAGACTTTTTATTCTCTTTTTATCTTATAATATTATTAATTTATTATATCTTAAAATTTAAATGTTTGTGTTATTGTGAAAATTTTTTAATTACTACTATATTACTATTTTATAATAACACTTGAGTAAGATCATCATTAATATTCTAAATCTTGCACCTTTCATTCCTTTTATAGTTGACTTTTAATATAGTAATTTTGCTTATTATTTCTTATAAAGACTTTTGAAATAATGAGATTTAGATTAACTTGCTTAGAATTTATTTTTAATGAATTTATTTAATTCTATAGATATTCTCTCCATCACCTCATCCCAATTAGAGAATCCTTTCTGTCTGAATAACCTCATGGTTGGGTACCAGAATGTTCTTTCACTTTCTAGGCCCCATGTCCAAAAAGGTATTTTTTTGAGCATTAGCCAAACCTCTTTCCCCATTCCAGCCGCTAATGGGGCAATACTACAGTCTATGGTAATTATCAAATCGCAATTATCTATTATTGCAGCAGTCTCTGAGTAATCCCATATTTCATCAATTCTATCCTGACATTCAACAAAATTATCTTTGAATGAGCAATGCGCTAATTGATCAGAGCCATAACCCTTTTGAAAAGAGACAAAACTAATATCATTTTTCTCAAGAAGTATTGAGAATTTTTCTAAAGGTATTGAACGTCCAGGGTATGAGTTTAGTTCAAATTCTTTGCTTCCTTGCCAATTAATACCAATAATTGGTTTTTTCTCTTTAGATAGAATATTATGCCATTTTAATTTAAGGGATACTTTTGATTTTATATATACATGATTGATAACTGGATTATTAGGACTAACGCAGAAATATCTAAGTAAAGATTGTAAAGGAATCCACTCCCCTTCATTAATTAAATTACATTCCTCAGGGGAGATAGGATTTGAATCAATTTCCGAATCTTTAATTAAGCTATGTAATTTTTTGGGAGCACAAAATGAAACGTTTAAATTTCTTTCCTTTAAAGCCAAGACATAACGCATGTAGAAGATTATGTCACCTGGTGCTTGTTCACTAATAACTAATAGCTTACTTCCTTGTTTGAATTCATCTCTTAGAGTTCTCTTGATTATTGGTGTCCCATATAGAAATACTGCTGGTTTCTTTTTAAATCTAAACTCATAGTATTCAAGGCCATTAGAATAGTCTTCTTGCAGTAGCTTTAGTAATGCTAGGTTGAAATAAGCCTCAGGATTATTAGGTGTGATTTGAATAGCTTTTCTAGTAGATTTTTCAGAATCATTAAGTTTTCCTGATTCTTTTAATATATTTCCAAGGTTTAAATATGCCTGTGATTGATTAGGATTGATTTCAATAGATTTGCGAGTAGATAATTCTGCTTCTTTTAATTTCTCTAGATTTGTATAAGATTTTAATATTGACCCAAGATTTAAATAGGCTTGAGAGGAATTAGGATTGATTTCAATAGCTTTACGAGTAGATATTTCAGCTTCTTTTATTTGTCCTGATTCTTTTAATATATTTCCAAGGTTTAAATATGCCTGTGAGTAATTAGGATTGATTTCAATAGCTTTACGAGTAGATAATTCTGCTTCTTTTGGTTTGCCTAGATCTTTTAAGATCACTCCTAAATTGTAATGGCTTTGATAAGAATTAGGACTAATTTCAATAGATTTGCAAGTTACTATTTCGGCTTCTTCTAGTTTCCCCATTCTTCTTAATATATTCCCTAGATTAGAAAGAGCTTCTGGAAAATTAGGCTTAATTTTAATAGCTTTGCGAGTATATATTTCTGCTTCGTCTAGTTGGTCAAGATCTATCAAAACATTTCCAAGATTTGAATGCGCTTCAGCAGAGCTAGGCCTAAGTTCAATTGCTTTTCGAAATAAAATTTCGGCGTCTTTTAATTTACCTATATCTTTCAATATGATCCCATAATTTGAAAAAATATTGGTATCAATAAAACCCTGATTTATACAGTATTGATAATATTTTGCGGCTTCTTTGACTTTTCCTTGAGAATGAAATTTAAATGCTTGACTAATTATTTGGTCTTTAGATGGCTTCGTAGCGGTATTTAGAGAGGTATAAACACTCTCTTTAATTTCCTTTAAAGCAAATGGAACGGCGAATGTTTTAACTTTAGATTTTTCTTCATTACTATCTTTTTTTCTCTCAGTCACATCTTTTGATTATAGATTGAATATTTCTTGTGAATTATATACCTTAAATAGTTTTTTAACTCCAAACTCATACTTTTGCCTCCATTTCTTTTTTAATCTAACAAGTTTGTAGAATCAATCACTAAGCTT
Source organism: Prochlorococcus sp. AG-402-L09 (assembly GCA_003216715.1). GTDB lineage: Bacteria > Cyanobacteriota > Cyanobacteriia > PCC-6307 > Cyanobiaceae > Prochlorococcus_B. The sequence goes on along the minus strand of QCIK01000009.1, from coordinate 7,026 downwards.
GCTAATGACCTTCCCTAACATGGACTAGATGATAGCTGAATCAAAGACTTTATTAATGGAAATATCAAAGAGCTATCAGTGAGGAGTATAGATATTCTTAGCTTAAAGGAATGTTGTTGTCTTGATGAGGTTTGGCCTCAATTAATTTATATGCGAAATCAACTTAAAAAATAACCTTAAGGAAGTGGGCAACTGAATCCCGCAACACATCCCGCCCAATCCACAAAGCTCTCCACATGGAATCTGATTATTAAAACCAACCGTTAAAAAGAAATTTCCCCTCTGCTTAAGACTTAGTTGCGCTCTTTCATGAGCCTTTTTAGACCTGCAACCGCCGTAGTCCTATTGGTTTGGTTGCGACTTGACCAGTCGTAGGATGGAAGACAGAACTTCTATAATTTTTTTGCCCAGACTATCTTGATATTGATAAGGCACCTGATTTTTTAACTGTCGCAGAATCAATGACTTCGGCCTTTTCATCAATAGAAAAGAATGAAAATTGGACTCTGATGTCTTCTTTGGTTGTTGCCTTTGCTAGACAAATAATATCGATAGCTAGATTAGTTGTTGATTCCTAATATAAGAATCGAGCTAGAAAAATTCAATTATAAGGATTATGTAGTTGAATATTTTTAATGTTAGATTTATTATCATATTTAGAAAATAGTTAATCGAAAAATAAAACAATGAATAGATAGTACCTTAATTCTTTTAATATATTCTGTTGTTTTCTTAAATACTATATCCAAGTTGAAATCTTTAAATATAAAAGGTAAAATTTATATAATAGATTTAATTTTAGGTTGTCCTTCTTGATTAAATTAAAAAGATAAAGTTTTCCTATCTAATAGAACAAATTTTTGGTACATATATTATTAGCTTTTCTATTTGTATAATTATTATGTTTCTAGTGAGTTTGAAATTATCATAGACAGAATCTATTTATTGACTATAATCTCAGTAAAATAGTTCAATAGTGTACAATTTTACCCCAAAAAATAAAAGAATTTTTATAACTGGTGGTACTGGCTTCTTAGGAAGAAGTCTTATTGAAAGGTTATATAAAGATAATGAGATTATCATATACTCTAGAGATGAGGCAAAACATTATTTTTTAAAGGAAAAATATCCAAATATTCATTTTGTTATAGGAGACATTAGAGATAAAGAATTATTAAATAGATCATCTAAGGGTATAAATATTGGAATTTTTGCTGCGAGCTTAAAGCAAATTAGTTCGTGTGATGAGAATCCAGAAGAAGCCCTAGGAATAATAGCAAATGGCGCTATTAATAGTAAACATGTAGCAATTGAAAATAAATTTGATAACGCTATATTTATCAGTTCTGATAAAAGTAGAGCTGCGACCACTATATATGGTAGTTTGAAATATTTTGCAGGCGAACAATTCATACTTAAGAATAATTATGAAAGACATTGTAGTACAAATTTGTCAACAATTATTTATGGAAATGTTCTTAATTCTACAGGTAGTATTATTCCAATGATATGGAAATCAATAAATGCAAATACAGAATTATCTTTATTTTCTAAGGAAATGACAAGATTTATTATTGATGTTGATGAAGCAATTGATTTAATCTTTAAAGGAATGTCATACGATCAAGTATCAATTATTCCTAAATCTAAAAGTTTAAAAATTTTAGATTTATTTGAGATATTTCAAGAAAATTTTAATTTAAAATTTAAGATAGGTTACCCAAGAATTGGAGAAAAGATACATGAGGTTTTAATCACAAAAGAAGAAATGTCAAGATTATCTAATTCAGATTGTGGGACTTTTTATATTTTAAAACCTTGTCGTCCAAAATTTCAATCAGATTGTACTCAATTTAAAAAAGAAAATTATAGCTCAAAAGATTATTTAATTTCAAAATCAGAATTGAATACAATTCTAGATAAATTTAATTATTTTAAGCCTAGATAAGATGAAAATTGCAATAATTGGATCCTCTGGAATGCTGGGGAAAGTTGTATTCAATTATTTTCGTATTTTTGCTAAGGATATTCAATTAATAATTCCTAAAAAATATAATTTTGATAACAAAAATGAATTTATAAATTCATTGGAAAATGTTGATTTTGTTATAAATTGCTCTGGATCTATACCTCAGAAGATGCCATATTCTAGATCTAATATAAAAAAATTAAATTATTTTAAAATCAATTATCTATTACCAGAACTATTACTTGAAAACAATTTCAAGGTGATACATCCCTGTACAGATTGTGTTTATAAGGGAAATCCAAACTTAGCACCCTATGGATTAGACTCAGATTACGACTGTGATGATTTATATGGGAAGAGCAAGGCATGTTTATATTCCAGAAATACTTATAATGTTAATATTGATCTGATAAAAGTTATAAGAGCCTCTATTATAGCTTCTGATAAATCAAACAAATCATTATATTCTTGGACATTATCTAGAATTAAATCATCTAATTTAATATTTGGTTACGTTAATCATTTTTGGAATGGTATTACTGCTTTAAAATGGGCAGAAATAGCTTTAAAAATAATTAATAATTTTGACTTATCTCCTCCCATATCTGTATATGGGACCAATACTATATCTAAATACGAACTTATTAAGAATATACTTATTGTTAATAAAATTTCTCCAAAAAAATTTCTTAAACCTAAAAAAGCAACCCATACTGTAAATAAAGCATTAATTCTGGATGAAAACAACTTTGGAGATATTTATGATTTATTAGTGGAATTGAAAGAATTCGAGGATCTGATTAATTAAATTTTATCAAACATCAAATATTGAAAATTAATATAATATTAAATCTGAGTATAGAAATCATATTAGATTATATAAATTATTTTTAGCTTCATTTTGAATCACGATGCTGTAAATTAATATAGTATAAAAAATGGGTAGAGAAAATTTCTAAAATTTGATCTTTAGTTGAGAAATAAATTGATCTAAATTATTCAACTTCTATTAACAATGGTTCTCAAGAATTTATTAATCGTCTTAGCTGAAATGATCTTTGTATAGATTGAGATAAATATTTTCAATATCTTGAGTAGATAATTCTACGTTATAAAATGGTGATGTTTCTTTTAGTTTTTTTAATTTAGATTTCAATCTAAGAATTTCTCCTGGATTACTAGCAATATATAATGCTTTTTCTTCGTATTCACTTTCACTATAAGTAATTAATTCGGTAAGTCCTATCGAAGTTAGAAGGCTGGCAGATAATCTAGCAATAAAACTCTGACCTATCTTTGTAAGGACTGGTAAGCCAGCCCATAGTGCGTCAGAAGTCGTTTTACCTCCATTAATATTAAAAGTATCAAGTCCTAAATCTCCAAGAGAAAGCCTAGTTAGATGTTTTTTTAATGGTAATTTCTCAGCAAATATTAATCTGTCAGGATCTACTTTTCGTTTTATTGCTTCCTTCTTTAAATTAATTACTGACAATTGATTTGACTTGTATAACCAAAGAACACTATCTTCTATTTTTATAAGTAAGTTCATCCATATATTAAATTCTTTTTTTGTTATTTTATAATTACCATTAAAACAAGTAAATACAAAGCCTTGATCAGGTAGTTTGAAATCTCTACGGAATTTAGACTCTTTAGAAATTTCTTCTTTATTATCATTAAATATAAAGCAATTTGGCATTTGTATTATTTTTTCGGAATAAAATTTTTCATTCTCTTTAGGAATTGTAACTTTATCAGCGATGATATAATCAATAGTATCAGAGCCAACAGATCCAATAAAACCCAGGTAATTTATTTGTATTGGTGCCACCCTATATGAGAATATAGGCATTCTATGATATCGAGTATATCCCATTAGATCTACTGCAATATCTAACTTATCACTTCTTGCTAATTCAACCGCTTCAATATCATTTAATTTTCTTATATCTCTAAATACACAACCTAAATTCTTTGCTATCTGTGTATATTTATCTTCTTCAGGAGGAAAGGAGTATAGATATATTTTAAACTTAGATTTATCATGCAGCTCAAGTAGAGGAGAAATGACTTGCATCACAGGATGATGTTTCCGAAAATCAGCAGTGAAATAACCTATATGAATTTTATTTTTTTTTGAATATGTAATATCTTTGCTTGGCCGAGTATATTTTTCTTGATAATATTTTTTAGATCTTTTTAAATGATTTAAAGGATTATCCTCTGAAGAAAATAATCCAAATGGTCCAATAGCTGTTCCTTTTATACCAAGTGATTTAAGCCAAATAGTATGAGTTTCTTCATCACTCCAATCGCAAATACTGCCTTTGATTTGAATTAATTCTGATTTCGCTACTGATAATTGATTGTTTAGTTTTAGCGCTTGTTTGAAGTGATTTATAGCATCACTTAAATTACCAAGAGCTTTCATAATGCTTCCAAGATTGGAATAAGCGATTGCGTAATCAGGTTTGATTTCAATTGCTTTGCGGTATGACAATTCTGCGTCTTGTAAGTTGCCAAGATCTTTCAATATGGTCCCCAGATTGGAATGTGCCTGAGCGAAACTAGGTTTGATTTCAATTGCTTTGCGTAGTGACAATTCTGCTTCTTGTAAGTTACCAAGATCTTTTAAAATTACTCCATAATTAGAAAAAACTCTTGGGTCCTTCAATCCTTGATCTATGAAATATTTATAATATTTTGCTGCTTCTTGTAGGTTCCCTTCTGAGTGAAGCTTTAATGCTTGATTAATTATTTCTTCTTTAGAATGTTTCGGAGCAATATTTGTATTAAAGGTAGTATTTTCTTTGAGTTCTTTTAAAGCAAATGGAACTGGAAATATTTTTACCTTATATCTTTCTTCACTTTTATTTCTTTTCTTTTCACTCACGTCTATTGCTTGAACTAAGGGGCTATTAATTGGGATTCTATCTTACACTTGGGTTTTGCTTCTTATTAATTGGACGCTCCAATCAACCTACGGCGAAGAAAATCAGCATCTTTTTCCGATTTTTTAAAATTGTGAGGAGGTTTTGCTGCTGTCTTGCTTGATCAAGGTCATAGTGGCACTTGGTAACGACCCGAGTGACCGAAGAGTATGAGTTAAGCAGAAGACAAGCTCGAAGAATTACAGCGAAGGCAATGGATTTGATCGTTCAAGACTTTGAAGAGATCAATCTTGAGCGGCCGCAAATGGTGGCAAAACTACTCGTGAATCTTGAACAAGGTATGCAAAAAGGACTCATCAATAATCAACCAAGTGGAGTTGCTGCCTGTGCAAGACAAATTATTTCACTGGCTGGATTAGCTGCTGATTCCTCGTAGAACAATCGAGTGAGAAAAATCTAGTAATAAATATTGAAAAATTTTTATCTTGAAAGAATCAAAAATAGATAATATTCAACAATTAAAAATCAATACTTTCTTTTGAGTTTTTAACAGCTTCCTGAAAGAAACTATAGTAATCTTTATATATCTCATTGTCATTGAACAAGTATTTATCTGCTTTTTGTTTTAAATCTTTCTTTGTAGATTCTAATAATAATTTATCATTAGAATATAACTTACACCAATTTATATAATCCTCTGGAGATTTTGCTATAGGTGGATTCTTTATTTTCATTTGTATATAACCTGCAGAGGCGAGTTTATTGTTTTGATTGTGAGGGTAGGTAACAACTGGTATACCAAATGCCATTGCTTCGTAAAAAGTAATTCCAGCTCCAAAATAGAAAGGATCCAACATTATATCGCAGCTCCTTGTTATGTGGAGGAAATCATCTTTTCCCATGCTGTCAAGAATAATGGATCTTTCAAGCAACAACTTATTTTTTTTATTCCATCGATCTCGAATTAATTTTAATTTATAATCACTTTTATCTGTTATTAGAACTAAATATGAGTTCTTTATGTTTAATAAGATTGATTCAAGTATTGCGTCATAATCGGGGTGAAGTTTATATAATGACTGGATTAAACCCATGTAAAAATTAGTTGATGAACTTATAATATTTTTCTTTGTAATTTTTTCTTCATCTAATTTGGGAATAGCAAAGTTTAAAGGTATCCTTCTAAATCTTTTCAAGATTTCTGTGTAGTCTAAATCAGTTTTAATCGGCTCAGTTCCATGAGTAATATAATAATCAATATTTTTAATTCCCGTTGTGGAGCCATGTCCTAAGCCACAAACTTGTACTAAAGCTAATCTTGATAAAGCTAAAATATATGAATAACTGTTCATCCCAATATCTGGATAAAATATCAAATCTAGTTGATCTTCAAGTATTTTTTTTGCTGCAATTTGTGGACACTTAGGTAAGTAAATTACTTTTTTAAAAGAGTTATGAATCTCTTGTTGGGAAGAATCAATTCTATCGTCTGGGACTACATATATTGTCATGTCAATATCAGTTCCTGATAAGTCTTTTAAGACGTTGATAAAAGCCTTTCCGATACTATGATTATTTCTAAGCAACATTGAGCAAACACCTATTTTTAAATTTTTTCTTTTACTTGAGTAAACTAAGTATTCATCTCGCGAGAATCCATTGCATATAATCCCCTTTGCTTTTGAAATTGCATCAGCTAAATCTTCAAGAATCACTCTATTATCTGGTCTATTATGGTAGGCTAAATAGAAAAAATCTGAGATGAATGTCTTTGGCTTTTCATAATACATATTCTCCTTATTTTTTAAATTATTAATTTCTTTTTTATATTGACTTCTTTCACTATTAATTTGTGAATTACTCTCCATAATTGGAGATAATCTTAGATTCGAATTTATAAAATAAGAAATATTATTAGGAGAATAATTTGATGCAGATGATAGGAATTTAGATGCTTCTGAGATCTTTGCACTACCTAGTAAAATTAGTCCTAGATTTGAATGAGCCTGAGAGAAATTAGGATTGACTTTAATTGCTTTGCGTAGTGATAATTCTGCTTCTTCTAATTTACCAAGATCTCTCAAAATGGTTCCGAGGTTTGAAAGCGCTAATGCAAAATTAGGATTGAGTTCAATTGCTTTGCGAGTAGATAATTCTGCTTCTTGT
>QCIK01000008.1 GCA_003216715.1 Prochlorococcus sp. AG-402-L09 | reverse complement strand
TTACAATTTGGGAATCATTTTAAAAGATCTTGATAAATTAGAAGATGCAGAGTTATCAACTCGCAAAGTAATTGAAATTAAACCTGATTTTGCAGAGGCGCATTCCCATCTGGGGAACATATTTAAAAATCTTGGCAAGTTAAAAGAAGCAGAATTGTCATATCGAAAAGCAATTGAAATTAAACCTGATTTCTCAGTAGCGCATTACAATCTGGGATTCATTTTAGCAGATCTTGGCAAGTTAAAAGAAGCAGAATTGTCATATCGAAAAGCAATTGAAATCAAATCTGATTACGCAGAGGCGTATGCCAATCTTGCAAATATATTGAAAGATCTTGGCAAGTTAAAAGAGGCAGAAATCTCATACCGAAAAGCAATTGAAATTAAACCTGATTTCGCGGAAGCATATTACAATCGGGGAATTATATTGAAAGATCTTGGTAAAACACAAGATGCAGAAATGTCATGTCGCAAAGCAATTGAAATCAAACCTGATTACGTAGAAGCGTATTACAATCTGGGAAACATATTGAGAAATCTGGGCAAATTAGAAGAAGCAAAATTATGTTCAGAAAAAATTATGTCTATAAGGTCATGGTCAATTTTGGGTTCATACAGTTTTAATCGTGAGATGGAATTAGATTAATTTCATAAAGCATAAGTTTAGTCAATGTCTTGAAGACTTCGTTTTCTATTAAATGAGACTGATCTATTATTTTCTTTCTAACTGAAATGTTTAATTGAAAAATTTTTAATAAAAGATCTTTTGGAATATTAATATGACCGATCTTTGTAAGAATCTCATCAAAATAATCATATGGCAATCTAGGATGATTGACATCAGCAATAGGCAAACCCTCTAAAATAATTTTATTACCAGATCTTTCTATTTTCATAGAATCATTGTTGAGACCGATTCCCTTACAAAAAATATTAATACCAAGATTTTCAATAGTTATTGAAAAAGGAATTGAAAACACTATGGTCTCTTCAGAAAAAAAACCATAAGAAAAAAAACGATTTAATGGACTCAAATTACTATATGAATGTCTTATCTCACGATTTGAAGCAGGATAATTAGGAGTGCTTATTCCTTCCTCGTTAAAAATAAAAGGAAAAGACCTTACTTTATGATTTACAAGTTCCCAGATAGGAGCGATAACAGAACTATTTCCAAACTGAATTCCTCGAGCATTCAAGAATTGATTTTTAATAACATTATCCCATTTCCCTTTATGCCTTTCTTCTAAATCAACTAGAGCATATTTTTTAATTAAATCCTTTAAATTTGAATTAAATAAACTTAATCCTTTCTCAAACAATTCTGTTGTTTCTTTCCCACCAGATCCCCATGAAAAATTATCTTGATAAAAATTAAAAAAATTTCTAATTTCCTCATTATATTCCTTATCTTTTTTAATTCTTAATTTATTATCTTCTAAATAAATATCATCTTTTTTGATCAATAATTTTGATGGAGTAAAAATTTTCGCTCTCAGAGTTGGATTAACAGAAAAAATCCCTCTACCATTTTTCCCTTCCTTTTGACATACATTATCTGCTATTCCGCCAAGTCTACGAAATTCAGAAAGTAAAAAATCCCAATTATGGTCCATAAGAGATAGAAACTTCCCTACAATCTTATGAGATAACCAAAAAATCACAAAACTGGTAAAAGTTTGAACAAAACAACCCATGACCTTCGCAGTCATTTATCAGTTCTGGGTTTCTAAAACGGAGAATTGACAATTTCTTGAATTAGGAATTGGAACTCTAATTTGCCAAACACGATCTTCAATAGATTTTTTTAGTTCTTGATCTGTACGTTTGTAGATTTATGGAGGGTCAGTATAGAGATCAACACACAAACGTCCTTCTAACTCTTCATACAACACATATGAAATATCATTTTCTCCCCTGTTACTACCCATAAATCAAAAACCAAAGTGTAGAGAAATCAATCCTACTATGACTTTTCTATTGAAAAAGTGACAAGTGAAACTCAAGTATTTCGTCTATGACTAGGTTTTATGCTGGTATTTGATTTCCACTCAATAGTTCCCACCATATATGGGTACTAAAAGGTAGCTTATGACTGGGTTTATTAAATTTCATATAACATGGGGAACATCGTATTTGAGTCTATACCTACATTTTAATAGTCAATACTGTCCCTACACATCTGTGTTCCTCCTCTACAAAAGCAATATAAACTCTGGAACATTGGGATCTTGTTGTGTCTCTGCAATTCATGGAGAAGACTGATAAACAAAAAACACATCTTGAGAACTATCTCTTTTCAGAAACTCTTTTTTTTCCTCTGAGTCACTTATGACAGGTACTCCTATTTCAGAATTATTTGCCTTCCCTTAACTCCGATCGATTTTTACGCCAAAACCCTCAGGCATCTCATCATTAATATCTTTTAAATCCATCCATCTACTCTCTTCATCTACAGTTAAATTTTTGAACTTTCTGAAATAGACATCTCCTGCTAGATCAGGGTCTACAACTCCAAAGAAATCGCATATTTCTTCTACTCGTGCCCAATGCTCAATTTCATTTGTTGCTCTTTTGAATTCAGTAATCTCAAATTTCCCTTGTTCTGCCTGACTTAATTTGTTTAACACTGAGGACGAAACAGAGACCGTTGCACAACCCCATTTCGAACTATCTTCTCCTTCCAACTCAAAATTTCTTTGATTGAGTTCTTTTAACCAAGTTTCATCCATAATCTTCTATTTTTCCTCAATCAACTTAGAGAGTTTATTTGATTCAGGATCTAATAATTGATAGAACTCGTGAAAGGTCGCCACTTTTTTTCTTGGATCCCTTGTTCTTATTTCTATTTTGTAGGTTCTCATCAGTTTGTCTTTTTAGTAGTGACAAAAGGTGCAAATAGGAGTAGAAAATAAATAACAGAACAACTCCTCACACAATAGTTCTGTTGTAAAAAGGCACTCGACTTCGCGCAAGTAGGGTGCTTTTTTAATGGTTAATTGTACAGAATTGGCACATGTGACAGTTGAAGAACTCAAATACTCAGCATTTCTCTTTTCGTAACGTTGATTAAGATTTATTTGTGAGGAGTTGAGATCCTCCGCAGTGGAAACAAGGAAACACTTGCGCCTGATCTCACAAAGAAACCGCCCTAACAGAACTGGGCGGTTTTTTTGTGCCTTTTCTAGAGTGGTCCAATGATATTTCCACCTCCCCAAGTTATTTTCGGATTACTGCTTTTAAGCACAGGAGTAGTTTTGATTTTTGATATCAGATACAACCCATTCGGAAAAAGTGAGGACGAAATCTAATTAGGAATTTTTTCTGATGCAGACCTTATGCGTAATTGATTAGAAAAGGAAAAGCAGAACAACTCCTTACCAAAATTCGTTCTGTAAATGAAGAGAGGGACTCAAGGTCGCTGAAGCAGCAGAGTCCCTTTCTTAATGCCCTTTAATTAGTTCAATCAATCTCCTTTGTCATGAGTATCTCCTGAATAAGATTGAGTTCCTATCTCTGGTGGTGGATTATTTCCGAAATCATCAACTAAAGCATCTGCCTCACTAGTAAAAAGTTTGGTGAACCATTGCTTAGTTGCAATAATTGCTGTCCAGATCTTGTCTCTTTTTCTGGTCATAGATATGCCTCCAAAGTAGTACGGGGGTGAGATTTTGGTCGCCCCCTTTGAGTCCATCACTCCAAACCTAAGGAAGTGCGTTGACTCCTGAGACTGTTTTACTACTACTGAATAAAAATTACTATGGGTAAGAACACCAAAGTATTTCTACATTTGGGTTCTCTGTATAGATATTTTCTAATAAGGGGAGTAGAAATAAATCAAGGCACTATTAGGAGGTCAAACCATGTCATGCGGTAATCCTTTTAAACATGCAATCGAAGACGTAAAAGAAACATTCTCGAAATCTTGTGGAGTTCCTATGCAAGGGAACGATTGGTGCGATCTGGTTTCGAATTATGAAACTGATTTTGATGAGGTCGATTACGAGAATGAATGCTTGCAGTTTGGCAACTGCTCAATGGACTACTAAAAAACATTGAACTAACTGGAGGTTTCACTATGCAAGCAACCCGTAGTTTCAGATCCAATGGGTCGAATACTCTTTCATCAATCTTTCTTTGGTTTTCAGTCCTATTAATTTCTTTTGGAATGCTTCCACACGTAATTCCTTATTACTTTCAATTGAAATATTGAGGTAAAAAGAATGATTCTCGATCTTCTCAAACTAATCCTCAGAAAGCACAAAGATTATTGGGTCGTTGGTTAAACAGGAGTTTTTTCTCATGTTCATCTGATCTAGATTTGCTAGGAATGAAATAGGAGTCACAGCACCTTCTGTGGGTCAAAGTTCAATAAAGGATGAAAATTTAAGTTCAGTCAGTTGAGTGCTTGACTCAAAGGGAGCGATCAAAATCTCGCTCCCTTCTTTAATGGAAAAAATAGGCAACTTGACCTAATAGACAAATATAGTATATTTGTATTAGTGTTATCCCCATCACTAAACCAAAAAAGGAAGCACGAAGTGAGCATCGTGCTTTTTTGCCTCTTCTCACAAGGAGAACCAAGATGGGTCGAATTAAAACACCAAAAGTTGTTGCTCCAGTTGAAGCACTTGAGCATCCAGAAGAGTGGTGTTATTTCACTGATCTGGAACTCGTGAAGTCCAGAGGAAGTTCTGTTTGTCTTACGTGTGAACACTTCACTTATACGTGCGATAAGTCATGCGTCACTCTTTTGACTTGTCCTCTTCACCAACGTCTTATCCCTCAAGGTGAACATCTCACAAAGCGTTGCTTGAACTGGCAAAAGAAGAGGGTATTACGAATTGGATGGTGTCCAGAAGTTGCCTAACAAACCAAAAATTATTTCCTCAAAACCAATGAATTTAACTACCACTGCTGATTCTGTGATGATGTTTTGGATCATCGCTTCAATGGCAATTTTTGATGCCTTCTCAACTCTTCTTTCGATCCTAAAGAAAGGAATATTTGTTGACCAGAAATCACTACTGATGCAAAAGACCAATAGCGAATTAAGGGCAATGCTGGTTGGTATAGACAAAATTTCCAAACTCAATAAAAAACAATTAGTTGATTTAGTAATAGAAAAAAATGAACTTTTTAGATACTAAGAAGTTCTCAATACGTATAAAGTCGTAGAAAGATTCTTGGAAACTGATCTATGAAAACAAACTTTCTACGCCGTCTTTACAGAGGAGGTGACAAGGGGACACTTGAAACACGTCTCCAAAATCATTAGAACTAGGTTCGTCAATTTATACTTTGGACTCACATGGTACTACAACTTTTAAAATATAACTATCTTTTAGTAGTTATATTTACTCCCACTAAATAGAATTTAGCAAAAGAGCATCCCTAAACCCCAGTTACACCAACGGGTTTTATCTTTTCATATAGCATACAAAACCCGTACAAAATACAATTATGCCAATGAATCACAAGTGGAAATACACTTAATGATGCATTTGTAGAGAAGTAGTAGAGTGTTTCATTCAACTTCATTTCAACAACTATGTTTCTGTCACCTTGTCACCTGATCTTCTGCGTAGAGAAAAATATACAAAACTGTTTTTGATTCTCGCTATATCAGTTGCAAAATAATTTCAGAAAGAATTAATAAGGATTGAAATTAATAGTAAAATCCGAAGAACCAAAAGAGAGCAAAGATAAGTGATGATGGATAATTCTAGTCAAGAAGAAGAAAAGAAGAAAATTACTGAGATCAAAACATACCCAGTTCCATTTCCTTTGGGAGAGTATCAAGAAAATCTTACTAGTAATACCAATACTCCTTCTAAACCTTCGAAAGACCAAATAATTAATCAAGCATTTAAATTTCAGTCAGAAGGCAATATTTCAGAAGCAGCAAAATATTATCAGCATTTTATAAATCAAGGTTTTAAAGATCACAGAGTTTTTTCTAATTATGGAGTCATATTGAGAGATCTTGGCAAATTACAAGAAGCAGAATTATCCACTCGCAGAGCAATTGAACTTAATCCTAATTACTCAAAGGCGTATTTAAATCTAGGAAACATATTGAGTGATCTTGGTAAATTACAAGAAGCAGAAATCTCATTACGCAAAGCAATTGAACTCAATCCTGATTACGCAAAGGCGCATTCCAATCTAGGAAACATATTGAGTGATCTTGGTAAATTACAAGAAGCAGAAATCTCATTACGCAAAGCAATTGAACTTAATCCTGATTTAGCAGAGGCTCATTACAATCTGGGAGGAACATTGAGTAATCTTGGAAACTTAGAAGAAGCAGAATTATCTCAAAGAAAAGCAATTGAACTGCAACCAGATTTCGCAAGGGCATATTTTTCTCTATCGACTCTTGAATATTCCAATAAAAATACAATATGGAAGAATAACCTGTTTTCTGAAACTATCTTAAAAAACAAATCAAAAGAGGATCATGTTGAAATTTACTTCGCAAGAGCAAATATTCTTCACAAGCAAAAAAAATATGACGACAGTTCTAAATTTCTTAAATTGGCAAATCAATTAAAACTTATTCTTTATCCATCTAAAGCAGAAATTTTAATCAATCAATCTAAAGTCTTACTTATTGAATCTGATAAACAAAAAATTAATCAAAAGGAATACAGAGAATTACCAGAAAGTATTTTCATTGTAGGAATGCCGAGAAGTGGTTCTTCATTATTGGAATCAGTTCTCACTATGAACACTTGTGTTGGTGATTTAGGAGAGAGTGATATCCTCGAGGAATCATTCCTAGAGCTGAAAGAAGTTGATCAAAAACTTACTCTTGCTCAATTATATTGGAAGAAGGCAAATATTCAAAAGGGTGCCTTTAATATTACAACTAATAAAAACTTATATAATTATCAATATGCAGGTATTATCTCTAATCAAATACCGAATGCCAAAATCATACACTGCTATAGGAATCCTTTAGATAATATTCTTTCAATTTACCGAGCAAATTTTGCTATAGGGAATGAATATGCCTGTTCCTTAATTGATTGCACAAAAGTTTATTTAAATCAAGAGAAAATAATGAAAGAATACAAGAGTCGGTTTAGATCAAAAATATACGACCTCAATTACGATTTGTTAGCAAGTAATCCTAATAAAGAAATTAAATCTTTGATCTCTTGGTTAGGTTGGAAGTGGAATGAATCATATCTATCACCTCATCTCAATCCACGCTCAGTTTCTACCGCAAGCAATATTCAAGTTCGTTCCCCAATCAATACAAAATCAATTAATGGATGGAAAAATTACAAAGATATGCTGCAACCTGCTATTGAAATCCTTACTCAAACGGATCAATATCAAGACATAATCTCCTAAAACAAACTTACAAAACTGGGAAAAATTTTAAAAGCAACATCCCATGAGCTTCGCACATATGTATCAGTTCTGGGTTTGTAAAATAAAGATCTAACTACTTCCGGAGCATAAACAATATTTTATTCTGTAGAGAAAACCATCTTTCTACGATTTCTCCCTGGAGACGGTAAAAGTGTGCCACATAAAACCCACGTAAAATCATATAAATCAAGTCATCACTTGAAAGTAGACGTTTCTGCTACTCCCACTCAATAGTCCCTACCAAAAAGAATGAAGCTATAAATGGATTCTCAAGGATTATTTATCATGACAAACCCGTGACAAACTGACAAAGTTCAGAAATGAGAAGCATTAGTTCTAGTCTATGAGTTGATTTTCTGAAGAATCGTAAAAAGTTGATTGAAAATATTTATTAATCTTCCTCTATAAGTAGTAAATGATTTTGGAAAGAATTAATAAGGGACAAGAAAAGCAGTAAGATAGGAAAAATCAAAAGAGATAAACGATAATAGAAGATGAATGGTTCTGGTCAAAAAGGTGAAGGAAAGAGGAAAGTGAATGAAATTACAATATTCCCAGTTCCATTTACTTTAGGAGAAATCAAAGAGAATATTTCTATTTCCACTAACACTTCTTCTAAACCATCTAAAGAACAAATAATTAATCAAGCAATTCAATTTCATCTAAAAGCAAATATTCCAGAAGCATCAAAATATTATCAGTATTGTATAAATCAAGGGTGTAATGATCACAGAGTTTTTTCTAATTATGGAATCATATTGTTTGATCTTGGTAAACTACAAGAAGCAGAATTATCATATCGCAAAGCAATTGAAATTAAACCTGATTACGCAGAAGCGTATTACAACCTGGGAAATGTATTGAATAATGTTGCTAAATTAAAAGAGGCAGAATTGTCATATCGCAAAGCAATTGAAATTAAACCTGATTACGCAGAAGCGTATTACAATCTGGGAAATGTATTGAATAATGTTGCTAAATTAAAAGAGGCAGAATTGTCATATCGCAAAGCAATTAAAATTAAACCTGATTACGCAGAAGCGCATTTAAATCTAGGAAGCATATTGATAGATCTTGGTAAATTAAAAGAGGCAGAATTGTTATACCGTAAAGCAATTAAAATTAAACCTAATTACGCAGAGGCTCATTTAAATCTGGGAACCATATTGAGAGATAATGGTAAATTAAAAGAAGCAGTATTGTTATACCGAAAAGCAATTGAAATTAAACCTGATTACGCAGAAGCGCATTACAATCTATTTTGCCACTATGAACAAATAAATAATTTAAAAAAATTAAAAGAATCACTCAACGAATTTAACAAGATAGATAGTATTAAAAACGAACTATTACTTTTCAATGCGAGATTAAGTTTTAGGAATAAGGAGCATAAAAATGCTAAAAAATTAATTGATAGTATCGCTACTCAATGGATAGAAAAAAGTAATCATAATCAAAAAAGAATATTTTGGAGTTATAAAGCATTTATAGAGGATAAAATAGGAAATTATGATATTGCTTATTCTTGCTTTGAAAAAAGTCAGAAGAACCCATCATATGACAGGTTAAGTAAAGATTCATACTTAGGCTATATTAATTCTTATAAAAAAAGTATCATTAATAAAAAGACAATTATTAATAAATTTAATGATGGAATTGAAGATTCTAATATTGCTTTCTTAATAGGATTTCCTAGATCTGGAACTACTCTATTAGATACTATTCTTAGAAGTCATAAAGATATTGAAGTAATAGAAGAAAAACCTCTAATGTCTACTATTGAAAATTTAATTAAAGAAAAGTTTAATACAAAAGTTGAGAATATTTTCAATATTTCGAAGGATAAAATAATCATACTCAGACAACAATACTTTGAGTTGCTAACAAAATACAAAACTAAAAATGTAAATCTATTTATAGATAAATTTCCATTAAATACAGTTTGTATTCCGCTTATAAACCTTATTTTCCCTAACGCCAAAATAATTTTTACTCATAGGCAACCTTACGACACAGTTCTTTCCTGCTTTCAACAATCTTTCAAACCAAATATAGCAATGGCGAACCTAGTAAGTCTTAAATCATCTTCAATAATCTATGATCAAATCATGAGTGCGTGGGATATATATAAGAACAATCTACCTTTTGATTTTATAACGTCCAAATATGAGCATCTTATTGAAGACTTTGATGGTCATACCTTAAAAGTATTAGAGTTTTTAGGCGTTGGATGGGATGAAAATGTGAAAAACTATAGAAAAACAGCATTAGATAGAGGTAAAATAAATACCCCCTCATCTTCTCAAGTTGTCCAACCCCTATATAAGTCATCAATAGAGAAATGGAAAAATTATGAGAAATACTTTGAAGACTGTCACCAATACTTAGAGAAATGGGTTTCTTATTTTGATTATTAATGAACTGTCTTTAAAAGCACTACTTCCAAGAGGACAAACAATCAACAAACTTACAAAACTAAGGGAAACTTGAAAAAGAAGCATCCAAGCACCTTTAGAGAAAGGTATTAGTTCTTGGTTTGTAAAACAGAGATTTGACTACTTCCAGAGCATAAAAATATTTGATTTTATAGAGAAGAGCATCTTTCTACGATTTCTTCATGCAGACGCTGACAAGATCACAAAACAAACCCGTGACAAACACAAGGGGTTAAATCCCTGTTGTTTCGTCAACTAATATCAGGAAGTGAACTTGTGACAAACCCTATTTTTTAGACTATATCTACCTTTTAGTAGACAAAACATTCCCACTTAATAGTGCCTACTACATGTGAGTACAAAAAGGTAGTAGCAACAAGGATTCTCAAGGATATTATAGCACAAAATAATCGTGTAGAAGTTATGTGGAAGTGATTTTAAGAGGAAAAGTTCTGATTACCTCAGGGGTAGAAAATCTCTTACTTAAATGTACCTAAATCACTTCTAATACTGTCTTAATTGCTGGTCATTAGATCAAAAAAATCCTATGTTTCTAATAGTGGTAAAGGTGAGTAATGAGAATCCGACCATTAGTTCTAACTGCAATGCTTCTGTCTCCAATGGCAGCAATGGCAGATGGATACCATCACCAAAGGGGATATACAACTCAACGAACTTGCTACAAGGAAATCTATAAAGAGGAATATGTTGCTGGAACTAGATCATCAAAAGGTTATGTGAAGTCCTATCTGGATAAAGTCGAAGTCCCTTGCTCTTCACTGAGTTGGAATCCACCAGTTCACAGATATCGTCATCACCATAATCATGTGCATCATTACTCCCCTAACAACCATCGCAGATATATGAGACCAACCCATCAGCAAGTATTAGTTTCTAGGAGTTACAGGACAAGCAGTGGAAGTTGTAGTTCTAGTAGTGCAACTACAGGAGGATTACTTGGAGGAGGTCTTGCTGCTGCACTATCCAAGAAAGATGCCTATGCATGGTCAATTCCTTTAGGTGCTGTTCTTGGTATGGGAATTGCTAGCGCTGATTGCTAAACAGGAGTTTCTTCACTCACGAATTTAAAATGAGTGTATGAAATTAGATTGGGGTCAAAAAGTTGGAGAACGTTGGATTCCTTTCAATGGATAGTTGCAAGATAATTATGGATTGAAGAAAATTAATAGATTAAATAAGAAAGAAAAAATATCTGTAATTAGGCAATACTTATCCGACCAAGGTTTCATAGATATTGGTATATCAAAGTGGGATCAAAATAAAACAATAGTAAAAATAAAAACAGTTTTTAAATCAATAGACAAGAAGTGGGAATCTCTTCCTGCAATTAAGTATTAGAAAAATAAAAACTAATTAAGAATTTGTAGAGCATCAATTCAACGGTTGCGTTGATGCTGCCTAATTACAAAGCAATCTCTTCCCAAGGATCATGTGAAGAAAATTCCTTGAATGGTATCAATTTAAAATCACCTCTCCTGATGCCACTACAGATCAATCCATCTGGATGTTCTCTCTTAAATATTTCAACTGCATCTTCTTTTCGTTCTGATGGAATAGTGACTTTATAAATCACATCCCCTGACTCACGAATCTTATAAACAAAAATCCAATCATATTCTTTACTATCCATCATCAGTTCATGCTGACTAACTGTGTTTTAACTCACTTTGGTCCGATGAACCATTGCACAAATGGGAACAGGTATTTTCTCTCATGTTCCAATAATCAGGTTTGATTAGAAATGGGTTGGAGTTCTAGCACTTGTCTTCCCGTAGGTCAGGGAAGTGGTTAGTAAAGTAAATGGATTGTTCACACGGATACACAAGTGCTGAACTTAAAGGGGGCGACCAAAATCTCGCCCCCTTCTTCATGCAATGTACTTTTTGGATCTGATTAATTTTTTAAATCCGTAGAGAGATCGTCAATTGATTTTCAAAATTAAGAACCATCGTAATTTGACTAAAAATAATAGGTGTAGAGAAAGTGAACTATCTACGATTTCTCCGCAGAGAAGGTGACAAGGAGACACGTGGAACTTGTCTTCAAAAACCATTGGAACTAGATTAATCAGTTTTTACATTGCACTCATGTGGAACTATAATTTTTAATCTATAACTACCTTTTGGTAGTGATGTTCACTCCCACTCAATTGTTCCTGGAGGTTTGCTTGTTATGTCCAAAACAACTCTATTTACTCCCTCGACTTCATTAACTATGCGGTTGGAAATTTTTTCTAAAACTTCATAAGGTAAGCGAGACCAATCAGCAGTCATTCCATCTTCACTTGACACGCAACGGAGAACAATAGGCCATGCATAGGTTCTTTGATCTCCCATCACTCCAACAGAATACACAGGTAGCAAAACAGCAAAAGCTTGCCAAATATCATTATACAAGCCAGCTTTATTAACTTCTTCTCTCACTATTAAATCAGCATCTCTTAAGCAATTGAGTTTTTCATGAGTAACTTTCCCTAAAATTCTTATTGCCAATCCTGGGCCTGGAAATGGATGTCGGCGAACTATCTCATCGGGTAATCCAAGTGACTTTCCAACTTTCCTAACTTCATCTTTGAATAAACATCTCAAAGGTTCTACAAGTTTAAATTGTAAATCTTTAGGCAAACCGCCAACATTATGATGACTTTTAATTTTCACCGCTATCCGTTCACCTGTTTTTGGATCAATATTTGTTCCTGCACTTTCAATTACATCTGGATAGAGCGTCCCTTGAGCCAAATAGTCAAAAGGACCTAAACGAAGACTCTCCTCTTCAAAAACCCTAATAAATTCTGTCCCTATGATTTTTCGCTTTTGCTCAGGATCTGTGACTCCTTTTAATTTTGAAATAAATCTTTCTCTAGCATTTATATACTGAACATTAATATTAAACTTCTCGTCAAAAAAAGACATAAGAAATTCCGGCTCACCTTTTCTCATAAAACCTTGGTCAATAAACATGCAGGTCAATTGAGACCCTATTGCTTTGTTTAAAAGAAATGCAAGAGTTGATGAATCAACTCCACCCGATAGAGCCAATAAAACTTTTTTATCTCCTACTTGTTGCTGTACTTGGATCACAGCTTCATCAATGAATAAATTTGTTGTCCAATCTGGTTCACATGAACAAATATGAAATACAAAATTTCTAATTAAAACCATTCCCTGAGTGGAATGAACAACTTCAGGGTGAAATTGAACTCCATAAAAGCTCTTATCATGAAGAGCAATAGCTGCTTCTAAAGTATTAGAAGTATGAGCTAATCTGACAAATCCCTTAGGTAATTTATGAACTGAGTCTCCATGGCTCATCCACATAGTAGAACCACTTATCACACTAGTTAATAAAGCTGTGGGATCATCAACTTCTAAAGGAGCCTTACCATATTCAGCTTTACCAGTAGCAGGTTTAACAGAGCCTCCTAACTGATGAACCATTAATTGCATTCCATAACACACACCAAGAACAGGAATACCTAACTTGAAAATCTCTGGATCACAATATGGAGCACCTTCTTCATAAACAGACCCAGGTCCTCCGCTTAAGATTATTCCTTTAGGTTTTAGAGATCGTAATTGCTCGGCAGAAGTTGTGTAACTCATTACTAATGAGTAGACCTCTATTTCTCTAATCCTTCTAGCAATTAATTCTGAGTATTGAGACCCAAAATCTAGAATGACGATTGCTGGATTACGTTTTTCCTCTGAAATCATTGAAGTCATATCAACCTGATAAATCCTTATGAAACATTCTTATCAAACAGACTAATTAAGAGCATAGGAATATGCCTATCACTTTAGAAATAACCCTAAAGAATTAATTTGTTTTAACCCCTGAAAACCAGTCCATCGAATTTGTCTTTTACGATCAAACAAAACAGAACCTATTTCCATTGAAGAAGACAAATATCGATTCACATAGTGCCGACTTTTAATTTCAATTTCTTTTGCCATCCTGCCCCAAATCAAAGCAACTTCGTCTGAGTTATTTCTCTCAAGTGCTAATAAAGCATTTTCCACAGAAGTTGATTTGCTAATTAATTGAATTAATTCCAAAGAAATACCTTCTTTAACTGCTAATGCAGTGAGTATTTCAAGTCTTCCATCTGCAAGATGATGATGAGTATGAAAAACACCTCCAGCCAGTTTTACTAATTTGCCATGATAACCAAAAAGTAAGAGCTTTTTTACACCACTTTCAGCAGCAGCAACAAGGAGAGGCCCTAACCAATTACCTGTTTTAATAATTTTCTTATCTGGAAGTCCAAATTTTAATGCTAAATCCATACCATTTTCACCAATCACAAAAGTCAAACATCCATCAAAAGCTGATTCAGAACACCTATGTCGCAAAATTTCTTTGCAGTTTTTTAATTGCTCAGGAGAGGCACTAATTTGAACCTCAGCCTGTGTCCCAATGAGAGATAATCCATCTACAACGCCAAATGCTTTATTACTTGTCTTTAAAGCACGGTCTCTCCCTTCAGGTAAAACAATCTCTACTTTAAATGCATAACCTTTTGGTAATAAGGGATAAAGATTGATACATAGCAAATCACGTGCAAACTTAGAGATGCATGGCTGACCGGATGATTCGAATTTGCCGACTCCATAACCGGCATGAAAATCAAGCCAATCAGGAAAGTCATTTTCAACTAACTTTAAAGAATGAGAACTTGCTTTATTTAATTGAATATAAGCCCATATTTCTAAACCTCTTGTTACGTCAAGAGATAATCCAGATTGACAATGACTAACTCCTAAGGAGCGCTCACCATTATCAAGCAACGCAGAAGAAGAAATAGGAACCGTTATTGAGTCTTGTTTATTGGGTAAATCAATTGTCTCAGTGTCTTTGAATTTATTCCCAATGAGGATATTCGTCGCAGACTTTGCAGCCGCAACCACCCAAACTGGAAGAGTAAATTCATTCAAATCATTCGAAGAGCTGACGATAGAGGAAATTCCTTAAATAATTTTTTAAACTAATAATAATCTAGATTTAAATAAGTAAATGCAGGACAAACTGAATCTAATGATTCCTGGACCAACTCCCGTTCCGGAAAATGTTTTGAGTTGTATGAGTAAACACCCCATAGGTCATAGGAGTGGAGATTTTCAAGACATTGTTCAAAAGACTACAGAGCAACTCAAATGGCTTCACCAAACAACTGCAGACGTTCTAACAATTACAGGAAGCGGGACAGCGGCAATGGAAGCAGGAATAATCAATACATTAAGCAAAGGTGATGAAGTTATCTGTGGTGAGAACGGAAAATTTGGAGAAAGATGGATAAAAGTTGCAAAAGCATATGGATTAAATGTAAAAATCGTAAAAGCTGATTGGGGCCAACCTCTAGATCCAAATCAATTCAAAAAAATTCTTGAAGAAGACACCAATAACAAAATTAAAGCTGTTATTTTAACTCACTCAGAAACTTCAACAGGAGTAATTAATGACCTCAAAGCAATTAATAATGTAGTTAAAAATCATAGCAAAGCTATTACTATTGCAGATTGCGTTACAAGCCTTGGTGCATGCAATATCCCAATGGATGAATGGGGAATTGATGTAATAGCTTCGGGTTCTCAAAAAGGTTATATGATTCCACCAGGTCTCAGTTTTGTAGCTATGAGCAAGCGGGCATGGGAAGCCAATGCTTTATCTGATTTACCTAAATTTTATTTAGACTTAAAACAATATCTAAAGACAGTAAATAAGAATAGTAATCCTTTTACTCCTGCAATAAATTTATATTTCGCTTTAGAAGCCTCACTAACTATGATGCAAAAAGAAGGATTGAATAATATTTTCAATCGTCATGCACGTCATCAAAAAGCTACAGAAGAAGGAATAAAAGCTATGGGTCTGAAATTATTTACAAAAGAAGGTTATGGAAGCCCAGCAATCACAGCTGTTAAGCCTGAAAATATCGATGCTGAGAATATAAGAAAATCAATAAAAAATAGTTTTGATATCCTTCTCGCTGGGGGTCAAGATCATTTAAAAGGAAAAATTTTTAGAATTGGTCATTTAGGATTTGTAAATGATAGAGATATTGTTAGTGTAATCTCTGCTTTAGAGTGCACTTTAGATAAAATGGGCAAGCTCAAATCTCCAACTGGACAAGGCATTGCTAAAACAATTTCAGTCCTAAATAACGAATAATATTTTCAGAATCGTTAAAATTATTATCTAGTTTTAATTATTTGAAGCACTTGAGGACCTACACCACCAGCCCTTCTCTCTTTATCAAGTGCTTTCAAAATCAAACCAGCACATGAATGCAAATCTCCCTCATCAGCATGCTCTGATGCATTACGAAAAAAGTAACCAGCTTCTTTTAAAAATGCTTGTTTTTTTACTAATACTTCATTCATTATTAAATTTTTAATTCCAAAAATTATTATCAAAACACTATATCAAAAGATAGATATTTTAGTAATCATAAAAAGATAAGCGAGATCAAAACTAAACATTGAATTCATCGATTTATCATTATGATTTTTTATCAAGTCAAAAATTACAGGAATTAAGTAATAAAACCGAAATACTAATACGAACTTAAGCTAGACAGAAGAAAGAAAAATAGATAATTTAATATTGATAATTCTCTTAAAATCATGCCATTTGGGATAAAGCGAAGCATCTTACCTATTTCAATAATTTATTTGGTCTGTGGTACTACTCTAGAATTAAAAACTAATGCAGCAGTAACAAACGGAGCTGACATATATTGCTTTATGAGGAATGGAGGGAATACTCATGAGCCAAGCTGGCAAGCAGCCTATCAATTCATTAAAAATAAAAAACAAGGTTTATTCAAAACTTCACCTAAACAAGCGGCCTCATTAATTGTTGAAGAAGTGGTTCAAGATCCTATAAAATATGAAGATTGCATTAATTACTTGGGAGATCTATATACAGGTGACTCTAGCTCCATCGTAATTAGTGATGATAAAGAATTAGAAAATGAACTAAACTCATCTATCGACAATGCAGGAAAAACTCCTAAAGGGAAATATATAGATCGTTATAATAATTAATCAAATTTGAGTAATAAAAGTACAAAAAGCTTCAGGCCTAAATCTTACTAAATAAAAAAATTCTTATAAATTCTAAAAATGCAATTTTCGATACATTGACTTATGAGTCTCTCAAGGCAAAATTATATTAGTTAATAAATCTGTATGCACAATAGGGATGCGGTTTTCTTAGAAGATCTCTGCCCAAAGCTACGCGACAGGAGATGGCGCAAGTCATTGCATGAATTCACTAATAAAAAATGTATATATTGTGGAAAAAATTCAGAATCCATTGACCATGTTCTTCCACAGAGTAAAGGCGGATTAAGCATCACTGAAAATTGTGTCCCAGCCTGCCTCTCATGTAATGGCAGGAAAACAGATAATGATGCTTTTGAATGGTATAGAAAACAACGTTTTTACGACCCAAGACGATCTATGGCTATTAGAGCATGGACGGAAGGGGATATACGTTTGGCTTTAAGACTCCTTAAATGGGCTGAACCTAAACATAATGCAAGCCTTGAGAAAACAAAATCACGCTTGAATGAAGATTATTCTTGGCAAGCAGCTTAAGATTCTACCAAACTTGACAAGCCGTAGAGGAATTATACTTTTCGCATATAGAAGCTAAATTAGAAGGCTTCTCAGGGACTAAAACAATGCAAAGGAGAAAGCATATTGCGGCCAAAAAAGGTCCTATCAAGTTTTGATTATTCTTTTGAACAATTAATCTTTTATCGTTCGTTAATTTGCTATTACCATTCATGGAATTCAGACTAGGCTTTAAATAAGAAGCAATCATTGCTAAATAATCAACATAATACATTTGTACTAATGATTGAAGATATTGTCAAGCGATTGGATCCACTGCCACCCAAATCAAAGTTAATCATATTTGGAGGCGGCTTTAGTGGTCAAAGAATCGCCTGTGTAGGAAGACATTTAGGAATAAAAGTTTTATGCAGCAGAAGACAAGAAAACAGCAAAGGAGCTGATTTCATATTTAACTCCGATAAAGAATTATCGAGTGAAATTTTTGAAGGAGCAACTCATATCTTGAGTTGCATTCCTCCTTTATCAAATGGAGAAGACCCTGTTCTAATTAAACTTAAGACTCAATTACTAAATTCAAAAAATTTAAAGTGGGTTGGATACTTATCAACTACTGGTGTGTATGGAGATACAAGAGGAGAATGGGTCAATGAAAATTCTTCTACTAATCCCAAACAAGAAAGAAGTATTCGTAGGTTTTCTTGTGAAAAACAATGGTTAGCAACAAAGCTACCTATTCAGATACTCAGATTGCCAGGCATTTATGGACCTGGTAGATCTGCATTTGAAAGCCTATTAAGTGGAACAACAAAAATGGTCGACAAGCCAGGGCAAGTGTTTTCAAGAATTCATGTCGATGATATTGCTGGATCTGTCTTTTTTTTAATTAATCTTTTTGCTCAAGGAAAGAATCCATCTGTAGTTAATGTAGCCGATAACTTACCAACCAATAATACTGAAGTGATTACTTTCGCAGCGAAAATAGCTAAAAAATCACTACCAACATCAGTACCTTTTGAAATTGCAAAAAAAACAATGAGTCCAATGGCGCTTTCTTTTTGGCAAGAAAATAGAAAGGTTGATAACAAGTTATTGTGTAAAAAGCTTGGTTATTCTCTAATCTATCCTGATTTTAAATCTGGCTTAAAAAATTGTTTCTCCAACTTAAAATCACAAAAAAGAATCGCAACATGAGAAAAATTAAAACATCAAAAGATCATAAAAATACCATTATTATTTCATTAGGTGATCCTGCAGGAATAGGGACTGAAATAACTTTAAAAGCTCTTGGTTCTAAATTCTTAAGTAATAATATAAAGCCTTTACTTGTAGGATGTAAAAATAATATTTATCAAACTTATTCAAAGTTAATTGAGCATGGAGAGAATAATATACCTAATCCAAAAAATCTTAACATTATTGATATCCCCTTAGAAAAAAAAGTAATTCCAGGAATAGTAGATAAACACAGTGGAAATGCAAGTTTTAAATGGCTTTTCAATGCAATTAATTTACTTTTAGAAGGAAAAGCTAATGCTCTTGTGACGGCACCAATTTCAAAAATTGCATGGCACAAGGCTGGTCATGAATTTGCAGGACAAACTGAATTATTGAGTAAGTTAACTAATAAAAAAACATCTATGCTTTTTACCGCAGTATCACCAAATAATGGATGGAGATTTAATACTTTATTAGCCACAACACATATACCTCTTAACAAAGTAAAAAATAATTTAACAAAGGAATTAATTAGATACAAGTTAGATGCATTAGTAAATTTCTGTCTTCTGTTCAAAGAGAAACCATTAATACATATAGCAGGCTTAAATCCACATGCAGGAGAAGAAGGAAAAATAGGAATAGAAGAACAAAACTTAATTATCCCTATTTTAAATGAATGGAAACTGGATAATCCAAATATCAAAATTAGTGGGCCCATACCTCCAGATACTTGCTGGATGTCATCAGCAGAGGCATGGAATGCCAAATCAAATAAAAATAATGCTCCTGATGGAATACTTGCTTTGTATCACGATCAAGGTCTCATACCAGTGAAGTTAATAGCCTTTGATGAAGCTGTTAACACAACACTTGGACTACCTTTTGTAAGGACATCTCCTGATCATGGTACTGCTCTAGATATTGCAGGTAAGTTCAAAGCTAGAGAAAAAAGCATGATTGCGGCAATTAATAATGCTTGGCTTCTTTCTAGATAATTTACTCAATAAGTAAAAATTTTTATACAGGTTTTAATCGCATTAAAACTTGGCCAAACTCTACTGGAGTTCCATTTTCAACAAGAATTTCAATTACTTCTCCACTAACTTCTGACTCTAATTCATTCATTAATTTCATTGCTTCAAGAATACAAACAGCTTGACCAACACTGATTTTCGATCCAATTTCTACGAAAGGAGGCTCTTCTGGGCCTGGTGCACGATAAAAGGTGCCAACCATAGGAGCAGTTACTTCGACTAAATCAGAGCGTGACCCTGGGACAGAAGGAGGGGGTGTGCTTGGTGCTGTGGAAGCCTCGATTTTACGTTGAGGCAGTGGTGGATCAATCTCCTCTGATGAACTTCTCTTTTGAGAAGAGATTGAATCCAAAGAACTAGCAAGATTACGTTTAACCTCCAAGCAAAAGTCTTCTCCTTCAAGTCGAAACTCTTGAATATCGCTCTCAGCTAAAGTTGCCAACAAGCGATGAAGCTCTTCGTGATCAAGATTCATAGTCATTGTGTTTCTCGGCCTAGATAACTGTCATTTCGAGTATCTACTCGAATTTTCTCACCAATTGAAATAAACAATGGGACCATTACTTGCGCTCCTGTTTCCAAGATTGCAGGCTTTGTACCTCCTGAAGCAGTGTCACCTTTAACACCAGGGTCAGTTTCTTTTATTTCTAAAACAACTGAGTTAGGTAATTCAACTTCAAGAGGTTTTTCATTCCAAGACACTACATTAACCTCCATACCTTCCTTTAGATATTTTCTACTTTCACCAATTTGTTTAGCAGTTAAGCTTGTTTCTTCATAAGAAGTCATATCCATAAATACAAAATCATCTCCGTCCATGTATGTATGTTGCAACTTTGATTTCTCCAGAAGAGCTTGAGGAACCATTTCTCCAGCTCTAAAAGTCTTTTCGACAACACTACCACTCACAACAGCCTTTAATTTAGTCCTGACAAACGCAGAACCCTTGCCAGGCTTGACATGTAGAAATTCAATAACACGCCAAACTGCACCGTCTAACTCGATCGTAGTGCCAGTGCGAAAGTCGTTAGTTGAAATCATTCACACAAAAGATACCAATCGATCATAAGTCTGTGCGAAAGTCATGCAAAACTTAGAATTAACATGGCAAAAAAGATTTGCATTCTTGCCCTGATAACAATCCTATTTTCTTTGAGCTCTCCGTGGATTGAACCTGCTGTTGCAAGCCTTCCAAATGGAAATCGACTAAAAGATCCATATGCAATCTTAAGGAATTCTTTACCGATTGACCAAAAAGAATTACGTGAATTACAAAACAAACTGGAAGATACCAGCGACGATCTTCGAGGAAGTAGATGGTCAGCAATCAGCAAAGCCACCTCAAGAAGTCAGTTCTTAGTTAGTAATAGAAAAAATCAAATTCTTGACTCAATTCCTGAAGAAAATAAGGACAAAGCATCTGATCTTCTTTCCAATTTGAAAGAAGAGCTTGATGAATTAGGGCAAATAGCGAACGAAAAAAACAAAGTCTCATTTCTTGACGTCAGACGTAAAAGTTTAAAAACAATTGACGATTTAGAATCTCTATTAATCACTAATAACTTTCCATATAAAATACCAAGTGAATATGACGATTTACCAAGACTTTTAGGTAGAGCAAATGTAGAAATAAAAACATCAAAAGGAAATATGAGTGCAATTATTGATGGTTATAATGCTCCTTTAACAGCTGGAGCATTTATAGACCTTTCATTGAAAGGTTTTTACGATGGGTTGCCAATTAATAGAGCTGAAGAATTTTTTATTCTTCAAACTGGGGATCCAAAAGGAGAAGCAATTGGATATATAGAACCTGAAAATAATGAGTTAAGAAGAGTTCCACTAGAAATCAGAACTCCTAATTTTGAAGATACACTTTATGGACAAACTTTTGAGGAAGTTGGCCTTTACACTGAAACGCCAGTCCTTCCTTTCGCAACTTTAGGAACTCTTGGCTGGGCTCACTCTGATACAGATTTAAATGATGGTTCATCTCAGTTTTTCTTCTTCTTATATGAAGCTGAATTAAATCCAGCTGGACGTAATCTAATAGATGGAAGAAACGCAGCTTTTGGCTACGTAATAGAAGGTTCTGAAATATTAAATAAACTTGGAGTAGATGACAAAATTATTGCAATTAAAGTATTAAATGGTTCAGAAAATCTAAAAACTAAAGCTTAAATTTCAACTAAAGTGACAACTACTATTAAGGATTTGGGTGAAATAGAATTGCTAAATCGTTTAAAAAGATTTATGCGATATGGGCAAATAGATGATGATATTGCAGAAATAAATATAAGCAATAAAAGTTTATTAATTAACACTGATTTACTTGTAGAGAAAATTCATTTTTCAGAAGAAATATCTAATGCTAAAGATATTGGTTGGAAATGTATAACGACAAATATCTCTGATCTTATTTGCAGCGGCTCAAAAAATATACTCTCCTTTAATGTTGGGCTTGTTTTACCACCAAATACACCTTGGAAATGGGTAGAGAATCTATATGAAGGGATGTGGGAAGCAATGCAAGAATTTGGAGGAGAAATAATTGGTGGTGATTGCTCTTGTGGAGAATTAAAAATGATTTCAATTACTGCAATTGGAGAAATGAATCCGCCCAGACTTCATAGAGGAAATGCTTTGCCAGGAGATTACATTGTTAGCACTGGAATCCATGGATTAAGCAGGTTAGGTTTAGCGCTTTTAACATCCGAAAAATTGCCAGGTGAAGTCCAAATAAGTCCTCAGCTTATTACTCGAGCTATAAACTCCCATAAACGTCCATATCCAGCTATTGAAGCACTAAATGCATTAATAGAGTGCAAACCTAAATCAACGAGCTGGAGAGCCGCAGGAACCGATAGCAGCGATGGTCTTGTGGAATCAATTAGAGGAATTTGCCACAGCAGTAATTGCCAAGCGGTTTTATCAAAAAATTCTCTTCTTAAAGATCCCGACTGGCCAGAAGGTTCTACATGGGATGATTGGGTGCTTTATGGGGGCGAGGACTATGAATTAATATTGAGTCTTCCTAAAAAATGGGCTGAAGCTTTGTCAAAAAAATTAAAAACTGCCAAAATTATTGGGTTTATGAAAGAAGGTAAACCCAATATTTTCTGGGATAATCTAGAAGAAATTAATTTTGAACAATCGAATATATTTAAACATTTTTAACTATTAGATTCATATATTATTTCCATTTTTTAGCAACAATTTCTGCCAAATCCACAACCCTTTGGCTATAACCCCACTCATTGTCATACCAAGCTAAAACTTTCACCAAATTGTTATCAATGCACATTGTTAAAGCTTCATCAACAATGGTTGATTCATTTGTGCCAGCGTAATCAGTAGAAACAAGAGGCAAATCCCCATATTTAATGATTCCTTTCATTTCACCCTGAGAAGCTGTTTTCAATAAAGCGTTTACCTCTTCAGCACTAGTTTCACGACTTGATTCAAAAACCAAATCAACTGCAGAAACATTAGGAGTAGGAACTCTCATAGCAATACCAGTTAATTTCCCTTTCATTTCTGGATAAACAAGTGCAACAGCTTTTGCCGCTCCAGTAGAAGTAGGGACCAAATTCATTGCGGCAGCTCTTGCACGACGTAAATCACGATGCGCATTATCTAAGATTCTTTGGTCTCCCGTATAACTATGAATTGTGGTCATAAGACCTTTATTGATACCCAACTTTTGATCTAAAACTTTTACAATCGGAGCTAAACAATTAGTGGTGCAACTAGCATTGCTCAAAATATCAAAATCTTCGTGAGAGTAACTATCAGCATTAACACCAACCACATAAGTCCCTACACCGTCACCCTTTCCTGGTGCTGTAAGAATGACCTTCTTCGCTCCAACTTGTAAATGCTTACTCGCACCAACATCTGTATTAAACACACCTGTTGACTCGATTACTAGATCAATTCCCCACTCTTTCCAAGGAAGATTTAACGGGTTTCTATCTGAATAACACTTGATCGTTTTACCATTTATCTGAAAAGTATCATCTGTATGTGAAATTTCAGCATTGTTTATGGCACCCAAAATAGAGTCATATTTGAGCAAGTGAGCACAAGTCTTTGGATCAGAAGTGACGTTAATACCGACTACTTCAATATTTGTATTAGCGCCCCTACTCAACCAACAACGCATAAAATTGCGTCCAATTCTTCCGAATCCATTAATCGCAACACGCAAAGTCATTTCAAAAACGGTAAAACCGCATAAGCTACTGGCCGCTGATCATACAGAACGATGATCATTTTCTGTGCATTTTGAAAAATAATTGAAGCGTTAAGGAAATAAAAAGTAGAAAAACTCTCTAATTCTTTAAAAAATGTGCCTCTAGATAGATGAAGAGTTATCTTTCACTCGACACTGAAGCGAAATTGAAGAAGTTACAACACCTGCCATCACATATCCATTTTATTGGAATTGGAGGTATTGGTATGTCTGCTCTAGCAATGATTCTGGCTAAAAATGGATATTCCATCTCTGGTTCTGACCGAAAACAAAGCCAAGCTTTACAAGAATTAGCAGGAAACCAAGTACATATCTTTGAAACTCAAGAAGAATCTAATATTGAAGAAATTTTTAAAATTCATGGAACAAATATATTAATTGTTAAAAGTTCAGCGATTCGTGAAAATAATTTAGAATTATGTAAAGCAAAAAAATATAATTTAAAAATCCAACACCGTTCTGAAGTTTTAGCCTTTTTAATTGAGCAAAAGAAATCAATAATCATCTCAGGATCACATGGCAAAACAACAACAAGTACTTACATTGCAACATTATGTTCTTATGCAAAAAGAAATCCAACAGCTATAATTGGTGGTGTAGTACCTCTTTACAAAAAAAACTATAATTATAGTAATAGTGAATTATTAATAGCAGAGGCTGATGAATCAGATGGAACATTAGTTAGATTTAATCCTAATATTGGTATAATAAATAATATAGATTTTGAGCATGTTGATCATTATATAAATCTAGCAGATTTAATAAAGACAATGAATCAATTTGCTCAAAATTGTAAAATCTTGATTAGTAATTTTGACTGTCAAAATATTAGAAATAATATAGAAGTTTCTAAATGGTTTTCAACACAAAAAATTAGTAATATGGATTTTGCACTTATTCCAAAAAAATCAAATGGGTGTGAAATTATTGCAGATTATTATGAACAAGAAAAATTTATAGATATCATCAAAATACCTGTTCCAGGAATTCACAATTTAAGTAATTCCGTAGCTGCGATAGCTGCGTGTAGAGTTGCTGGCATTCCTTTTAAGGATATAAAAAAAGGAATTGACCATTTACAACTTCCGTCAAGAAGATTTGACTATAAAGGATTATGGAAAAATAGATTAATAATTGAAGATTATGCTCATCATCCAAGTGAAATTGATGCTTCAATATCAATTGCATCAACTATAATTAAGACAAAAAATAATTTTTCAAAAATATCACCTAATAGATTAGTCACTATATTTCAACCACATCGATATACTAGAACTAAACAATTTCAAAAAGAATTTGCAAAGAGTCTTAGCAACTCTGATTTAGTATTCATAGCGCCAATTTACTCTGCAGGAGAAGATGAGATTGAAGGAATAAACAATAAGATTATTGAATATGAGTTGAAAAGATTAAAACCAAATCTAGAAATATATACTCCAGACAATAATGAAAAATTGATAAAGCTAATAAAAGAAAAAACAATTGAAAAAGACTTGATTTTAATTATGGGTGCAGGAGATATTAATTTAATATGTGAAAATCTATTTTTAGAGTTAATCGATAATAATTCAAGCAAAATTAATTTAGCCGCTTAATAAATGAAATCAATTAAATTAGAACAAAATATATCCTTATCAAATTTTACAACTTGGAGAATAGGGGGGCCTGCAGAATGGATCGCTCAACCAAAAAATAATGAAGAAATTAAATATTTAATTAATTGGATCAATAAGAAAAACATTCCCTGCCATATCTTTGGTGCTGGATCAAATCTTTTAATCAATGATCAAGGAATTGAGGGTTTGAGCCTATGTATGCGTAATTTTAAAGGAATTCAAATTGATAAAAGCAATGGAATTATCGAAGTCCTAGGCGGAGAAATGCTTCCGACTTTGGCCAGAAAAGCTGCTGCAAACGGACTGCAGGGACTCGAATGGGCCGTAGGAATACCAGGAACTATTGGAGGAGCAGTAGTTATGAATGCAGGAGCACAAGAACATTGCATATCTCAATTACTTGAGAGTGTTACAACGATATCTTTGACAGGTGAATACAAAATTATCAAAAGAAAAGATCTCAATTTTGGATACCGATACAGTCTTCTTCAACATGAAAATTTAATTGTCGTATCTGCTCGACTCAAGCTGGTATCTGGTGATGTAGAAAAAATTCGACAAATCACAAATGACAATCTAAATCATCGCTTAAGAACTCAACCTTATAAAGCTCAAACCTGCGGTAGTGTTTTTCGTAATCCTGAACCTTTGAAAGCTGCAAGGCTAATTGAAGAACTTGGTTTAAAAGGTTTTCGTTTAGGTGGAGCTGAAATATCCAAAATACATTCAAATTTTATAATTAACGCAAACAAAGCTTCCTCTTTTGACGTAAGAGAGTTGATTAAATATATCCAAAAAAGGGTTTTTAATGCTTATGGAATCTTGTTAGAAACAGAAGTCAAACTATGTGGCTTTTAAATTTAAACCCTAAGATCAAGAACAATAGGAAATTCTCATGGCTGGATTCGGACTACCAAATTTTGGACAACTCACTGAGGCTTTTAAAAAAGCACAACAAATTCAGCAGAATGCTCAAAAACTTCAAGAAGAGCTTGAGGTTTTGGAAATAGAAGGAGCAAATAATGACAATCGAGCAAAAATATGGATGTCAGGTAATCAAAAGCCTTTACGAATAGAAATTGATCAATCACTTCTGTCTGAAGAAAAAGAGATAATCGAAGAAGCAATACTGGATGCTATGCAATCCGCCCACGAAGCATCTACTTCGACAATGAAAGAGCGAATGGAAGATTTAACCGGTGGATTCAAGCTGAACCTCCCTGGTATGGGAGATGAGAATTAATCAGTTCCTCAAGATTGTCACGATAAAAAGAATATCTTTCGAGATCTTTATTAATTACACATCCAGGCTCATCTCTATGCAAACAATTACGAAATTTACATTGAGACTTAGTTAACTGCGCTCGAAACTCAGGAAACAAATAAGCAAAGCTAGCTGGGTCACATATAATTTCAGGACGATTAAACCCTGGAGTATCAGCAAGAAGAGATCCATTTCCAATTGCAAAAAGTTCGACATGTCTGGTTGTGTGTGTACCTCTCTTTAATTTTTTTGAAACAGATGAAGTAGGCAGTTCAACCTTTGGAATTAAATGATTGATTAAACTTGTTTTTCCTACTCCTGAGGGACCGGCAAGTACGGTTAATTTTGTTTCTCTAAATTGTTTAATTAGCAAATCAATTCCTTGAGAATTCTTGATAGATATTGAAATACAATCATAACCCCAATTTTTTAATTTATTTACATATAAACTCAAATAATTTTTTGGAATTAAATCTATTTTAGTTAAAATTATCAAAGGTTTTATATTTGCACTTTCAGCTGTTAATAAAAATCGGCTTGCTTGCTCAATATCAAATAAAGGCTCTTTAACTGATATGCAAATAGCAACTAATGTAACGTTTGCTACTGCTGGACGTTTTAAAAAACTTTTTCGGGGCTCTACTTCAAAAATTACAGCTCGTTTATTTTTATAATCTATGGATTCAACAAAAACGATATCACCTACATCTATAAACAAGCCTTGATAATCTAATTTACTTCTTCGCGTACAAAGCAATCTAGTTTTTTCTGAAAATTGCTCCAATGAATTTTTTTTTAAATCATGATTATCGATTTCTACAATTAAAAAATTTGCCTTAAGTGCAACAACAATACCTTTTACATTCTTAAATTTATTTTTATTCACTCGAGATTATCAAAGTTACCTTTTCAGAGCTTTTATTCAGTATTTTTACTGTATAACCCTTCTCTTCTAATCCGTATGTAACACTCTCTTCAGATTCACCTAAGTCTAAATCCACAGTTAAAACTTCATCTAAAGATAAATTTTCCAAAGCCAAACAGCATTTAACAAAATTAATTGGACAAGCAAGACCGCATAAATCTAAATAATGATCTATTGATACATTTTTTTCCACTATCTTTTGCCAAATAGCTTAGTGAATAATCCACTTTTATGATAATGATGTTGAGGTCCACGTGCAGAGTAATATCCGGCTAATTCTTCTAATAAATTTCTTTCAGAATCAGATAATTTCGTAGGTAATTTAATCTTTACTGAGACTTGATGATTTCCTCTTGCGACAGGATTACCTAGTTTTGGAACTCCTTTGTTTTCTAAATTTAAGATAGAATTAGGTTGAGTTCCTACTGGGATTTGCAACTTAGTAGGACCATCTACAGTATCTATTTCAATAGTATCTCCTAAAATTGCCTGTAGATAACTAATGTTCACTTCTGATAAAATGGTTAAACCATCTCTCTTAAGGTTTGGATGATTTTTAACCTTTAAAAATACATATAAATCTCCAGATGGACCACCTTTCAGTCCAGCATTACCCTCTCCTGAAACTCTTAGACGTGTTCCACTATCAACTCCAGCAGGAATATTAATTCTTAATTGTTTTCTTACTTGTTTAACACCTTTTCCTCCACAGGCGTTACATGGATCTTTAATAACTTGTCCACTGCCTCCACAGGTTGGACATTCAGCAACTTGAGTAAAACTTCCAAAGGGAGTACGAGTCGCTCTTCTGACTTGACCAGCGCCTCCACAGGTGGAGCAAGTAACAGGTCCTGTTCCTTTTTTTGCACCAGTGCCTCGACAAACATCACAAGTTTCTAAATGTGGAACCTTAATTTCTTTTTCTTGTCCAAAAATGGCTTTATCAAAATCAATCGTGAGGTCGTATCGTAAATCGTCCCCCTGCTGAGGTCCACGTCTTTGAGGCCGAGGACCTCCTGGAGATCCAGAGCCGCCAAATCCATTAAAAAAGGTCTCGAATAAATCTGCAAAGCCACCCATGTCTCCCATATCTGGCATACCAGCGGCTCCACCTAGTCCAGCTTCTCCAAATTGGTCATAACGAGATCGTTTTTGAGAATCACTTAAAACTTCATATGCTTTACCTATTTCTTTAAACTTTTCCTCAGCACCAGCTTCCTTATTCACGTCAGGATGATATTTACGAGCTTGTTGTCTATAAGCTCTTTTTAATGTGTCAGCATCAGCATCTCTACTGACACCCAAAAGTTCGTAAAAATCAGCCATTAGTCCATTTAAACAAATTCATTTCCTTTTCGATCACCATGTATTTAATTCTCATCTTTAGTTGAGGCATCTGAAGCTTCATTTAGTTCTTGATTAGTAGCAGTTTTGTCTGACATTTCTTCTTTAATAGGTTTGGATCCTGGTCCCATAGAAACTTTTACCAAAGCATGTCTTAAAACGCGTCCATTCAAGTGATAACCCCTCTGTAATTCTTCTGTGACAATATCTTCGGCTTTCTCTTCACTTGGTTCTCTCATCACAGCCTCATGCAAGGAGGGATCAAACGGTTGATCGACAACACGCATTGGAGAAACACCTAATTGCTTCAGCACTTCAACTAGTTGCTTATAAAGTCCTTGATAACTTCTATGCAGTGCTTGAGCTTCTTCACCTTCAGGGTTTAATTGCTGTCTTGCTCTTTCGAAGTTATCCACAATAGGAAGAATTTCACTAATAGTGCTGCAAGTAAGTTGAATTTTTAGATCATCCTGATCACGAGACTGCCGCTTTCGAAAATTATCAAAATCAGCAGCTATTCTCATATATTGGCTGTTGAGGTTTTCATGCTCTTTTTCTAGTTGCTGTAATCTTGATTCAGTATCTGCAACTTTAATATTTGGATCGGATGTCGTTGACGATTGTTCATGGCTTTTATCAATAGATTCATTCTTCTCTTGAGACTCTTCTGCACGATTATCCGCGAAGTCACCCTGCTTAGATGATTCATTACTTGTATTGGAACTTACAGGATTATCATTAGAGTCATTTTCTAATGAACCATCCTGAGATAATTCATGTTCTGAAGAGGGAACGTCTGAATTCATATAGTTTTTTAGCAATTAGTACATGTTGATAGCAAAGGGTTTTTTGTACAAGCTACGGAAGCCCACACCTATTTGATGGTATGAAAATCATTTAAGAATCTGCTTCAAATTCAAGAGCGACCCCATTATTGCAATACCGTTTACCAGTTGGTCTTGGCCCATCATTAAATACATGACCTTGATGCCCACCACAACGACGACAATGATATTCAGTTCTAGGAACGATTAATTTGAAATCTGTTTTTGTTTCGATTGCATCAGGTAAGTGATCAAAAAAGCTTGGCCAGCCTGTTCCACTGTCAAATTTTGTTTTTGAAGAGAATAAAGCAAATCCACAGCCTGCACAAGAAAAAGTTCCTTTCCTTTTTTCATCATTCAAGGAACTTGAAAACGGCCTCTCTGTTCCTTCCTTGCGCAAAACGTAAAAAGCTTCTTTGGATAACCGATTTTCCCATTCTGCATCCGTTAAAGTTTTATAGTTACTCATAGGTTTAGTTACAGCAAATGCCCTTTTTGGTTTGATAGTAAAACCCAATAGACTATTTATAAATCCAATCATTAAAAATCTACGGTTCAAAGAAATTTGTCCATTTAATCAATATTAATAAAATTTACTCTTTAAAAGTTGAAAAAAATTAATTTATAAAAAAATGATTTCCAACTCTTTGAAAACAAATGAATTAGCTAACTACCGATTAAGCATTGCGCCAATGATGGATTGTACAGATAGGCATTTTCGTGTGCTTATGCGTCAAATCACCAAAAAATCTCTTTTATATACGGAAATGATTGTCGCCCAAGCTCTTCATTACAGCAAAAATAGAAATAAATTATTAGATTTTGATGAAATTGAACATCCCATTTCCATTCAACTTGGAGGTGACAATCCTAATCTTCTAGCTGAAGCAGCACAAATGGCTGAAGAATGGGGTTATGACGAAATTAATTTAAATATTGGCTGTCCAAGTTCAAAAGTAAAATCAGGCAATTTTGGAGCTTGCCTTATGGGCAAACCAAAAATAGTCGCCAACTGTATTGAGAAAATGAAAAAATCATGCAATATCCCAATAACAGTAAAACACAGACTTGGTATTGATAATCTCGACAATGATAATTACCTTATGGAATTTGTTGATAATTGTTCAGTTGCAGGAGCGGAAAGATTTATAATTCATGCAAGAAAAGCTTGGCTAAATGGATTAAATCCAAAAGAAAATCGAACAATTCCTCCTCTTCAATATGAAAGAGTTGAACAATTAAAAAACAAAAGACCTAAATTAATTATTGAACTTAACGGTGGAATAAATTCAATAAATGATTGTATTAAAACTCTAAAAATATTTGATGGAGCAATGGTTGGTAGAGCTGCATACTCACATCCCTTTCTCTGGACAAAAATAGATTCTGTTATTTTTGGACATAAAGAAGAATATTTATCTAGATCAAAAATAATTAAGAAAGTTATTCCTTTTGCTCAAAAACATTTAGACAATAATGGACGTCTTTGGCAAATTTCAAAACATATTTTAAATCTAATTGAAAATATACCTAATGCAAAAATATTGAGACAAGAATTAAGTGAAAAATGTCAAAATCAAAAAGCTGATATTTCAATTTTAAAAAAAATTGCCCAACAGCTTGAAGATGCTGGGCATTAACAATTAGCAGCAAAATCTTTAAGATTCTGCGCCACCATAATCTGCAGTAGAGTCGTCTCCCCCTTCAGGCGAAGCACCTCTTCTTCTTCTACTACGACCTTGATCAAAGCCATTAGCATCTTGAGAAGCATTGCCATGACTACGATCTTCCCAGCCTTTAGCTCCAGAAGGTCTATCTTGAGCTGATCCTCCGCCTTGGCCGCCGCCGCCGTAACCGCCGCCGCCTCGTCTTGGAGCACTGCCTCTAGGTTCAGCTTTGTTGATTCTTAAAGGACGACCCATAAGCTCAGCACCTTGGAGAGATTCAATTGCTGAAGCTTCAACTGCTTCATCAGCCATCTCAACAAAAGCAAAACCTCTTTTGCGTCCTGTATCTCGTTCTAAAGGTAAAGAACAATTTGCCACCTCCCCAAAGGGAGAAAACAATTCAATGACATCTTCCTGCTCAGCGCGGAAGGGTAAGTTGCCGACAAAAATACTCACTTGAAAATTGGACTGAAAATAAAATGTAACTAATAGGCTATGAAAAGCCAAAATTAATAACTCTAAAAAGAGTTATCGTTCATCACTTTAATACCGAAAGCCCTAAAATAGATTGAAAACAATTTTTTTACTTAAATAATTTCTCACGCCACAAAATAAGCTGTTCTTGGACTCTTTCAAATCCAGTTCCACCAGCACTCACTCGAGACTCAACTACGGA
The DNA here is from genome assembly GCA_003216715.1 of Prochlorococcus sp. AG-402-L09. Lineage (GTDB taxonomy): Bacteria > Cyanobacteriota > Cyanobacteriia > PCC-6307 > Cyanobiaceae > Prochlorococcus_B. The sequence continues at coordinate 51,357 of QCIK01000008.1, read as the reverse complement.
GGAAGGCAAAAGCTTTTCATAAATATCTTTTTCAAACAATTTATGAAATGTTTTCCATCTTTCTAAAGGAATATCTTTTAATAAAATCCCCTCCTCTAAAGAAGTCTTAACAATTCGCCCAACTAATTGATAAGCCTCTCGAAAAGGTATGTCCTTTGCCACTAAATAATCAGCGACATCAGTAGCATTTGAAAAGTCTGACGAAACAGCATGATTGAGTCTTTCTTTTCTAAAAATCAAACCTTCTTCAAACAAAATTGATATTGCAAGTAAAGAATTTTTAACTGTTGTCACACTATCAAAAATTGCTTCTTTATCTTCTTGAAAATCTTTATTGTAAGCCAAAGGTAATCCTTTGATCATTGTAAGCATAGCTTGTAAATGTCCAAATACTCTCCCTGACTTACCTCGAACAAGTTCTGGAACATCAGGATTCTTTTTTTGAGGCATAAGACTACTTCCAGTAGCACATCGATCTGTTAATTGAATAAATGCAAATTCTTCAGAAGCCCATAAAATAACTTCTTCCGATAATCTACTTAAATGAGCCATAATTAAGGCTGAGGCTCCTAAAAATTCTACGACAAAATCTCTATCACTTACAGCATCTAAACTATTAGAATAAATTTCTTGAAAATGCAGTTCTGAAGAAGTAATATTTCTACTTATAGTAATAGAAGTCCCTGCTAAAGCAGCCGCTCCTAATGGGGAAATATTAACTCTTTTTCTTACATCTTTTAATCTATTTCTATCTCTTTGTGCCATCTCCACATATGCCAATAAGTGATGAGCTAGAGAAACTGGTTGTGCTCTTTGTAAATGCGTATAACCTGGAATAAGCGTATGAAGATTTTTCTCTGCCAATGAAAAAAGAGATTTCTGAAACCGTTCCAAATCCATATCAATTTCATCAATACGCTTTCTAAGCCATAATCTTAAATCTGTTCCAACTTGATCATTTCGACTACGACCAGTATGAAGTTTTTTTCCTACAGGTCCTATTAAATCTATTAATTTTTTTTCTACTGCAAAATGCACATCTTCATCTGAAATATCAGGCTGAAATAATCCATCCGAGGCCTCTTTCCGGATCTGTTCAAGACCCTCTTCTAATTTAAAAGCCTCTTCCTTAGTAATGATACCTTGAATTCCAAGCATACGTGCATGAGCAATTGATCCATCCAAATCTTCTTCTAATAAACAAATATCAAACTCAATTGAAGCATTAAATTTTTCTATAAAAGGATTAAGGCCTTTATCAAATCTATCGCTCCAAGTTTTGCCCAATGCATTGTCCAAATTACTAATACAAATAAAGCAAGAGTCTTAGCAATTGTCAGGAGGTTTACTAAGTTAATTCAGGAAGTGTTGATTCTTCATTAACTTTTAAAACCACCATTGATGCATCATCTTCAAGATGATGGTCACTCACACCAACAAAACCATCTAATCTTTCAAAAAGTTTATTTAATATTTGTTTGGCGCCTAAACCTTCAGTGGCAAATTTATCTAAAAAAGTTATTAAACGATTTTCATCAAATCGTTCACCTGATATACCAGGTGCCTCAGTAACTCCATCGGTGTAGTAAAGAAGAACATCACCTGGCTGGAGAAATATCTCTCCACATCCATACTCAGCTTCAGGTTGAAGGCCGATCAACAAACCATGAGCATCTAACCTATTTATTGATTTTGATTTCGCGCTCCAATGCAAAGGAGGATTATGTGCTGCATTAGCAAAACGTAATTTTCTTGATTGCGGATCAAAGTCCGAATAAAACAAAGTTACAAACCGATGTGATTGAGTCAAATCTTCAAGAGCTAATTGATTCAAGTCATGCAAAATAGAATCAGGGGGTAATCCTGTTAAAACTTCAGCTCTGAGCATGCCTCGTAACATAGTCATCAACAATCCAGCAGGAACACCTTTACCCATAACATCACCAATCACAAAAGCCCAACGACCAGACGATTTTGCTATGTCAGTCAAATCTGAACGAGTAGGCATAAAATCGTAATAATCGCCACCTACTTGAAAAGCAGGCCTACAGCAGGCAGCTAATTGAATTCCTTCAATTATTGGACATTGATCAGGTAATAATTGTGATTGAATTTCAGCACCAATACTTATTTGTCTATCGACTTTTTCATGATTCCTAATTACTTGAAAGATGGCATCATTTTCTATAGCTACTCCAGTCAAATCCGCAACTATTTGCATATGTTTTCGATGAATATTACTTCCAAAAACAATATCTTTTTTATCAAATGCATACAATCGACCTCGTTGCCTACCACGAGAAACAATTGATGTAGCAATTACATTAGATGAGTAAAAATGTCTTGTAACTAAACGGTCTAACATTGCAATATTCTTTTCCTGCATCCCAAAACCAATTTTCTTTCCCTCCTCTAAAAGAAATAATTTTCTAAATAATTCCTGATCTTCGCTATTAGGGAGCATTTTTAATTGCTCACGCCAAAGACTTCCATCATCTTGAAAAGGAATTAACAATGCACCTTTAACTCCTATTAATTCCGTAACAAGAAGTGGAATCAGTTCGAGAAAACGCTGTAAATTGGTAAAACTTCGCAAGGCAAAGCTTAAAGAAAGCAACAAATCTTGATTTATAATTTGCTCTTGCGAAAGGCTATGAATTAGATCTGTTAAAGACTTAGATGCAGCACTTGAAGATGAATAAATTGAATGTAGATATTGTTGATCTGAAATTGGAGAATTATCTTTCACTATTCTCCTGAGATAAAGAAACTAAAATTTAGCAAAATATAGACATAATTTCTAAAATATTATCGATTAGCTAAAAGTGCCTCAATAAATTCAAAACTGTTAAATGGTCTTAAGTCTCGAATTTGTTCTCCAGCTCCAATGAATCTAACAGGAAGTTTCACTTCTGATGCAACAGCCATTGCAACACCCCCTCTTGATGATCCATCAAGTTTTGTAAGTATTACTCCTGTTAATTCTGCTGAATCAGAAAAAGCTAATGCCTGCTTAAGTCCATTTTGACCTTGACTCGAATCAAGCACTAATAAAGATTCAATATTTGCGTTAGGGGAGAGCTTATCAATAATTTTTCGAATTTTTTTTAATTCTTCCATTAAATTATTTTTGGTTTGTAATCTACCTGCAGTATCTACCAATAATAAATCTATATTTTTTGATTTACATGCACCAATAGCATCAAACACTATCGAAGCTGGATCAGCATTCTTAGATTCATTTGCAATAACTTCAACCCCTGTTCTTTGACCCCATACCTTGACTTGTTGTACCGCTGCAGCTCTAAAAGTATCTGCCGCGGCAATCATCACTGAAAAACCACTTCTTTTTGCAACACTTGCCAATTTACCAAGGGTCGTAGTCTTACCAACCCCGTTAACACCTACTAACATCCAAATATTTAAACAACCTTTTTTTGGGGACAGAGAATCAACACCACTATCTTTTATTGGCTTTTCTAAAACATTAACTAATTGCTCTTTTAAAAAACGCAAACCCTCATACGCTTCAACAACTTCTTCATTTAACTTTCTTCTTAATGAGTCTAAAATCTGATCAGTAGCTGAAACTCCTGCATCGGCTCTAAGTAAAAGAGTTTCTAAATCATCAAGAACTTCGGGAGTCAGTGGATCATCACCTAATTTATCTAATAAATCAGTAACAAAACCTTTACGAGTTTTTTCTAGGCCTTGTTTTAGCCTACTGAGCCAATCAATTTCATCTAATGAAAACTGACTAGTTTTTTTACCTTGTGCAGCTAAAACTTCAGCTGACCAAGTAAAGTTGTCATCAAAATCGCCCAATTGAGGCTGATCTTCTTCTTTTGAATCTTGAATAACTATAGGTATATTTTTAGCTGAAATATTTGGTTTAAGATCCTCACTAATATTATTTTTTGTATTGACTATTTTTTCTTCGTAAATTTCTTTCTCAAGTAATTCTTTCTCCTCTTGTTGCTTTTTCTTTAATTGCAAATAAACTTGTTTTGCCCAATCTAAAGAGTCATCATTAACGGATGAAGCTGTTTCAATTTGATTTGTATTAGTAGGACTTTTTTCATCCTGCGAAAAATCATTTTTCATTGCTAATTTAGTTTTACAGTAGAGTTTTGAAGTTTCCTTAAAACTCCATTAATCATTCTGCGTCCTTGTTCATCGCTATAACGATTAGCCAAGTTCACAGCTTCATTGCATGTAACAGCAGTAGGAGTCTTAAAATCAATCAAATCAACCAAAGCCAATCTTAAAATATCTCTATCAATTCTAGGTAATCTTTTTAATCGCCAACCTTCCATAACACTATCTAGATTGTTATCAATCTCATCTTGTTTTTCAATTACTAAATAAACACGTTTTAACGCTAGCTCACGTATTTCCTTTTGGTCTACTAATGCTAAAAGTTTAGGTAATTCAATACTTTCAGACAAACTATTAAGTATATTCTCAGAATCAATTAAGCAAGTTTTCAAATATTCACGAGCTTTTTTTAACAACCCTGCTTCTTCTTGCAATTCACTATCCAATAATTGTTGATTTGCCTTTTCTAATTTTGAAGCACAAAAGTCTAATTGTTCTCTCCAATGTTGTGTTAATGATTCTATCGCCTTACTAAGTAAACTTTCAAAATTAATATTATCGATATCTTTTGTTTTAATTTGTCCTAAAAGTAAGAGAGCTAATTCTCTAGAAATTGATTTTAATTGCATAATTATAAGTCAAAAATACTTTATGATGATGACGCTCTTAGCTGAGAGAATAAACTAGAAAAAGAAGTATTTGTAGAGTTATTTCTATCGTCAGGATTTACAATTCCGGCAGAGATAATTGTTCTAAAGGCATCTTCAACAGATATATCTAAATCTTTAACAGATCCTTCTGGAACTAAGGTGTACCAACCAGTTGTAGGGTTTGGTGCTGTGGGTATAAAAACACTTAACAAAGGTTGGTCTGGTTCAGTTTGAAGCGAGGGTCCAACAATACCAGTCACAAAACCAACACTAAACAAGCCTTCACGAGGATATTCAACTAACACAACTCGGCGAAATCTCGTTGAGTTATCTCTCAGAAAAGTTTCTAGAAGTTGTTTAAGGGTCTTATACACTGACCCTGCAAGAGGTATCCGTGAAAGAGTTCCTTCTCCAAACTCAAGCAACCATCTCCCTACAAAATTCCTAGCCATAAGACCTATCAATAAAATTCCTAGCAAAGGAACCGTTAAACCCAACGCAAGATTAATTAAATCTTGCAATAAAGGATTAAGAGTAATAAAGGGATTTAATTGTTTTGGTATTGAAGTTAAGATTGCCAGAACAAAGCGACTGACAATAGTAGACAACCAAATAGTGGTAGCTAAGGGAATAACCACCAACAGACCAGCTATGAGGTCATTTTTAAGATCCTGCTGAAGCCTTGAGCCAAGAGTCAGGTCTTCCTTGGGAGAGGACTGCACCAAATAAAGAGAGTCCGATAATTTACATATCTATAATCTAACCAAATTAAGTGCATTAATTAAATAATTTAAGCTATTAATAGAAATAAAACATTAAAAGAAAGCATTTGAAGCCCAAAGGAACCCGCAATTGACTCAAGAACCTTCTAATTAAAGGTAAAAAATTATTCATGCATAACTCTCTGTGAACTCAAAAAAATCTTTTAATTTAACGAAAAAAATTAAAGAAAAAGCGTTTGAAGAAGGTTTTGATGCAGTCGGAATAGCAAAAGTTCCAGGATCTTCGAGAATCAAACTTCGATCGGATTCTTTAGAAAGATGGCTGCAAGCTGGCCATCAGGCAAAAATGGAATGGATGAAAAGTCCAAGAAGAAAGAATATAGAAAACATGCTTGAAGGCGTGCAAAGTGTTGTTGCAGTAGGACTTAATTACTATGTCAAAACAGACAAAACAAAGAAAGAAATATCCATTGCCAGATATGGGTGGGGGCAAGATTATCACAAAATAATTGAAAAAAAATTAAAAAGAGTGGCCCAATTTCTAGAAAAAGAAAGACCAAACTCTAAATGGAAAATATGTGTAGATACAAGCGCATTTTTGGATAAAGCATGGGCAGAAGAAGCTGGTATTGGATGGATTGGAAAACATAGCAATATAATTAATTCTAAAATTGGGTCTTGGATGTTTTTAGGTCATCTTTTATCTACTGAGGCTTTGATAGCTGATGAACCTTCTAAACCTACATGTGGTGAATGTGAAAAATGTATTGAAGCCTGCCCAACTAAAGCAATAGAAGAACCATTTATTGTAAACTCAAATAAATGTTTGGCATATCACACCTTAGAAAATAGAGAAAAAGAACTACCAAAAAATATTATTAATAAAATGGGTACTTGGATTGCAGGGTGTGATATTTGTCAAGACGTATGTCCATGGAATCAAAAAAATATTCCTAGCACTTCTGAACCGGATCTACAGCCGTCTGAATGGATACTGAATATAACTAAAAAAGATGCATTATCTTGGAGTGATTCAAAATGGAAAGAGAATTTAAAAAGCTCAGCACTAAAACGAATTAAGCCATGGATGTGGCGAAGAAATATAAATTCGATATCAAATAATTCGTAAAAATGAAAAAAAATCCAGCAATTTTTCAATTCCTACTTTATCTATGTATTTTTGAATGTTTTCTTATAACGAAATCATCAAATGCGTTTTTTCCAATAATCAATGAACCAAGTGAACAAGAATTAGAATCTACCTCAATACAGATTGGTAAAACCGCTATACAACTAATACAATTTGGTCAAAATGATGAAGCAATTAAACTGTTAGAACTAGCAGTTAAATTAAATCCTAAAGAAAAAGACCTTTGGATAAGCCTTGCCGAAGCTCAGGTTAGATCAAATAGAAACTATGAAGCCTTATCGTCATTGAACGAAGCAATAAAGTTAAAGCCAAAAGATCAAAGTATATATTTTAGACAAGGTTCAGTCTATATAGAATTGAATGATCCAAAAAAAGCGAAAGTCTCTATAATAAAGGGATTATCATTAAATAAAAATAATGAAAAAGGATATTTTCAACTAGGTAATGCTGAAATCTTGTTAAATAATTATAAATTAGCCTTAATTGCATTTAAAAAATCATCACAAATTAATTCAAATTTTTGGCAATCTATTAATAATGAAGGTCTTGTTTTATATGAATTAAATAATTCTAAAGAGGCCATTTCAAAATTTAAATCAGCACTAAAAATCAGCAATAATGCTGAACCAATGCTAGCTTTAGCTGTAGCATTATACTCCTCAAAAAAGAACTCTATTGACTCATTCAACTTAGCAACAAATGCTTTAAAATCTAATCCTGAATATGTTTCAAAAGATTATCAAGCAAAGCAATTGTGGGGAAAGAAACTACAAAAATCAGCACAACTTTTATTTAAAGACAAAGAAATGATAAAAGTAGTTAGAGAAGCTATAAAAAAAAGTGGATGAATTAATGTTTAACAAAAAACTGGTTTTTAACAGATTAGTTAGTAGCCTAAAAAAAGAAATATAGGCCTCTTACAAACTCAAAGATGGCCAAAGAACGCCTGAAACCAATATCGTTGCATCAAGAGATGCAACGTTCTTATCTCGAGTACGCGATGAGCGTAATCGTTGGAAGAGCCTTGCCTGACGCTAGAGATGGATTGAAACCAGTGCAAAGAAGAATTCTTTTTGCAATGCATGAATTAGGACTTACACCCGATAGACCTTATAGAAAATGTGCCCGAGTTGTAGGAGATGTTCTTGGTAAATATCATCCACATGGAGATCAAGCCGTTTACGACGCACTTGTAAGACAAGTCCAAATTTTCAGCTCAAGATACCCAATTCTTGATGGTCATGGGAACTTCGGATCTATTGATGATGATCCTCCCGCTGCGATGAGATACACAGAAACGCGATTATCTCCGATATCCAACGATGCAATTTTAAAAGAAATAGATCAAGAAACTGTTGATTTCTCCTCAAATTTTGATGGGTCTCAACAAGAACCAGATGTTTTACCCGCTCAGCTTCCATTCCTTCTTTTAAATGGAAGTGCAGGAATTGCTGTTGGAATGGCAACAAGTATTCCGCCGCATAATTTAAATGAAGTAGTAGAAGCGTTAATAGCAATAATAAAAAAACCTTCTTTAGAAGAAAAAAAATTATTAGAGCTTATACCTGGACCTGACTTTCCAACAGGAGGAGAAATTTTAATTAGTAATGGAATAAAAGAAACTTACACAAAAGGAAGAGGAAGTATAAGCATGAGAGGAATAGCTCATATTGAGGAGATTAATCCAGGGAAAGGTAAACATAAAAGAAGTGGAATTATTATTACTGAACTGCCATATCAATTAAACAAAGCTAGTTGGATTGAAAAACTTGCTGAGCTTGTAAACAATGGAAAAGTTTCAGGGATAGCAGATATCAGAGATGAAAGTGATCGAGATGGAATGAGGATTCTTGTCGAGATAAAAAGAGATTCTGATCCAAAAAAAATTCTAGATTTTTTATATCAAAAAACTAGTCTGCAAAGCAATTTTGGTGCGATTTTACTTGCATTAGTTAATGGTCAACCAGTACAACTTACATTACGAAAACTATTAGATAATTTTCTAGAATTTAGAGAAAATACTATTTTACTTAGAAGCAATTATATATTAAAAAATATTAAAAAGAGACAAGAAATAGTTGAAGCGCTGATCCAAGCTATAAATAATCTGCGAGAAATAATCAATTTAATTGAAAAATCTAAGGATACAGCTGAGGCAAAAAATAATTTAATAAATCACTTAAAAATCAATAATAGACAAGCAGATGGAATACTAGGAATGCCTTTAAAAAAAATTACAAGTCTTGAAAAAAATTCGTTAAAAGATGAGATAAAAGATCTTCAAAGTAAAAGAGATGACCTCGAGTCGATTATTAACAATAAAGAAAAATTAATGAAAGTTATGATTAAAGAACTAAAAGAACTTAAGAAAAAATTTGGTAGTACTAGAAAAACAAAATTGATCGAGGGTGGTGATGCTCTTATTGCTGAGAGGATGGCAAATCAAAGACCAAATAAGGAACTGCAAAGAATAAATGCTTTAAAAGAATTATCAAAAGATTCAGAAATTATTATACAAGCAAATAATGAAATAAAAATAATACCATCAATAACAATAAAAAAATTAAAACTAAAAGAAAACAACCAAGAAAGAAAAGATATTCTACCTACAAAACTAATATGGCCAATTAAAAATGAACCAAAAATTTTAGCTGTTAGTGAACTTGGAAAAATAGGTCTTCTTAAATGGGAATTTGCAGGACAGAAACCTGGTCCTCTAGAGCACTTTTTACCAGCGGGTTTAGAAAATGATAAAATAATTAATTTAATTCCACTTCCAGAAAAAAAAGATATAAGTTTAGGTTTAGTAAGTAGTGACGGGAAATTTAAAAGAATTTCTATGAGTGAAATTAGTGATATTTCTAATAGATCAACAACAATTTTAAAATTAAAGAAGGGTATTACACTTAAATCTTGTCTCCTTTGTGAGGAAAATAGTTATCTATTTTTAATAAGTGACATAGGGAGAATTATCAAAGTTCAAATAATAGAAAAAGAGTTACCTTGTATGGGTAAATTAGCACAAGGAACAAGTATTATGAAATTATTTCCAAGTGAAAATATAATTGAAGCATTAAATATCCAAGAAAAGCAAATTAAAGACTTGATTTTAATAACAAATAAAGGTACTTTTATAAAACATAATACCAAAGAAATCAAGTTATCTAAGAAAGGAGAGTTAGGTACAATGGGTATAAAATTTAAGAACAATAAAGAAATAAAAAATAGAGTGATTAATAGTTTTATAAATAACAAATACGTTTATATCAAAACAAATAAAGAAAGATATAAAAAACTAGAAAGAGAGCAAATTAATAATAGTTTATATAAAAAAGAAATAGGATTAAATATAAAATTAAATGACGATGAATTAATTAACTCTATTTATTCAATGATCTTACCAGAAAAAAATTAAGATAAAGAAGTTTTTTCAACCCAATGTAAATATTCATCTGTAACTGTTCCAGTGACATATTTTCCTGTAAAACAAGATAAATCTAATTCATTAAGTTGAGAACCATTAGTAATTGCTTTTGTAAGATCTTCTACTTCTTGATAAATCATTTTATCAATCAATAAAGTATTTTCTATCTCGTTTATATTTCTATTATAAGCAATCAATTCATTTCTACTTGGCATGTTGATTCCATAAACATGTGGATATCTAATTGGAGGTGCAGCAGAAGTAAAAGTAACTTTATTAGCCCCTGCACTTCTTGCCATTTGAACTATTTGCTGAGATGTTGTTCCTCTGACGACTGAATCATCAACTATCAAAACATTTTTATTTTTAAATTCAGTACTCATTGCATTCAACTTCTGTCGTACAGATCGTTTTCTTAAAGATTGGCCAGGCATTATAAAAGTTCTACCTACATAACGATTCTTAAAAAAACCCTCCCTATACTCAATTCCTAACTGCCTTGCTACTTGCATTGCAGCAGGTCTTGAAGAGTCAGGTATTGGCATTACTACATCTATATCGCCAAGGGAAATTTGTTTTTTTATAGTTTCTGCTAATAAATCTCCCATTCTTAATCTTGACTCATAAACTGAGATACCATTCATTATTGAATCAGGTCTAGCTAAATAAACATATTCAAACGAACAAGGAAATAGTTGAGGATTATCTGAGCATTGTTTAGAGAAAAACTCACCATCAGAAGTAATAAAAATAGCTTCTCCAGGTTCTACATCTCTAACAATTTTATAATCATTATTTTCAATAACTAATGATTCACTAGCAATTACCCACTCAGACTTATTATTTTCATTTAACCTTTTACCAATAACCAAAGGTCGAATTCCATAAGGATCTCTAAAAGCTAAAAGACCATGACCTGCAATCAAAGCGATGGAAGCATAAGATCCCTCTACTCTTCCATGAAGCCTTTTAATAGCATTAAAGAGATCATCTGGATTTATATCTTTTCCTTGTATTGAAGTATTTAATTCCGTTGCCAAAACATTTAATAACATTTCGGTATCACTTGAAGTGTTTGTATGCCTTCTATCAACTTTAAAAAGTTCTTTTTCTAACTCTCTTGTATTAGTTAAATTTCCATTATGAACAAGAATAATTCCATATGGAGCATTTACATAAAAAGGTTGTGCTTCTTCCTCTCTATTAGCAGCTCCTTTCGTCGCATATCTAACATGTCCTAATCCGATCTTTCCAATTAAACCCCTCATATCTCTCGTTCTATAAGCTTCTCTCACTTGACCTTTAGATTTATTAATATGGAAAACACTTCCATCCATTGTTGCTATACCAGTTGAATCCTGGCCTCTATGCTGAAGCAATAACAAACTATCGTAAATTTGTTGATTACATTGGTCAGTTGAAACAACACCTACGATTCCACACATAATTATATTCCTAGGTTAAATAAACAAATTTTAATTTGAAAATTATAAATCATAGATATTTTATTTAGATATTTTTTTAAATATAGTATTTTTATATACATGTATTAAATCTGAAATGTTAACATCTATCAATAAATTATTAGAATGATATACAGATAGTTTATTTCGATTATTTACATTCCCTAAATGAGATAAAGAAAAACTAATAGATTCTTGTCTAGATAAATTTTTATAATATTTTTTTAATTCTAAACTTTGATTCTCTGAACAACTAATTAAAACACGTCCACCTCCTTCAGAAAAAAGAAGGCGATCTAATCTTGATTCACTTGAAGGGAGAATAATATTTGCTCCTAATCCTGAAGAAATACAACACTCAGCTATTGTTGTTGCTAAACCACCGTCACCTAAATCATGAGCTGAATTAACAATGCGTTTTTCAATTATTTTTCTTAAAAATGACTGAACTTCTTTTTCTAACAATAAATCAATTTCTGGCGGTCTTCCTGTTTTTAAACCATGTATATACTCTAAATAAGACGAGGCAGCTAATGAAATTCTATTATCTTTATTATTTTTGATTTCCAAGGGTAAACCTATCATCCATATTTGATCATCAGAATTAAGCCAAGATTTTTTACAAATATTGTTTATATTTTCTATTAATCCAACCATACCAATTACAGGTGTTGGATGAATTGGTATAACAGTATTATTTGATAATTTCGTATCATTATATAAAGATACGTTTCCTCCTGTAACGGGTGTATTTAATACTCTACAAGCATTACTTATCCCTTCGCATGACATTGATAATTGCCAAAAACCTACTTTTTTTTCAGGAGAAGAAAAATTTAAATTATTAGTAATAGCTATAGGTTCAGCTCCAACACAACTTAAGTTTCTAGCTGCTTCTGCAACAGCGGCCATACTTCCACGTAGAGGATCTAAATAAACCCATCTATCATTACAATCCACCACAGATGCTATTCCTCTATCTTGATTTGATTGACATTGAAATTCATTTTGCGGACGAATTCTAATAACAGCAGCGTCAGCTTCTCCTGGAAAAACAACAGTATTAGATTGCACTTGATAATCATATTGATTATATATCCAGTTTTTTGACGCTATTGAAGGAGTACTTAATAAGTTTAGTAAAACATTATTCCAGCTAATAAATAAATTATTTTTTAAATTAATAATTCCATTGTTTAAACTTTTAGGTAATAAATCTTCTGTCCATTTCCAATGTTCTTTTAAATATTCTGGCAATGAATTGATTAATAAATGCTCCTCTATCGGTGTATCATCAGCAAGTGAAGATGCTGGTAAGTCTGCTACTACTTCTCCTTTATGTAAAACTCTTACAACTTTTTCTTTTAAAACCTTTCCAACAACTTGAACATATAATCCCCATTTCATAAATAAATCACTCAATTCTTTTTCAGAACCAGGTTTTACAACAAATAACATTCTCTCTTGTGATTCAGATAACAAATACTCATAAGCAGTCATTCCCTTTTCTCTCGCTGGAACAAGGTCAAGGTTCAATTCAATTCCAACCTCACCTTTTGAAGCCATTTCAGAACAACTACAAGTTAGTCCTGCAGCTCCCATATCCTGTGCAGCAATTACATGCCCTGTCTTAAATGCCTCTAAACAAGCCTCTATTAATCCTTTTTCTAGAAAAGGATCACCTACCTGAACAGCAGGACGATCATCTATTGAGGTTTTTGAAAGTTCAGAGCTAGCAAAACTAGCTCCTCCCATTCCATCTCTCCCAGTAGTATTTCCTACGTATAAAACTGGAAAATCTATACCACTGGCTCCAGAGCAAACTATTTCTTCTGTTTCCATCAAACCTAAAGCCATTGCATTAACTAAAGGGTTACCTGAATAACTACTATCAAATCCAACTTCTCCTCCAACAGTAGGAACCCCTACACAATTCCCATAATGAGAAATCCCTGCAACCACACCCTCCAGCAAACTGATATTCTTTTCATCTTCTAAAGGTCCAAATCTTAAAGCATTTAATAAAGCTATTGGCCTAGCTCCCATCGTAAAAATATCTCTCAAAATTCCACCAACACCAGTTGCCGCACCTTGAAAGGGCTCAACCGCTGATGGATGATTATGACTCTCAATTTTAAAAACTAATTTTTGACCTAAACCTATATCAATGACTCCTGCATTTTCTCCAGGACCAACAAGAATGCGAGAACCTGTAGTAGGGAATTTTTTAAGTAATGGGCGAGAATTTCTATAACAACAATGCTCAGACCACATCACACCAAACATTCCTAATTCGTTCCTATTTGGTGGGCGATTTAATCTTCTGCATATTTCTACATAATCAGTTTTTTTTAAACCTTCTTGCTTTAGAGCAGAAATTACATCATATTGAACAAAGAAATCAGATGAATTAATTAATTCATCAAAGTTTTTATACTTGGTAAAAAATTTCATTAATTAAATCCAAGGATCAAGATCACTTTCATTCTTTAAAGTTGTTTTTTTCTTTCTTGTATTCATTGTATTAAATCCTTCATAATTATCTATATCAAGATTATCTATCCACTCATCTCCTAAATCAGGTTTGTTTTCATATTCATTAAAATCATCGTGTGATTCGAACTGATTTTCACTAATTTGATCATCTATCCATCCTTCAAGTCTATCAGAAGCTCCATCAGTAAAACCCTGGAATTGTGTTTTCCATTTTCTACTCTTATTAAGAAATTCTTCTCTTAAACTTGCTTTTTGTATAACTAAATCTTCAAATGTATTAATATCACAAGAAATAGAACCAGGTTGTCTATCATTGATTTGAGATAAATTTAAACGCCATCGACTTGTTCCTGGTATTAATGGATTTGATCGACTAACTAAATAATATTGAATCTTTCCATCTTTAAGATCAAAAACAAAATCAGCTATTAAACCCAATTTTTGTCCATTCCGATTAAAAATATTTGCATTAATTAAAGTAGGAAGACGTTCTAAAGTTTGCTCATCCGAATGAGAAGGCACTCCTTTTACATATACTTCTTTTTCATTAATACCTTTTATTTGATCCAATCTCCATACCTCTCTTTGTAATCTCAAAGTAGAAGGACGACTTACCCATCCTAAGATTCTATCTACAGGAGGGTGCATCCATGGAGAAACTCCTGGTCCATGATCAATTCCATTCTCACAGCGAACATTATGCTTTAGTAAATTACTTAATAATAATTTGGTTGGAATAGACAAAATTAGTTTCTTATTTGTATTGGCATAACTAAATAAGTAAAATTAACTTCACTATTAACAGGAGAAAAAACTGCAGGTGTTGTTGGCGCATTACAACTTAATTTAATAAGATTTGAATCTATAACTTTTAATCCATCTAATAAATACCTGACATTAAATGCTATCTGAAATGATTCACCCTTAAAAGAAACTGGCAAAGACTCGGAACCAGTTCCTATATCTTGAGCATCAGTAGTTATTTTAATTAAATTTGAAGAACTATCTGTAATTATCTTAATAACATTATTTTGTTGATCAGCTAAAACTGCTATTCTTTCTAAAGAAGCTAAAAAATCTTTTCTATTAAATTCTAATACATTTGAAAATGTTTCTGGTAACAATTGTGAATAATTTGGGTAAGACCCTTCTAATGCTCTAATAGTTATAATTTCATCAACTGATATAAAAACTACTTGACCTTGATCAATAAAGAAATTAATTGGTTGACTAGAATCGCAAGAACTTAAAAATTTATCTACTTCTCTTAAAGATTTCGAGGGCAATGTAATAGAAAATTTATCAAAATCAATGGAGCTATCAATTTCTTTTGATTGAGATAAAATGTTATTTAAATTTAAAATAGCTAGTCTATGACCATCTGTAGCAGCAGATTCAATACCATAACCGTCGAATGTAAAATTAACTCCAGTCAGTAATTGTTTAGCATCATCTGCACTACTAGCAAATAAGGTAGATTTAATAGCGCTAGATAATAATAATGGATTTAATTGAAGTGATGTACCAGTTTCTACTAAAGGTAAATCTGGAAAATCGTCTGCAAGCATCCCTCTAACTTGATATGTACCACTTTTACTTGTTAACTCTACTTGTTGAGTAGTTTCATCAGAAGTTAAAATTAAAGGTGAATCATTAGATAATTTAGAAACGATTTCACCAAATAATTTAGCTGGCAATGTAATAGCACCGCTAGTTTCAATAGAAGCAGATATCGAAGTTTGTATTCCTAGACTTAAATCAAAACCAGTTAAACGAAGCTTACCTGTTACCTCATCAGCTGCTAATAAAACATTCGCTAAAACAGGGTGTGTCGGTCGATTAGAAACGGCTCTGCTTACTAATTGTAAAGCAGAATTTAAGTCTGATTGAGAACAATTTACTTTCATCCCGTTATTTCAAATAAAAATCCACTGATATAAGAATTTCATAGCTATTTCAAAAAGGCAATACCGTTAAAAAAAACAAAATTTTTAACTTCTATTATATTTCTTAATTCTTTATATGAAATTAATCAGTAGTAGAAGGACTTGTGGTTTTTGTGGTTATTAAAAAAAAAGTAGTCTCTCGCTAGAAAAATTTAATTTTTGCTTGTGGAAAAATTTTTTTAAGAGTGGATAAAAAAGTAACTTTCCACTGATTCTTAAAAGTGTGGAAAAGAAAGAAAAAAGAATTTAATTCTTTCCATATTTTTTCCACATAAAAAATACATAAATAAAAACGTATTCAACAGACACTTTTTTTTTTGGTTTCTTATATATCTTTAAAACCCAATTTTTTTTGTTATTGAATTTAGATCCGCGTCTACACCGGTATGAAAAATAGAATCATTATTATTTATTGCACAATCAGGATCTTTTAATCCATTACCAGTCAGAACACATACGACAGTAGTGTTTTTTGGGACTTCATCTTTTATTTTTAGTAAGCCAGCAACTGATGCTGCACTGGCAGGCTCGCAAAAAATACCTTCTTCTCGACCAAGAATTTTATAGGCGTCTATTATTTCAGAATCCGTTAAAGAAGAAAATTTACCATTGCTTTCTTCTCTTACTCGAAGAGCTTTTTCTTTATTTACAGGATTACCAATTCTTATAGCTGTAGCAATTGTTTCTGGATTGCTAATGATTTTACCTTCTACTAACGGTGCAGAACCACTTGCTTGAAATCCCATCATTTTAGGCAGATGTGTAGATTTATTAGCTTTAAAAAATTCCTTAAACCCCATCCAATAAGCACTTATATTACCAGCATTTCCCATTGGAATACACAACCAATCAGGTGCGTTTCCAAGATTTTCGATTATTTCAAAAGCGGCTGTTTTTTGGCCTTGTAATCTATAAGGGTTAACAGAATTAACTAAAGTTATTGGATATTTGTTTGATAAATCCCTAACAATATCTAATGCTTTATCAAAATTTCCTTTAATTGCTAATACTTCTGCTCCGTAAACTAATGCTTGAGCTAGTTTTCCTTGAGCTACATAACCGTCTGGAATAATCACAAAGGCTCTCATGCCTCCTTTCCTTGCGTAGGCAGCTGCAGATGCTGAGGTGTTGCCTGTACTTGCGCAAATGACGGCTTCACAACCAGATTCTTTTGCTTTACTTATTGCCATTGTCATTCCTCTATCTTTAAATGATCCTGTTGGATTCAGTCCATCGTATTTGACATATACTTTTACCCCTTTTCCTATTCGATCAGATATTGATTTTACTTCTATTAAAGGAGTTGCACCCTCCTTTAACGTGATAATTGGTGTTTTTTTTGTTATGGGTAACCAGGGTTTGTATGCTTCTATAAGACCTTCCCAATTATTTTTTTTGGGACTAGAAGTGAAAAGTTGTTTAAATTTTTGCGAAAATGCCACTTTTTCTTCAAGTATTTTTAAACAATCTAATTGCTAGACCTTCCATCTTTAAGTTTTTTAAAAGGCGAATCTGAGTAGAATTCAATTAAATCTTTTAATGAGTCTACTTTTTTAAAGGTTTTATTCAAGGCATTTAGATTAATGGCAATATTTTTATTTGGATATGCTTTGAAAAAATCTATTAGATTAATTTTTTGATTGTTGTTATAAGAACTTAAGATAATTCCAGATCTTATAGACTTTGCACTTAATTTCTTATTGGAAATTTTATGTGGATGAATAATTTTAGTGAGTCTGCTTAAAAAAACCTCACCTATTTTACTATTCAATAATTTACTGCTAGCTTTTACGGGTATCTCTATTTTATAAGATAAAACCTTGTGAAGTTCTTTTTCCTTTTGATTGGTAATTTTTATGAGGTTTCTTAATTTATTGCTGGCGATTTTTGTTTTTTTAAAATTATAAAGTTCATTTATATTTATTGATCTACTAAAAGTACCTTTATAAAGATGTATTGTTTCTGCTGCTTTAGATGTTGGAATTAAAAATAATATTATAAATAAAATAAGGTTATTTTTTAAATTCATTTATTGATCAACACCAGCAGCAACTTTAACTAATCTTACTATACCTTTTTCAGAAGTTTTTTTCACAACTCGAAAACCCATTTGATAAGTATCTTTAGTAATTAGGATTTTAGGTAATTTTTTGAAAATTATATTTCTTTTAAAACCAGGCTTCATTTTGGAAACGTTAAACATTTTTTTTATTGAATTTATATTTAAACTTTTATTAGTATATATTTTTGATGATTTTTCTATAGTTTTTGATTTTATTTTTAACGGAAGTCTATTATTTATCTTTATTAATGTTTTCCATCCAATTGAGTCAATCTTTGTAGCTAGAATATTTACTAATTCATTTCTTAGAATGAAACCTTTCTCTGAAAACAAGAAATCAATTGTTTGATCTAAAATTTTACCACTATCCAATTCTTTTTCTTTTGTTGCACTTGAAATCAAGTCATCTAATCTTTCTAATTTCAAATTATTTTCATCAAAAAGCATTTCTTTTAAACTATTTCTTAGTTCTGGATTTTCATCTTCCATCAATCTTCTTGCAAAATAAGGGTAAGCCGCTCCAAGTATTTTAAAATTTGGATCTACGCTAAGTGCTATTCCTTCCAAAGTAATTAAAGATCTGATAATTAACGCGTAATATGGTGGTAATTTAAAAGGAAATTTATACATAATACCTGACATATCATCTGTTACAGCCTTGAAGTCCATCTTGTTAACTCCTATTTCTAAAGCGGTAGTAAAAACACTTTCAAAAGCAGGCGCTATTGGTTTTAAGTCTACTTCTTCGGAGAGGAAGCCTAATTGAACAAAATCATAGGAAAGTTTGTCAAATCTTCTATTTACAAGATGCACAACTGCGCTGATTAAACCAATTCTTGATTGTTTTGTAATATCACTCATCATACCAAAGTCTAAATAACATAATCGACCATCTTTCATGGCTAAAATATTTCCTGGATGAGGATCTGCGTGAAAAAATCCATGTTCTATTAGTTGTTGAAGGCTACAACTTACGCCAATTTCAATCATCTCATTTGGATCAATTCCTAATTCTTTAACAGCTTGTATGTTTGTTAATTTTATTCCATCTATCCATTCCATTGTTAGAACTCTTCTGCTTGTGGCTTTTCTGTAGATTTTTGGAACAGCGATTTTATTATTTTTACTATGTAGTAATTTAAACTTTTCTGCGTTATTGGCTTCATTTATATAATCCATTTCTTCAAAAATTCTTTTCCCTAGCTCATCAATTAATGCTACTAGATCGCTTCTAATAATTCCGATATTATTTTTAAACCATATAGCTATATTTCTCACTATATATAAATCTAAAGTAATTTGTTCTCTTAAACCTGGTCTTTGAACTTTAACGGCAACCTGTTCACCACTTTTTAGTATTGCTTTATGAACCTGACCAAGAGATGCTGCGGAAATTGGTTCTTTATCTATTGTTGTAAAAATATTTTTTATTTTATCCTCTAAATCCTCTTCAATACATGCCATTGCAAGTTCGCTCTGAAAGCCTGGTAGCTGGTCCTGAAGTTGTGCTAATTCCTCTAAAACTATTGGCGGAACTATATCTGGTCTAGTAGATAGTGCTTGTCCAGCTTTTATGAATGCAGGTCCCAAATCTACAAGTAGTTTTGTAAATTCTTTGGCTCTAAAAGTTTTTCTTTCTTTTTTCTCCAATGAACCAATTAACTTTTCCCAACCAACGCCAAGTAAAAATAATCCAATCGGTAAAAGTGTCTGCCAAAGTCTGCGAAGTAGACGAATTGGATTTCTTTTGTAGATTGAGTCAATAGCTACCGGGTCATACTCAAGTAGACCTGAGGCTTCAATAAAATCACTTAATTCTTCGGCCATTTTTAGTATGGCAAAGTTCTACTACTCTTCTAATTGATTTTACGCCTAGTTTGCGTCTTTTTGATTGCTTTGAATTATGCTAAACAGCTTACGTTTTCAGAACATAGCTCTATTTGGAAACTTAGAGATCGACTTCGATAGGGGATTTACTGTTTTTACTGGGCAGACTGGTTCAGGTAAATCAATATTTATTGATACATTAAATGCTTTGTTAGCGCATAAAAAAACAAATTTAGATAATCGATTGGTATCAAAAGGAGCTGCTTTTTCTTCGATTGAGGGTGTTTTCTCTGTTTTGCAAACAACAAAAGATTGGTTAATTGATCAAGAATTTGATGTTGAAGAAGAATTAATTGTTACTAGAGAATGGCGTTTAAAAGAAGATAAATATAAATCTAGATTCAGAATTAATGGTGTATTAGTTAATAGAGATCAAATATCAGAGTTAAGATCACTTTTGCTTGATTTTACTTTACAAGGAGATACTTATATTTTAAATCAGTCATTGCATCAATTAAAATTATTAGATTCTTTAGGTTTAATAAAAATTCAAGAATCTATTACGAAAGTAAATCAAGATTGGAGGATATGGCATGAATCTGATTGTATGCTAAAGCAAGCGCAAGATAGAATATCTGATTCTAAAAAAAAGTTTGAAGAAATGCAATATATATACCAAGATTTAGAAAAGTTAGGATTAGAAGATCCTAACGAGCAAAATAAGTTAGAAATTGACCAGAATCGTTTATCAAATCTTCTAAGATTAAAAGAAGGAGTTAAATCTTTGTTGATTCGTTTAAATGAAAGCTTAGACGAATATCCATCAATATTAGATCATACTAATTTTTGTATGAATGAATTAAAATCCTTGTCTCAAATTGATTCTTCTTTAGAACCAATTTTTGATAATTTTTATACTTTAACTAATAATCTTAATGATTTAATTTATCAGATTAATGATTACGAAAAAACATTAGATATTAATCCATCTTTTTTGAATGATTTACAAGTTAGATTGTCTACACTCAAATTTTATCAAAAAAAATATCATAGAAATATACCAGACCTTATAAGCTATAAAAATGAGTTAATTAATTATTTATCTTCTCAGGATAGTTTTAATAATATTAACGAACTTATTTCTTCTGAAAATCAAAAAAGAATTATAAGAGACAAATCTAATCAAGATTTATCCACGATGAGAAAAACTGTTGCTTCACAACTTGAAGAAAAATTGATTTGGAGTTTGAAAAAATTAGGTATTCCTAATGTTCGTTTTAAAGTTGTTTTTGAAGAATGTGAACCAACAATTAATGGAATTGATAAAGTTAATTTTATGTTTTCAGCAAATCCAGGTCTTCCTTTAGCACCTCTTGAAGAAACAGCCTCTGGTGGTGAAAAATCTAGGATTCTTCTAGCAATAAAGGCAATTTTTTCTTCATTTGATCATTCTAATCTATTGATCTTTGATGAAATAGATACGGGTGTAAGCGGTTCAGTTAGTAGTTACGTAGCTAATTTGCTTCGTGAATTGGCAAATCAACGACAAGTTTTTTGCGTGACACATCAACCTTTAATTGCAGCATTTGCTGATAATCATTTTTCTTTAAAAAAGAAGGTTTTTGATGGTGATACAAAGTCCATTGTCACGAATTTAAAGGAAAAGCCAGATAGGCAGAGGGAATTGGCTCTCTTGGCTGGTGGTGAAATAGTCGAAGCTAATGCTTATGCGGCGAGCTTGCTGGAACACAAAGCTGCATGATGAGCATATTTTTTTATACAATTAACTATTAATATTTTTCCCTAATGGGAAGTCCAAAATCTAATTCTAAAAAGAAGACATTAAATATTGGTTCTTCCAGTGAAGAAGTCATAACTATTCGTGGTGCAAGGCAACATAATTTAAAAAATGTTGATTTATCAATTCCAAGAAATAAATTGGTAGTTTTCACAGGCGTTAGTGGAAGTGGTAAAAGTTCACTAGCTTTTGATACTATTTTTGCTGAAGGACAAAGGAGATATGTTGAGAGCTTGTCTGCTTATGCAAGACAATTTTTAGGACAGGTTGATAAACCCGATGTTGATTCAATTGAAGGTTTATCTCCGGCAATTTCTATTGATCAAAAATCAACAAGTCATAATCCTCGCTCAACAGTTGGAACCGTTACGGAAATACAAGATTATTTTCGTTTGCTTTTTGGCAGAGCTGGTGAACCTCATTGTCCAGAGTGTTCTAGGCCAATTAAGCCTCAAAGTATTGATGAAATGGTTGATCAAATTAAGACTCTTCCAGATGGAACTCGATATCAATTACTTGCACCAGTTGTTAGAGGTAAAAAAGGAACACATTCAAAATTGTTGTCTGGACTTGCTGCAGAAGGATTTGTTCGAGTCAGAATTAACAAAGAGGTTAGAGAATTGGCAGATAATATTGAATTAGATAAAAATCAAGTTCATTCTATTGAGGTAGTAGTTGATAGGTTGATAGCGAGAGAGGGTATTGAAGAAAGATTAACTGATTCATTAAGCACAACTTTGAAAAGGGGAGATGGTTTGGCAATAGTCGAAGCAGTACCTAAAAAGAATGAAGAACTTCCTAAAGGTATTGATAGAGAAAGATTATTTTCTGAAAATTTTGCCTGCCCAGTACATGGGGCGGTAATTGAAGAATTATCTCCAAGGTTGTTCTCATTTAATAGTCCATATGGTGCTTGTCCTGATTGCCATGGTCTTGGTCATTTAAAAAAATTTACTTGTGAGAGAGTTGTACCTGATCCATCTCTACCGGTTTATGCTGCTGTTGCACCATGGAGTGATAAGGACAATTCATATTATTTTTCATTATTATTTTCAGTTGGCGAGGCCTTTGGTTTTGAGATAAAAACCCCTTGGAAAGATTTAAAAGAAGAGCAAAAAAATATTTTATTAAATGGTAGTAAAGAACCTATTTTAATAAAGGTAGATAGTAGATATAAACAAGATTCTGGATTTAAAAGACCTTTTGAAGGTATTTTACCTATTTTAGAGAGACAGTTACAAGACGCGAATGGTGAAGCTGTTCGTCAAAAGTTAGAAAAATATCTTGAATTAGTTCCTTGTGCAAGCTGTCATGGAAAAAGATTACGTCCTGAAGCCCTTGCTGTAAAACTTGGACCTTTTGCAATAACTGATCTCACCTCATCAAGTGTGTCTACCACACTTCAGAGTGTTGAGAATTTAATGGGTCTAGAGACATCAAAAAATTCAAAGCAATTACTTTCCAATAAACAACAAAAGATTGGGGAATTAGTTTTAAAAGAAATTAGATTACGTCTTCAATTTCTTTTGGATGTCGGACTTGATTATTTAACTCTAGATAGACCTGCAATGACGTTATCGGGGGGGGAGGCTCAAAGAATACGACTTGCTACGCAAATAGGTGCAGGCTTAACAGGAGTTCTGTATGTTTTAGATGAACCTAGTATTGGACTTCATCAAAGAGATAATGATCGATTATTATCTACATTAAAAAAACTACGTGATTTAGGTAATACTTTAGTTGTTGTTGAACATGATGAAGATACTATAAGATCTGCTGATCATTTAGTTGATATAGGCCCAGGTGCTGGTGTGCATGGAGGTGAAATTATCGCTGAAGGAACTCTAGATAGCTTGTTGACTGCAAAAGAGTCATTGACTGGTGCTTATCTTAGCGGGCGCTCATCTATTCCTACTCCTGCTAGTAGAAGAGACTCAGTACAAAGAAAATTACGCTTGATTGATTGTGATAAAAATAATCTAAAAAATGTTTCAGTAGATTTTCCATTAGGTAGATTAGTTGCTGTCACTGGAGTTAGTGGAAGTGGGAAAAGCACTTTAATAAATGAACTACTCCATCCTGCTCTAAATCATTCTTTAGGCTTGAAAGTTCCTTTTCCAAAAGGTTTAAAAGAGCTTAAAGGTATAAAATCTATTGATAAAGTTATTGTTATTGATCAATCTCCAATTGGTAGAACACCACGATCTAATACGGCTACTTATACAGGTGCATTTGACCCTATACGCCAACTTTTTGCCACCTCTGTCGAAGCAAAAGCCAGAGGATATCAAGCAGGGCAATTTAGTTTCAATGTTAAAGGTGGAAGATGCGAAGCCTGTCGTGGCCAGGGTGTTAACGTAATTGAGATGAATTTTCTTCCCGATGTCTATGTTCAATGTGATGTATGTAAAGGAGCTCGGTTTAATCGAGAGACATTACAAGTTAAATATAAAAACTATTCTATTTCTGATGTACTAGAAATGACTGTTGAGCAAGCAGTTGATGTATTCTCAGCAATACCTCAAGCTGCAGATCGATTAAGAACACTTTTAGATGTTGGTCTTGGATACATTAAGCTTGGTCAACCCGCTCCAACATTGTCTGGAGGAGAAGCTCAAAGAGTAAAATTGGCTACTGAGTTATCTAGAAGAGCCACTGGTAAAACTCTCTATTTAATTGATGAACCGACAACTGGTTTAAGTTTTTACGATGTTCATAAATTAATGGATGTCATACAGAGATTGGTAGATAAAGGAAACTCAATTATTGTTATTGAGCATAATTTGGATGTTATTAGATGTTCAGACTGGGTTATTGATATGGGTCCGGAGGGTGGTGATCGAGGAGGTGAGATTATTGCGATGGGAACTCCCGAAGAAGTGGCAAAAGATTCCAATAGTCATACAGGCAATTATCTAAAAAAAGTTTTGGAATTACATCCACCAAACAAACCTTGAACATTTTCTTGTTTTTATACATATTTCTTAATCTTTAATATTGTTGTAGTTGCTTCTGGATTTTTAAACGTTAAAAATTAAGTGATAGAAGGAATTTTCAAGATTGAAATTTATTTAAAAAAAACATTATTCTTTCTTTAGTTTTGATTGACCAAAAATCTGTTAAGTATCGCAACTAACATGCTTGATTTTGCTTGGGATTAAAACTTTTACATTTAAATCTGCATGGTTTAATCCGTTCACATGATCTTGAATTGGGGAGAGATTCAGATACTGGAGGGCAAACTTTATATGTTTTAGAATTAGTAAAAGGACTTGCTGCAAGACCAGAAGTTGAAAAAGTTGAACTTATTACTAGATTAATTATTGATAGGAAAGTATCTTCTGACTATTCAAATCCTGTTGAAAAGATATCAAATTCTGCGGAAATTATTCGATTACCTTTTGGTCCTAAGCGTTATCTCAGAAAAGAATTATTGTGGCCTTATTTAGATGATTTGGCTGATCATATTGTACAAAGATTACAGAATGCAAATGACTTGCCTGACTGGATTCATGCTCATTATGCAGATGGTGGTTATGTTGGAGCATTGGTAAGTAGAAGATTAGGATTGCCTTTGGTTTTTACTGGTCATTCATTAGGACGGGAAAAACTTAGAAGATTATTGGCTGCTGGAATCGATCATGATCAAATAGAACAAACTTATTCAATTAGCAAAAGAATTGATGCAGAAGAATTGGCGCTAGCGCATTCAAACTTACTCGTAACAAGTACTAAGCAAGAATCTGATGAACAGTATTCTCGTTATGGACGTTTTAGCTCAAAAAACGTAGAAATAATTCCACCTGGCGTTGATTTAAACCGTTTTAATTCAATAGATTCTAATTTAAAGAAAGAAGAACAAGATTTAGATAACCTTTTCAAACCTTTTTTGAGAGATATAAATCTTCCTCCTCTCTTAGCTATATCAAGAGCAGTAAGGAGAAAAAATATTCCTGCATTGATTGAGACGTTTGGACGTTCATCAATTTTGCAACAAAGACATAATCTAATTTTAATTTTAGGTTGTCGAGAAGACTCACGTCAGCTTGATAAACAGCAAAGAGAAGTATTCCAGCAAGTGTTTGAATTAGTGGATAAATATAATTTATATGGAAAAGTTGCTTATCCAAAACAACACAAAAGAGAGCAAGTTCCCTCAATTTATCGTTGGGCTGCACATAGAAAAGGACTATTTGTTAATCCTGCTTTAACTGAGCCATTCGGTTTGACATTATTGGAAGCTGCCGCGAGTGGTTTACCCATGGTGACTACTGATGATGGCGGCCCAAGGGATATTTTGTCCCGTTGTGAAAATGGTTTGCTTGTAGATGTAACTGATCTAGAGGCATTTCGAGATGGTTTAGAGACTGCTGGTTCAAGCCTTTCATTATGGAAAACTTGGAGCAATAATGGAGTTGAGGGAGTAAGCAGACATTTCAGTTGGGATGCACATGTTTGTAATTACATTGCATTGATGCAGAAGCGTGTCAAATTTCTTGCACCTCGAGATTGGTCATTCGGTGGTTTGAAGGAATCAAGTCCTATTGGTAAGAAATTATTGCTTCTTGATTTAGATAACTATCTTGAGCAATCCGAAACCTTATCAATTTTGAGAAATCATTTACAAGACAATTCATCAAACTGCGATATTAAGTTAGGAATTTTAACTGGAAGATCAATTAAAGCTGCTAGGCATAAATATGCAGAAATACAATTACCGGAACCAGCAGTATGGATATGCCAAGCTGGCACAGAAATTTATTATGGTGATGAAAAAAAGTCAGATATTTTTTGGCAAGATTCAATAAGTGTTGATTGGAATAGAAAAGGTATCGAAAAAAATTTATTTGATTTAAAAGATTATTTAGAGCTTCAATCAACTAATCATCAAGCTCCTTTTAAGATTAGCTTTTTATTAAAAGAACCTAGTGATGCGATTTTACCTTTAGTACGTAAAAGATTAAGGCAGTCTGGACTTGCGGCATCTCCGCATCTGAAATGTCATTGGTACTTGGATGTTGTTCCTTTGCGTGCCTCACGAGCAGAAGCTATTAGATTTTTGACTTTACGTTGGGGTTTATCTTTAGAAAAAGTTTTTATTGTTGCAAGTCAACAAGGTGATGGAGAGTTAATCAAGGGATTGACTACTAGCGTTATTCCTTTTGATCATGATTCATCATTAGATGGATTGAGATCGCAACAAAGGGTTTTCTTTTCTGATGTTCAAGATGGAGTTGTTGATGGCTTAAAACATTTCCGGTTTTTCAAAAGTAATTAATATTTAACTTCTACTTACTTATACGTTAAAAAATAAATAGATTTATTTTGTTTCCTTTTCAAGTATTAATGTAAGTTGTTGATATGGTGGCTCTTCACTAATAAAGCCCCAATCATTGAAAACCTTTGAGTCTATATGAGTGATTATTTGACGTGTATTTCTAATTTCTACTTTAAATCCCTCTGCTGACATTTTTCTCATAAGTTTTGCCGACTCTTCAAAACGAGCGGCCATAGAATCAAGAGTTTCACAGTCTTTGGTTAAACCTTCTTCTTTCCAAGTAAAATACGTCATCAGTTGAATTTCAGGATGTAAGGTTGAATTAAAAATATTAGATTGATTATTATTAATAATAATGTAATTGACCAAAAGCTACCCACAATCTGACTCTCTTTGTTACCTCTAAGTTCAAAATGATGATGTATAGGAGTCATTAAAAATAATTTATGACCTTTGCCTGTTATTCTTTTAGAAATTTTAAAAATACTTACCTGAATTATTACTGAAATAGATTCTGCTGCCAGTATTCCTCCCATAATTAATAGAGACCAAAGATTATTTGATATCAAAGCTATTCCACCAAGAGAGGCACCTATAGCTAGAGATCCTGAATCCCCCATAAATAATTTTGCAGGATATTTATTTAAGAAAAGAAATCCCATACAACATCCAGACATTACAATGCAAAAAGGAGCTAATGTTTCATTAATGCTTTGATTTTCTATTGCAATAGTTATAGCTAAACCTGTAAAAATTAATGCACTACATCCACTTAATAAACCATCTAAACCATCAGTTAAATTACTTGAATTGCTTTCTGAGAGTAATACGAATATGCCTAAGGGATATATTAAATTTCCTATATTAATACTGTGATTTACTATTTGAATAGTATGAGGAATATAATTATTAAACGCACAAATAATAATAAAAATAAGACTAATTAAAAATTGTAAAATTAATTTTTCATTGGAAGTTAGACCAGTATTAAATTTTTTTTTCAAACTAATGAGATCATCAATTAAACCTATAAACATAAAAAACATAATAAGTAAGCTTAAAGTGAGGATAATTTTGTAATTTTCATTATTAAAATATGTGAGATTGCTTATTATTATTCCTGTAGGAATAAAAAAAATTCCGCCCATAGTTGGAGTTCCTTCTTTAAGAAAATGTTTTCTTGGTCCCTCTTGTCTAATTATTTGTTGAATTTTAATTTTTTTTAAGTTGGGTATACTGAAAAAAGTTATGATAAATGAGATTAGAGCTGAAATTAAAAAAGGAACAGTTAAATTGCTATTTTTAAAATAAAAATCAGAAAAGATGCAAACTATTATTATTAATCCAAAGAGAATTAAAGTTTGCTGATTAATATTATTTAAAAATGATATTTTTTTTTTATTTAAAAACTTTGTTGATTTTTTCAAAATTTAAACTAGTAGATTAATCTTCCCATTCTTCATTGGTTGTTTCTTCTTCAGCTTTATAGTCTTCTTTTTCTCCCATTAAAGCTGAAAGTTCTTCTTCTTCAACGGTGCTGATTTCTTGATCATTTGAATCTTCATCTGAAACTAATCTTCCACTGGTTTCTAACCATGACAATAAATCAGGTTCTTCTCTCAATGGGAGGACAGGTGCAGGTTCTTGTCTTCCATAGCGTGTTAACGCAGGGTTAATGCCGTCTAAATTAGATAATTTCATTTTTTCTAGATCGCTCATATCAAAAATTTAATCGATGAATTAACATAATGCATTATGGATTAATTTTCTAATCTTTATGCTGACTTCAAAGCTCATCTTGATGACTTGTGCTTGGGTCATGGCTTTCTTAGTAAGTATTTCTTTTCGCGTAGCTGGAATTATTCATCCTCAACCCTTTTACATAAACCATTTGTTAGTCTGGTTTTTGGTTTTTGCTCCTTCTTTTGTCCTTTTGATTTATTTTTTGCTCAAGAGATCTTTTTCTCTAGATTCATTTATTTGATTTTGTATTGAAGTGACTTTACAGTTTTTACATTATTACTTAATTTTCACTTCAAATAATGATGTTCAGGATTTATTGATTTTTGGTCATAACATAGATACTTGGTTAATTTATGTACTTATTTTTTTTGGGTTAACTTCTTTGGCTTTTGTGTTCGTATGGTTAATTGGCTTTTTGGGTGAAAGGCAATCAGGAAAATCGATTAAGCAGCCATGGGAATAAATTTAGGTTTTTTCTGCATTCATTTGACCTTAAAAATATTTGAATCAGCATTGATTATCTAAATCAGAAAATTGTCCAATAATTCTCTATATTTACTATGGAGAATTGAATTTCCTTAAAGGAGATAACCATATGGGAAGAGCTAAAAAAGTTGTTTTGGCTTATTCGGGAGGAGTCGATACTAGTGTTTGTATTCCTTATTTGAAAAAGGAGTATGGGGTAGAGCATGTAATTGCTTTTGCAGCAGACCTTGGTCAGGGTGATGAACTTGAAGAAATCAAAAAAAAGGCTATTTCTGCTGGTGCTTCTGAATCATTTGTTGGTGATTTAGTAAAGCCTTTTATTGAAGATTTTGCTTTTCCAGCAATTAGATCTAATGCTTTGTATCAAGGTAAATATCCACTTTCAACTGCATTGGCTAGGCCATTAATTGCAAAACAACTTGTTCAAATTGCAAGGGAATTGAATGCTGATGGAGTTGCTCATGGGTGTACGGGTAAAGGCAATGATCAAGTTCGTTTTGACGTGACTATTGGAGCGTTGGCTCCTGATTTGAAATTGCTTACACCAGCACGCGAATGGGGCATGAGTCGTGAAGAAACCATTGCTTATGGAGAACGATATGGAATAGTCCCTCCTGTCAGTAAAAAAAATCCTTACTCTATTGATTTAAATCTTTTAGGGAGAAGTATCGAAGCTGGTCCTCTTGAAGATGCATTTGAGATGCCATCAGATGAAGTTTTTGGAATTACTTCTTCTATCGTTGATTCACCTGATGAGCCTGAGATAGTGGACATACTTTTTGAAAATGGTAATCCAGTTGCCATTGATGGTGAATTAATGGAGCCAGTATCTCTTATCAAGAAGGCTAATAGCCTGGCAGGAAAACATGGGTTTGGACGTTTGGATATTATTGAAGACAGAGTAGTAGGTATTAAAAGTCGAGAAATTTATGAAACACCAGGATTACTTTTATTAATTAAAGCTCATCAAGAAATTGAGAGTTTAACTTTACCGGCTGACTTGTTAAATACTAAATTTAGATTGGAAAGACAATGGGCTAATTTGGTCTATCAAGGTTTCTGGTTTAGTCCATTAAAAGAAGCCTTGGATGGATTTATAAATTGCTCTCAAAAGCAAGTTAATGGAATTGTCAGAATTAGGCTTTTCAAGGGCAATGCAGATGTTATTGGCCGAAAGTCAAAAGAAAATAGTTTATACATTTCAGATATGTCGACTTATGGAAGGGAGGATAAGTTCAACCATAAATCCGCTGAAGGATTTATTTATGTATGGGGTTTACCAAGCCGAATTTGGTCTTGGATAAATAAGTAATATAATCAATTTTTTTGAATTTTTTATCCTTTATTTTTATTCCTTGGTCGCTTCTTCTTTCTCGTCTTTTGAGGCTGATATGGTTTTGTCTTCAGTAGGAGATATAGTTTTGTCTTTAGTGGCGGATTCGGTTTTGTCTTCAGTAGGTTTTATGTTTTCTTTATCTGTTTCAGATTTTTCAGGTTCATCATCACTATCTTTAGAAATGGATTTTGGAGTCGGTAATGGTCCATCTTGTTTAACTGTTAGATAACGAATAACGTCTTCACTCAATCTCATAGCTCTCTCTAGAATGGCAACTTGCTGTCCATCCCCCTTATGGCTTAACTGGACATATATTCCTTCTTTATGTTTTGCAATGGGATAAGCAAGTCTTCTTTTCCCTCTCATTTGACTATCCAATACTTCGGTACCTGATTTCTCAAGCAGTTCACTATATTTTTTTAGATGGCTCTCAACTTCTTCTTCCGGTATGTCCGGACGAAGAATGTACATGGTTTCGTAATAGGGTTTTTCAGACATTGAAATTTCCGACTAGGACTTTTTGGCTCAGTAAGAGCGGCGGACTCTTAATCTTATAATGAAGTGGTAACTTTTCACAATTGCATTTTTGTTGCTTGGCTGATTACTGGCAAATCTGGTTCATTTCCTTGTGTGCAAGACCAAACACAATAAGTAATTATGGAAAAAAGACTAATTAATAAAGTACTTGAGAATGTTCTTATAATTAAAGAGTTTCCAAACGGACTAAGAAAAATTTCGAATATAAAACCAATTATGATTATGCCAATATTGATCAGTAACGATTGAAGTGCATTGAAACGTATAAAATAAGATACTTTATTATTTCTTACTAGTCCAATAAAAATAGCTAAAAATAATAATAAATTTCCAAAAGGTATGGATCTTTCGATTATTATAATTGGGATTGCTGGTATTTGAATAATTTGACTAATTGGATATTTAATGTATAGATGATTGCCAAATATTAGACAATCAGCCCACGGAATCATATATAAAAAAACTGCTAATAGTTTAGTTAATATTGATGGCATTAGAAATCTTTTTTTTTAGATTAAACCATTAAATGTTTTTTTGCTGATGATTTCATTATCTGAACAGGCACGTTATTAAACCCACTCCAAAGTTTTATTGATAAAGCACCTTGCTCTACGAGCATATCAAGGCCATCAATTGTGAAACAATTTTTTTCTTGTCCAAGCTTTAACCAGTTTGTTGGTCTTGGGGTATAAATCAAGTCATATAAAATAGTTTTATTAGATAAACTCTCCCAAATTTTATGGCCAAGAGGAATATTGTCTGTTTCGGATTTTTTGCTAATCATTCCTATTGGAGTTGTATTAACGATTAAATCAGCTTCTTCAATATATTGTGTAATATTAAATTTAATATTATTAATACCCTCAATTAAGATATTTTTCTTTAATAATAAGTTTTTCATGCTTTTTATAAAAGTATTTAATGAATTTTCATTGCGACCTATAACTGTTATTTTTTTTATATTTAAAGTACTTAATCCCATAACTACTGCGCGCGCGCTTCCTCCGTAACCAATTACTATAACATGTTTATTCATTAAATTTTGATTTTTTAATGGCATTAGAAACCCTTCAACGTCTGTATTTGCACCTATCCATTGATTATTTTTTTCTGGTATGAGTGTATTAACAGCTTGGATATCATTTGCAACTTTAGTTAGTTTGCTACAAGTTTTTAAAACGTCCTGTTTGTGAGGAATAGTTATATTTAATCCTTTGCAATCGATAAGTCTTAACGCTTTTGTAACTTTCTTTAAGTTTGCTTTATCGCAGGCCATTGCCACATAACACCAGTCGAGTCCCATTTCTTCATATGCGGCGTTATGCATAATTGGTGAAAGAGAATGATTTACTGGTTGTCCAAGAAGTCCTACCAGATTAGTTTTTCCAGTGATAGTACTCATTTCATGCTTGTGTTGACTCAAAATAGTTAAGAGACTGTTCGGGAACCACGCCTCGCCTCAAATAGGTTTCACTAACGAGGATGTTACCTAAAGAAAGAATTTAAGGAGCTATTCACTCATGGGGAAGGTTGTTGGAATCGATCTAGGTACTACAAATAGTTGTGTTGCTGTTATGGAAGGCGGTAAGCCTACTGTAATAGCGAATGCAGAGGGATTTAGAACAACTCCATCAGTAGTGGCGTATACAAAGAATCAGGATCAACTAGTCGGACAAATTGCCAAGCGCCAAGCGGTGATGAATCCAGAAAATACTTTTTATTCTTCAAAGAGATTTGTTGGTCGTCGAGTTGATGAGGTAAATGACGAATCTAAAGAAGTAAGTTATGGAGTGGAAAAAGCAGGTTCTAACGTGAAATTAAAATGCCCAATACTTGATAAGCAGTTTTCTCCTGAAGAAGTGAGTGCTCAAGTTTTAAGAAAACTTTCGGAAGATGCTGGAAAATATTTAGGCGAATCCGTCACCCAGGCTGTAATTACAGTACCCGCATATTTTAATGATTCACAACGCCAAGCTACTAAAGATGCAGGAAAGATTGCAGGATTAGAAGTTCTTCGAATTATTAATGAGCCAACTGCTGCTGCTTTAGCATACGGTTTAGATAAAAAAAGCAATGAAAGAATATTAGTCTTCGATTTGGGTGGAGGCACCTTTGATGTATCTGTTTTAGAAGTAGGTGATGGAGTCTTCGAAGTTCTTTCTACATCTGGAGACACTCATTTAGGTGGCGATGATTTTGATCGAGTGATTGTTGATCATTTGGCTTCCACATTCAAAGGTAATGAAGGCATTGATTTACGTCAGGATAAACAAGCACTACAACGTTTAACTGAAGCAGCTGAAAAAGCCAAGATAGAATTATCTAATGCCACTCAAAGTGAAATAAATCTTCCATTTATTACAGCTACGCCTGAAGGGCCAAAGCATCTTGATTTGACACTCACAAGAGGAAAGTTTGAGGAGTTAGCCTCAAAGCTTATTGATCGTTGTAGGGTTCCAGTAGAACAAGCTTTAAAAGATGCAAAATTATCTACTGGAGAAATAGATGAGATTGTCATGGTTGGTGGTTCTACCCGAATGCCAGCAGTCAAAGAACTAGTAAAAAGAGTAACAACAAAAGATCCCAATCAAACTGTTAATCCAGACGAAGTAGTAGCTGTTGGAGCAGCTATTCAAGGAGGAGTTCTTGCTGGTGAAGTTAAAGATATTTTGCTTCTTGATGTAACTCCTTTATCGCTTGGAGTTGAAACTTTGGGTGGGGTTATGACCAAGATGATTTCTAGAAATACCACTGTGCCTACAAAAAAGGCCGAAACTTATTCAACTGCAGTGGATGGCCAAACAAATGTGGAAATTCACGTTTTACAAGGCGAACGCGAGATGGCCTCTGATAACAAAAGCTTGGGAACCTTTCGTTTGGACGGAATCCCTCCTGCTCCTAGAGGTGTTCCTCAAATTGAAGTGACTTTTGATATTGATGCCAATGGAATCCTTAGTGTCAACGCTAAAGACAAAGGGAGTGGTAAAGAGCAAAGTATTTCTATTACCGGTGCGTCTACTTTGTCTGATAACGAAGTTGATAAAATGGTCAAAGATGCTGAAATGAATGCTTCTGCTGATAAAGAAAAGCGTGAAAAAATTGATATAAAAAATCAAGCTGAAACTCTTGTCTATCAAGCCGAAAAACAAATAGGTGAGCTTGGCGATAAAGTGGACGATGCAGCCAAAACCAAGGTCGAAGAGAAACGCGTCAAATTGAAAGAGGCCACAGAAAAAGATGATTATGAAACTATGAAGTCTTTAGTTGAGGAGCTTCAACAAGAATTGTATGCATTAGGAGCTTCTGTATACCAACAAGCAAATGCTGCTTCACAAGCTGCTGATGATTCCAATACTGATAATAAAGCTGATGGAGATGATGTTATCGACGCTGAATTTACTGAGACAAAATAAATTAATATTTTAATTTAATATCGATTGGCTATCTATTTTAAGTCCAATCCATTCTGCGCATGAAGGAGCCAATAAAATACCATTTCTGTAGTGACCTGTATTAATTAATAATCCAGGTTCTATCTCTTTTAATAAGGGAGAGGCTTCATTCTTTGGTCTTGCTCTGATGCCGTTCCATTCATGGCATATTGTTGCTTGTGTCATCCATTTTGGGGCAGTATTGTTCATATTTAACATTTCTTTTTTATGAGACAAACTTGGCTTAATTCCACTTTCGAGAGTTGCTCCTATTAGCATATGATTACTATTATGATGTACAAAATTTTTAGATTGATAATTTAATATTGCAGGCCATTTCTTCCAATTCGTAGCCATGTTTTCTAACTTTAATTCAATAACTTGTCCTAGTATTGGCTCTAAAATTATTTCATGACCTAAAGGTTTTAGTAGTTTTTTAGTATTTAATGCGGTACAAATTATGATATAATCTTGATCTATAGATTGGTTGTTTTCTAAATAAATTTTCCAGCTTTTATTATATGAATTTAGATTTTTTCTTATTTTAATAACATTATTTGAAATTTTGTTTACCTTTATTTGATCAAGACTTTTCATCAATGATTTTACTAAATTTATAGGATTTAATCGACCATCTTGATGAGAGATTAAGCCACCTATTAATTTTTTTTCAAAGATAGAATTCCAAAACTCTAAAGTGGTTTTATCTAAAAGTTTAATTCCATATTCCTTTTTATTTATACTTAAATCGATCATAGAAAGATATTCTTTTTCAGAATTTGCTAATTTAATTAATGGTTTCTCTAAAGAGATATTTAAATCAGAATAGTCTATTTGAATAAGCCATTCTTTCCATAATTTCATACTTTTCTGGCGTAGTAAAAAAGCTCGTCCTTTTGATTTCTTGTAGATATTTCCCATAAGCACACCTAGAGCAGCTTGTGTTCCATTTTTGGGATTTATATTATTTATTTCTGAGTTGACTGTTGGGTCAATTAAATTTACTTTATAACCTTTTTTCCCTAGATGAAAGGCAGTTGTAAGTCCAGCTATTCCACTACCAATAATTGAGATTTCTATTTGCTTTTTTTTTTCTTTTTGGTTATTCATTTGCACAAATGCTATTAAATTCGCTTGTTAATTTTCTATAAGTGGTCTAAAAAAGATAATAGTTTAAGGATATAGCTCTAGTGAGCAGACAAACAGTTATCTTACAGTTCATTTGTCCTGACAGGCCAGGTCTTGTAAGTGATTTAGCAAGTTGGATAGCAAGTAAAAATGGGAATATTAGACATGCTGATCACCATACAGACGCAGACGCAAAATTGTTTCTTAGCCGTATTGAGTGGGATTTAGATGGTTTTGTGCTTGATAAAAATGAAATAAATACTGAGATAAGTTTACTTGAGCAGCGATTGAATGGAAAAGCAGTGTTGAGCTTTTCTGATGATTTTCCTAATGTTGCAATTTTTGTTAGTAAGCAGAGTCACTGTTTAGTTGATCTTTTATGGAGAGTTAAGGCTGGCGAATTATGTATGAATGTTCCTTTAGTCATTTCTAATCATTCTGATTTAGAAGAGATTTGTTCAAGCTTTTCTATTCCTTTCAAGCTTATAAAGGTAGATAAAAATAGTAAAACATTTTCAGAAAGTAAAATTTTAGATTTATTAAAAGAGTACAAAATTGATTTAGGGGTTTTGGCTAAATATATGCAGATTTTAAGTAGTTCATTTTTAGAAAAGTTTCCTAACTTTATCAATATTCATCATTCTTTTCTACCCGCTTTTAAAGGTGCTCAGCCATATCATCAAGCTTGGGAAAGAGGAGTGAAATTAATTGGTGCAACTGCGCATTACGTTACTAAGGATCTTGATGCTGGTCCTATAATTGAACAGACTATATCTACTGTGAGTCATCGTGATGAGGTCTCAGATTTGATAAGAAAGGGTAGAGATTTGGAGAGAGTCGCTTTAGCAAGAGCCTTACGACTCCATTTAAGGCGACAAGTTATTGTTTATAGAGGGAGAACTGCTGTGTTTACATGATAAATAATGTTTATTTCTGTAATTTAAAAAATAAGTTCTCAGAGAATGTTGGCTGGAGTTGTTTTCAGATAGGAGTGTTGTGTTTGCCTTCAAGTGCGTTAATTTCTTATGTTTTTTTGCTTGTAGCGCTTTTTGAAGGAAGTTTTAAAAGAAGTGATCTCTATTGGAGGGAATATTGGAATTATCCGTTAGTTCTTGCATCTTTTTTGATGTTACTTGGTTGTATTCGTTCTCATACGGGTTGGTTAGCATGGCTTGGTCTTTTTAATTGGTTGCCATTTTTTTGGTGCTTTTGGGGCTTGCAACCATATTTGTTAACTCCTCAAAAAAGAAGACAATGTGCTATTTGGCTTGTCTTAGGAAGTCTTCCTGTTTTGATAACTGGTTTTGGGCAGTTATGGCTTAGATGGGAGGGGCCTTGGGAGCTTTTTGATGGTTTAATCATTTGGTTTATTTCTCCGGGTGGAGAACCTTTGGGCAGATTGTCTGGATTATTTGATTACGCGAATATCACTGCTGCATGGTTATCAGGCGTATGGCCATTTTGTTTGGCTTCTGTCCTGCATCCTTTTATTTTTGGACGAAATCGAGTTTTTTCTTTTTTTCTCTTGATTGCGTTTGTGTCCGCGATGATTTTGACTGATTCTCGAAACGCATGGGGTTCAATTTTTTTAGGATTGCCATTAGTTTTTGGTTCAGCCTCATGGAGTTGGTTAATACCTTTAATGCTTATTTGCTTTCTTCCGGTAATTATTGCGGTTTTACCAGTTTTTGATTTTGGAATTCAACAATTTGCAAGGAGTATTGTTCCTGAATCTATTTGGATGAGATTAAGTGATATGCAATTCGTTGATACTAGAACTTTTGAATCAACACGTATTGGTCAATGGAAAATAGGACTTAATTTGATTTTTGAAAAACCATGGTTGGGTTGGGGGGGCAGCAGCTTTTTCAATTCTTTATCCTTTAAGAACAGGATTATCTCATGGGCACTCTCATAATTTGCCTTTAGAATTAGCAATTAGCCATGGTATAGTTGTTTCTTTGTTGATAAATATATTTGTATTAAGCTTATTATTTTTTTCTTCCTTTTATAGAATTTTTAATAATTTAAATCTTCAAAAAAATATAATAGTTGATCGAGCTTGGTGGACCTCTGCGCTAATTCTTATTTGTTTTCATGCTACAGATATTCCACTATTTGATAGCAGAATAAATATCTTAGGCTGGATATTATTGATAGGTCTGAGATGCATGATCTATAATTCTAAAATTAAAAATATTTCATTTAAAAAAGTTTTATATTAATTCTCCCTCTTCAATTGTAATTTGTCTTTCATAAATTGAATGTTCATTAAATATTCTGGCCGTTAAAAAGCTAGCTATACATGTTATCAAGAGTGGTTTAAGTATTAAAAGATTTTTAGTTAAGGCGAAGGCTAAAAACATAGCTGTTAACGGGGTTCTTGAGCATCCAGCTACGAATCCACCCATTCCTGCAAAAATATAGGTTGTTGGCACATGGCCCGTTAAAGTTTCTACTCCTATACCGCTTGCTAATCCTATTGCTCCTCCTAGGGTGAGCATTGGATAAAACAAACCACCTGGAGCTCCTGAGGCGGCTGCTAAACCAGAAGCAACAAATAAAACTAAAAATATACTGATTGCGAGCGTAAAATTACTACTTTCATTAACTATAATCTTTTGTAATCCTTCGATGTTGTGAAAACTTTCTGGAATTATTGAATACATTGAGCCAAGTAATAGACCGGACAGACTCATTCTTTGAATAGTTTTATTTTGAAACCATTTGTTTCCTAAAACTTGCATTTTTAAAACATATTGGCAATACATTTCTGCTAAGAATCCAAGTAAGATGCCTAGAACTATTAGGTATAAAAAATCTATCGGAAAGAATTCGATTACTGGTGTATATGCTTTCTCTAATTGAAAACCTAAATTATTAACAAATCCCCCAGCTTTTTGATCTAGTCCAATCGCTTGCAAAACATCAGCGCAACTATCAGCCCAGAATGTTGTTACTACTACAAGCAAGAGGACTACTGGTCTAGCTGAATTTAGAAGCTCTTCAATTGCGTAGACAAAGCCTCCAATAGGTGCACTGAAAATTGCTGCAATTCCTGCTCCTCCTCCTGCTGCAACGATGACTCTGCGAAATGAAATAGGTGCTTTTAGCCATTTTGCCATTTTCCAGGCAACAGATCCTCCCATTTGTACTGCTGGACCTTCTGGGCCTAGTGGAAATCCACTGCCAATAGCAATGATTCCAGCAAATAGTTTTACGATTCCAACTCTTAATCCCATCGGGACTGGCTTATGGCGAAGAAATGCAATGATGTGACTTACTCCTGCTCCTTTTGCTGCAGGGGCAAAATTTTGAATGAGTGATCCTGAAA
The DNA here is from genome assembly GCA_003216715.1 of Prochlorococcus sp. AG-402-L09. Lineage (GTDB taxonomy): Bacteria > Cyanobacteriota > Cyanobacteriia > PCC-6307 > Cyanobiaceae > Prochlorococcus_B. The sequence goes on along the minus strand of QCIK01000008.1, from coordinate 12,448 downwards.
TCAAGCCTCCTAATGCCCCTAAAATTGGCAGCACTATCCATCTAGGCATATATGCAAGAAGAGTTGATCGATAATCTTCTAATGCATGAATTCCAGTTTTAAACAATATTCCCGTTAATGCTGCTCCTAAACCTGTAAGTATGAGAGCAAGAATTACATTCAGCCATTTCCTTTGAAGAAGTTTTTTTATGCTTTGACTTGATTTTTTTTTAACGGGATTAGGACTTTGACTTTTGATCATTTAACTCAATTTAGGTTTGTAAAATAGAAGCCTCTTCTTCTTTTGTTATTACACGACCATCTTCGACAAAGTTCGGTATTTCATCAAAGTTTAAGTATCTGTATATTTCGTCTGTTAAAGGGGAAACTTTTTTAGAGGCTATTGCAATATATTCATCAGTTGTAGGTATATGACCCAACAAAGCGCAAACAGCTGCCAGTTCTGCACTTCCTAAGAACACCTGAGCTCCTTTCCCTAGTCTGTTGTTGAAATTTCTTGTACTGGTTGAGAAAACAGTTGAATTATCTTCTACACGAGCTTGATTGCCCATGCATAGAGAACAACCAGGCATTTCCATTCGGCTACCAGCTTTTTCAAAGATCTCGTAGTATCCTTCTTTTTTCAAAATTTCTTCGTCCATTCGTGTTGGTGGACATACCCATAATCGTGCTGCAATCTTCCCTTCACCTTCGAGAATTTTTGCAGCGGCTCGATAATGACCAATATTAGTCATACACGAACCAATAAAAACTTCTTGAATGGGAGTGCCTGCGACTTCGTTTAATAATTTGACGTTGTCAGGATCATTAGGACAAGCTAAAACAGGTTCTTTGAGTTCATTCAAGTCTATTTCTATGATTTCTGAATATTGAGCATTCGAATCGGCTGAGAGTAAATCTGGTTTTTTCAACCAATCTTCCATTTCTTTTATTCTTCTACTGATTGTTCGTGCGTCTTTATATCCCCTAGCAATCATATTTTTAAGTAAAACAATATTGCTTTTTAAATATTCACTGATTGTTGATTCAGAGAGTTGAATAGTACATCCAGCACAAGATCTTTCTGCACTTGCATCAGTCAACTCAAAGGCTTGCTCTAACTTTAGGTTTGGTAAGCCTTCAATTTCTAATATTTTTCCATTAAACACATTAACTTTGTTCGCTTTTGCGACTGTCAGAAGACCTTGTTGTATAGCCATCCACGGAATGGCATTAACTACATCTCTTAAAGTGACGCCAGTTTGTAAAGACCCTTTAAAGCGTACAAGAACTGACTCTGGCATATCTAAAGGCATGCAACCAATGGCTGCAGCAAATGCGACAACTCCCGAACCCCCAGGAAATGAGATGCCTAATGGGAATCGTGTATGACTATCCCCACCTGTCCCGACTGTGTCCGGTAAAAGCATTCTATTGAGCCAACTGTGGATAATTCCATCACCGGGTTTTAATGCTATTCCTCCTCTTTCAGCAAAAAAATCAGGAAGTTCTTTTTGAGTTTTGATATCAACGGGCTTGGGATATGCTGCTGTGTGGCAGAAACTCTGCATCACTAAATCAGCGGAAAATCCTAAACAGGCTAATTCTTTCATTTCATCTCTAGTCATTGGACCAGTAGTATCTTGACTACCAACTGTTGTCATTATTGGCTCACAACTTGCTCCAGGAAGCACGCCTGCTAAACCGCAAGCTTTTCCAACCATTTTTTGAGCTTGTGTATATCCATGCTTTGATGCAGGTGGCTGACCAGGACGAATAAAAAGACTAGAGGGAGGAAGTTTTAATTTTGCTCTGACTTTGTCTGTCAAAGCTCTTCCAATCATTAAAGGAATTCGCCCACCTGCTCTTACTTCATCAGTAATAGTTTGTGGTTTTAGGTCAAATTTTGATAGAAGTTCTCCACTGTTGGTCTCGTTTTGACTTCTTCTAACTTCTCCTTTGTAAGGGAAAATAGTAATTACATCTCCTGTTTTGAGATTGCTTACATTGCATTCAATTGGAAGTGCACCTGAATCTTCAGCAGTATTAAAGAAAATAGGAGCAATTTTGCCCCCTATTACAACGCCACTCCCTCTTTTATTTGGCACGTAAGGTATATCTTGTCCTGTATGCCAAAGGACAGAGTTTATTGCTGACTTTCGAGAGCTTCCTGTTCCAACGACATCTCCAACATATGCGATTGGATAGCCTTTCTTTTTTAATTCTTCAATAGTGCTTAAACCATTTGGATCTCGAGTCTCTAGCATTGCTAAAGCATGTAAAGGAATATCTGGTCTTGTTGTTGCATGAGTTGCGGGAGAGAGGTCGTCTGTATTTGTTTCTCCTTCCACCTTAAATACCGTTACTGTTATTTCCTGGGCTAAGGGTTGCTTATTAGTAAACCATTCTCCATCGGACCAGCTATTTATAACTTTTTCTGCATAGATATTATTTTTTGCTAATTCTAAAATGTCGTTTAAAGCATCATAAACTAAAAGAGTATTACTTAATGCATTACAGGCTGAGGCTGCTAATTTTTCGTTATTAGATTTTAGTATTTCAATTAAAGCAGCTACATTGTATCCGCCAATCATTGTACCCAAAAGCTCAGTTGCTTTTAAAGGACTTACTAAAGGACTTATTAATTCTTCTTGAGCAATTGAGCTTAGCCAAGTCGCTTTGACATAAGAGGCTTTATCAACTCCAGGAGGAATTCGATTTTCAAGAAGATCAAGTAAGAAGTTTTGATCAAATTCCTTATCTGGTTTTTCTAATAATTCTGTTAAAGCTTTAGTTTGTTTTGCATCTAAAGGAAGCGGAGGGATCCCTAAGGCTTCTCTTTCTGCAACATGTGATAAGTAATTTTTAAGCATTTTTAAATCTCAATAGAGAATGTATTTGAGTGATGGCCTTTTGTTTTCATTGTTTACAACCGCATGTTTCTTGAACAAACATTCAGATAATGCAACTTATTACCCCCCTATGACTGATACTTCTCTAATCTTATATCTATGATCACGCTTTAAATGTCCACCTCATCATATTTTTCAATGGTGGATAGCACCTCTGACCTTCATGTGGTCGAGACTCGTCCATTAATGTCGCCAGCATTGCTTCATAGAGATTTGCCTTTGGATAAGGCAGCCTCTGAAGTTGTCTCTACTACTCGAAAAAAGATTCAATCAATTCTTCATGGAATTGACCCAAGAATTTTGGTAATTGTTGGACCATGTTCCGTTCATGATGTTGATGCTGCTATTGAATATGCGAATCGTTTAGCTCCATTAAGGGAGAAATATAGTCAGCAACTAGAAATTGTTATGCGTGTTTACTTTGAGAAACCTCGTACAACTGTTGGTTGGAAAGGACTTATTAATGATCCCCATCTTGATGGTTCTTACGATATAAATACTGGTTTAAGAAAAGCAAGAGGTTTATTGCTTGATTTGGCTAAAAAAGGAATGCCTGCAGCAACTGAATTGCTTGATCCAGTTGTTCCTCAATATATTGCTGATTTAATTAGTTGGACTGCTATTGGAGCAAGAACAACAGAAAGCCAGACTCATCGTGAAATGGCCTCTGGATTATCAATGCCGGTTGGTTATAAGAATGGTACTGACGGCACAGCAACGATTGCGATTAATGCAATGCAAGCCGCTTCAAAACCTCATCATTTTTTAGGAATTAATAACGATGGTCACGCTTCTATAGTGAGCACTACAGGCAATCCAGATGGTCATCTTGTTCTAAGAGGTGGCAAGAATGGAACTAATTATCATCTTGATGCAATTAATTTAATTGCAGATGAATTGGCACAATTTAAAATGCCTGCAAGAGTCATGGTTGATTGTAGTCATGGCAACTCAAATAAAGATTTTCGTAGACAATCAGAAGTTTTACGTGATGTTGCATCGCAGTTAAAAGGTGGATCTAAGAATGTAATGGGCGTAATGATTGAAAGTCATCTTGTTGAGGGTAATCAGAAATTAAATTCAGATTTGTCAAAACTTACCTATGGACAAAGTGTTACGGATGCATGCATAAACTTTTCTACAACTGAAGTGTTATTAGAGGAATTAGCTGAATCAGCCAAATATATTTAGTTAGTTTTTATATTCCTATTAACCATATCCCTATACAAGTTACTCCAATAGGAACAGTTAGATTGTCAATACCCCAGGGACTTACTTGTTCTAGACAAGTTGCCATTAGTGATATGCCTATAATTTCTAGAGGCTCTATGCCTAAATTATTAGTTGAAGAGATAATTGAAGTCGTTATAGCTACAACTAAAGCCATTGTTAATGTTCCAACAATTGATTTAGTTTGACCCAGTATTGACCATTTTGGAGAATTGATAGACCTTCCGATTAAACCTGCTAATCCATCTCCAAAAGCCATTGATAGTACTCCTATGGAAATAGATGATGCATAGCGAGGCCAGAAAAGTAAAAGTAAAAGTGTGATACTCATACCATATGCAATGGTTCCAAAACTTTTTCTCTCGATATCCTCAATGGCAGGTAATAAACGATATTGATAATTAACACCTAAGGCTAGAGTGATCAATAATGCAGTTAAAAAAGCTATATTTTTTGGAATATCAAATAACCAGGCTAAAAGAATTACAGGCCCTGTTCCAATATGAATGATTTTTCTACTTAACTCTTCTTTTTTCGGAAAATATCTTTTACATAAAAATGCAATTAATAAAATTATAATTATCCATAACGTAATAACAAAAATAGCTATTTGAATAGGCAATGTTTAAGCAGCGTTTTGATGAGTAGTCATCACTCTCAATTTTAAAATTGCTTTTGCTTCAAGTTGTCTTACACGCTCTCGAGAAACATTTATTTGCCTTCCAATTTCAGCGAGAGTAAGTGGTTCTTCTCCATCGAGACCAAAGCGAAGTCTCATGATTTTTTGCTCTCTCTCATTTAATTGAGATAACCATCCTCCAAGGTGTTCTTTTTGAATACTTCTATCCATCCCTTCCATGGGCTCATCAGAATTTGGGTCTGGAATTAGCTCTCCAAGAGTACTTCGATCTTCTTCACCTCTTGCATGAGCATCGAGAGACGCACATGGCGCGCTTTGTGATACTAAGTCTTCTAGATCTTGAGGTTCAATTCCCATTGCGTTTGCCAATTCTAGTCGATTTGGTTGCCTACCAAACCGATGAGATAATTCACGCGATATGCGGCGCATTTTTGAAAGTTTTTCGCTGATATGTATTGGTAGTCTGATAGTTCTAGCACTGTTATCTATGGCACGAGTCATCCCTTGTCTTATCCACCAGTAGGCATAGGTTGAGAATTTATAACCCATTGCAGGATCAAATTTATCAACAGCTCTTTCTAATCCAATTGCACCCTCTTGAACTAAATCGAGTAATTCGAGACCTTGGTTTTGATATTTTTTTGCAACACTTACAACAAGTCTCAGATTTGCAGCCATCATGCGATCTCTTGCCCGTTTACCCATTTTTATTTTGTGTTTCTGACGGGTAGACCGCTGTTCAAGAGGAAGGTTCAACAAATCTTTCATTTGTTGAACATGATGAGCTAGCTCAATTTCTTCTGCAGGAGTCAGAAGTGGGACTCTGCCAATACTTGTGAGATAGAAACCTATCGCATCAGTAGCTAGACGATTACTTTGTTTTCTTGAACTTCGAGATTTTTGACTACTTACAGTTGATGCAGATAGTTTTTGACTTGTGCTTGCCGAATTAGAATTCCCTGATGACACATCAGAAATTTCCTTGGCAGATTCCAGCGGGATCCCCATCACCCTGGCCTCTTGAAATTAGATTTATTAAGAAGTTAGCACTTATAAGGAGAAGTTGACTAATTGAAACGAAAAATTTATGACTTTTTGCCTAATTAGGTATAAAGCGCATCCAAAAATAGATTAAATGTTTTGATAAAAGCTTTCAAACTTTTTAAATTTCTTCTTTTTTATATAGCTTAATAATTTTTTCTTGAATATATTTTTTTTTATCATTTAAAATTTGATTTTTGGTGTAGCTACCATCACTTTGCATGTTCCAAGAGTCTTTATTTGGCTCCAAATAAGAATCTAATAAATGTTTAATTTCTTTTTTAATTTTATTGTCTTCAATAGGTGTAACTGCTTCAACCCTTCTATCTAAATTACGCCTCATCCAATCTGCACTTCCAATAAATACTTCTGCATCACCATCGTTATAAAACCAAAAGATTCTTGAATGCTCTAAAAATCTACCAATAATGCTTGTTACTTTTATATTCTCGCTTAAGTCTTTTTTCTCAGGATATAGGCAGCACATTCCTCTAACTATAAGTTCGATTTTTACTCCTTGCTGTGATGCTAAATACAGTAGTTTTATAATTTCTGGATCTACTAGGGAATTCATTTTGGCTATTATCCTTGCTGGTAATCCATTTTTTGCATAATTGATTTCTCTTTTTATTAGTTTCTCTATTCCATTTCTAAGAGTTACTGGTGCAACTAATAATTTTCTGTAGGATTGTTGTTTAGCAAATCCAGTCAGATAATTAAATAGTTCAATAAGATCTTGACCGAGCTCAGGTTGACAAGATAGCAAGCCAAAATCTGTATACGTTTTCGAAGTTTTTGCATTGTAATTACCAGTTCCAATATGAAAGTATGTTCTTAATCTGTTTTTTTCTTTTCTTATAATTAAAGCAATTTTTGTATGAGTTTTTAGTCCAATGACTCCATAAACAACATGCACTCCAGCTTGCTCTAATTGTTTTGCCCATTGGATATTATTATCTTCATCAAACCTTGCTTTTAGTTCAACGAGAGCCATTACTTGTTTGCCTTTCTCAGCAGCTCTTATTAGTGCATCAATAATTAAAGAGTCCTTGGAAATTCTATATAAGGTCATTTTGATGCCCATGACTTGCTTGTCTTCCGCAGCTTGATTAATAAACTCTTCGACTGAGGTCGAGAAAAGATTGTATGGGTGATGTACTAGTAAATCATTACTGCGAATAATCGAGAATATACTTTTAAAATTGTTTTTATTTCTCGTATCTAATTCTTCTTGTTCTCTCAATTGACTGTTTTTGAGTGAATTATGAGTAATGCCTTGATGCTCTTTAAATTTTAATTTAGGAAGATTGAAAGTTGTTAATTCTATTAATTCATCTAATGCTAGTAATCCTTCAATTTGATATAAATTTTCTTTATCAATATTCATTCCTTCTTGTAACAGATCAAGAATCACTTTTGGCGTATTTGTAGAGACTTCTAGCCTCACTACCTCACCTCCTTTGCGTCGCTTGCGTAAACCTTCTTCAAGTGCGCTCATTAAATCATCAGCTTCAATGTCTCGAAGCTCTAGATCAGCATCTCTTGTAACGCGAAAGAACGAAAATTCTTTAACATCCATTCCAGGGAAAAGCATGGATAGATTATTTGCAATGACTTGCTCAATGGCAATTCCTGTGTATTTTGTAGATTCATTATCATGAAGTTCAACTGGAATACTTATAAATCTGGAAATACTCTCCCCAGGAATTTTTATGCGGGTAAATTGTTCTTTATTGGATTCACTATCTACGATAATTGCAGCTAAATTTAAACTAAGATTACTTATAAAAGGGAATGGATGAGAGGGGTCAACTGCTAAGGGGGTTAGTATCGGAAAAATTGCAGTTGTAAAATAATTATCTATCCAAACCTTTTGTCTTTCATTTAATTCTAAGTATTCAAGTATGAATATATTATTTTTTTTGAAGTCCTCTTCTATATATTGTCTTGTTTTATATTGTTGCGTTTTTAAAATAGGATCTAAATAATTTCGAATTTCAATAAGTTGTTCTTCTGGAGATTTTCCATCTTGGCTTCTTTTTGAGATTCCACCTTCTACTTGTGATTTTAATGAAGCAACTCTAACCATAAAAAATTCGTCTAAATTATTGCTAAAGATTGAACTGAATTTTATTTTTTCTAGTAATGGAGTTTCCTCTTCTATAGCAAGTTCTAATACACGTTTATTAAAATCTATCCAACTCAGTTCACGATTTATATAAGTTTCATTATTGATTTTTGGACTAGTCATATCTATAACCGATTTATTTAATTTCTAATTATTATTTTAATATCATGATCAACTATCAGTCTAGGAGATTACTTTTTGATTTCTAATACTTCTACCTGAAATTAAAAACATAACAAATAGCAAAAGCAAGATAGTCCCAAAAAACGGACTTCTTGGACCAAAAAGATCATATGAGCGTCCCGCTGCGATTGCTCCAAGAAAAGTCCCCAGACTTTGTAAACCCTGTAGATTTCCCAATACTGCTCCTTGACCTATAGAACTTAGCCTCCTTGAGATTAGTGCTCTTAAACTAGGAGTTACTAGTCCAGTTCCCATTGCAAGGATTGCGACGCCACTAAATACCAGAGGAATTGATGTGTCAATATTTGCGAGTGTCAACAGAATACATCCTGTCATTACAAAGCCGATACCAGTAAAAGTTAATCTCGATTCCCCAAATCTTTTGACCAGAGGACCAATGAGTCCTCCTTGGACAATCATCGCGATAACTCCAACGACAATAAAAGCAGCACTACATAATTCAGGACTCCATTCAAATTTTTCTTTTAAATAAAGAACTAAAATAGCTGTAAAGCCATTAAATGCCATAAAGAAAAGAAAAAATGACAAGCAAAGTCTTCTAGCTAATGGGTTTTTAAAGACTATTAGCAGCTGACTAATTGGATTTAAATCTCTTTTTCTTGGTAATAAATTTCTTTTGTTTTTGGGAAGTGTTTCAGGTAAAAACCAAATGACAAAAATAAGATTAAATATTGCAAATCCGCTTGCGACCCATACCGGTAAAGTAACACTAAACTTAGCTAGGGCTGTTCCTAATCCTGGCCCAAGAATAAAACCTAAACCAAACGCTACTCCAATTAAACCAAAAGTCTTTGCACGATTTTCGGGAGTTGATATATCTGCAAGTATTGTAGTAGCAGTAGCTGCTGTACCACCACTGATACCATCAATTATTCTGGCTAAAAATAGTAAAGATAAAGGTATAGTTGAGGCCCATAAAGGTAAATAATTATCCCAATTTAGGCTTACAGTTAATGCAAATAGACATATTCCTATTACTGAACCTGATACGCATGTGATCATGATCGGCTTACGCCCGAAACGATCACTCATGGCTCCAATTAAGGGGGCTGCAGCAAACTGGGATATTGCATAAGTTCCAGTTAGAAAACCAAGAGTCGTCGCACTTGTGGTGAATTGCTCTAATAAAAAAGGTAATAAAGGCAAAACAATAGTTTCACCTAATCGATCATCTAGAAGTGTTATGAAAGCTCCTAAAAGTGTGGGAATTTTTAGCCTTCTCAAAGCAAATAGCTCATAATTTATTCACCCTCTCATACTGTCAGAGAACTTGACTTCATTTCATGCAAACAGTCTAAATCGATATCTGCGACCTTGTGAGAGTTCTGATGAAATGGCTCTCAGAGAAGTTTATGAAGATGCTATTCGAACTTGCGATAAATCCTTATATAGCCAAGAACAGATTGAGGCGTGGTCGGCCTTGGCATATCTTCCTGGGATTTTAGATAAACCTCTTAAACAAGGCGTGGGCTGGGTGAGCTGTGTTCATCAAACCATTGAAGCATTTGCTTTGAAATATCCCCATAATCGCTTGGCATTGCTTTATTGCCGAGGGCGTTCGTCACGGCAGGGTCATGCTACGGCTCTATTAAATCAAATTGAGGAAGATACTCTTAAAGATAGACCTATTACTTTACAAACAGAGGCTAGTTTATGTAGTTATCAACTACTTTTACGTCATGGATGGAAGATTGTTGCTCCTGAGGAGATTCAAATAGGTGGTGTGCATTTTTCTCGTTATTTAATGAAAAAAACTTTGCATTAAATGTCTTTTTCAAAGTTCTTAGGAATCAATATTTTCGTCACTCCAATCAATTAATTTTTCTAAGTGCTTGATAGCAGATCCTGAATTGATTACTTCTTTAGCTTTATTAATTCCTTCTTTAATATCAGAGCTTATACCTGCATAAAAAAAGTAAATACCAGCATTCCATTCAAGGGCTTTTATTAAAGGACCCTCGCCATTAAGAGCTTGTAAAGCAAATCTCTTCCATTCTGTGATGTCGCTCCATTCAATATCTTTTCCAGAACATTCGTAGTCTTTGGGATGAAAAACAGTTCTAGTTCCATGTTGATGTTTGTACTGTCCAATTGTTGATGAACGACTTATTGAAAGATCTATGCCACCTTCCAGTCCTTTGATAGTAATCACATTTTGTTCTCCCATCAGCTCTAAGGTCTTCCAATGTCTCTCTTCAGTAGGAGAATGAACATAGCCACTTATATGTAAATGATTTCCTTGATGACATGTCCAGATTAATTCCATACTTGCTAGAGGTGGGCGCTTACCTATTTGATCTCTATAAGGAATTAAATTTTCAGCTAGCGGAAAATGATCTGGCTGATGTATTAAAGCTAGGTCGTTATGGTTGAAAAAACTTTGCAGTTGTTCTATGGATAGACCGGTTAAATTTATTCCTAAGGCTTGAAAGAGTTCGTTATGGGTAACGCCATACTTCACTGGCATACGAGAACCACCATGCAAAATAACAGGCTGTTTTTGAGTTAGTAATAGTAAAGTTGTAAGAGGATAAATTGGTGCTGTTTTTTTTCGACCATCAAAAGGCATCCCAAAAAATATAGGTTGACGTTGATTGCTGTGTGATTGAATCTTTGGCCCTAGTTCTATATAGGCATCAATCATCCCGGCTAGTTCTTCTGGGATAGGACGTCTAATTCTATGTGCAATCATGAAGCCACCAATTTGTGCTGCACTTGCTTCTTCTTTCAGCATAAGCTTGAGAGCAGATTTAGTTTCTTCGCGAGTAAGACTTTTTCCTGTAAACTCACCACTACCTATTTTCTTTAAATAGGTTTTAAATTCTTCGTAATTATTCGACATAGGAGTTATTTCTCAATAGGAAGTATTGTTTTCTATTTTTTATTTCATATTTACGATTTCTTTTACGTATTTAACAAATCCTTTTTCATTGTTTTCAAGTGGTTGATTGACTGGATTCACTGGAGCCACAATTACAGCGCTTGCTTTTAGTTCAGGCTGTTTAGATATGGGACATGATTGTTCATGCATCAAGTTGTTTGTCTCACAATGATTAGTTTGAGTGAAGCCCCAGTGCATTGGGAGAAAAACTGTGCCTCGACGTATACGATCAGTTTCTTTTACACGTACTGTAAGATGTCCACGACGAGAATTAAGAGCAGATAAATCACCATCTTTAATATTCATATTTTTTGCATCCATAGGATGAATTTCAAGTAATGGTTCAGGGTGCATTTTATTAAGTCGATTTACTTTTCCAGTACGAGTCATGGTATGCCATTGTCCGAGGTAACGCCCAACAGTTAAGACTAACGGGTACATATCGCATGGAGGCTCAGCGATTCCGAGAGGTTGTTTAGTGTAAAACTGGGCTCGACCATTAGGTGTCTCAAACCTTTTATTTTCATAAAGTCGCTTGGCTTTTTTCGTAGGATTACTTCCTTTTGAAAATGGCCATTGCTGGGGACCAACACTTGTTAGTAATTCATGATTAAGACCCGAACTATCACAGAGACGACCACTTGTCAGAGCTGTAAACTCTGAATATACCTCAGCAGAAGAATCATAAGTAAACTGATCAATAAATCCAAGTTTTTGGCCTACTTCAGCAAATATCTCCCAATCGGGACGACTTTGACCAAAGCATGGACGAAAAGCTGGGCAATAAGTAATTCGCCTTTCTGAATTAGTCATCACACCGGCTTTCTCACTCCATTGTGCAGCGGGCAATAATAGATGGGCATAATGAGAGGTTTCAGTATCTTCATATGCTTCGGATAAAACAACTAGAGAACAGTTTTTTATTGCGGCTTTTACTCGATTTAGATCAGGCATGCTTACAAGTGGGTTAGTTGCAGCAACCCACCAAAGATCTATTTCTCCTTTTTCCATTGCTTCAATTTGTTGCCAGGCGTTTAAACCTGGTTCTTCAGAGATACTTCCAGCCGGAAAATCCCAGTGATTTTCGACGACTTGTCTATGTTTTTTATTGGCAACATTTCGATAACCAGGAAGTAGATGAGATAGGCCTCCTGCTTCACGTCCTCCCATAGCATTTGGTTGGCCAGTAAGCGAAAAAGGTCCAGCTCCCTCTTTCCCGATTTGTCCCGTGAGAAGATGTAGATTGATAAGTCCGCCAACAACTGCAGTACCTTCTCTGCGTTGATTTACACCCATTGACCAAAGACTTAGTACCCTTTCGCGATGATTAAACATATTAGCTACTTCTTCTAATTTTTTTTCTGGGATACCACAAAAGCGAGCAACTTTTCTAGGAGTCCAATTTTTTATAATCGCTAAGAATTCTGAATATT